>NZ_KB903673.1 GCF_000379785.1 Gallibacterium anatis DSM 16844 = F 149 | reverse complement strand
ACTTCATCACGAATGAATTCAAAATCGATGGCTTTCGCGACTTTACGGACAAGGTGGTCTTTTGGAACGAGTTGTTCGAGACTTATCATCTCGATTTCATATTGGAGTGAGGGTGTATTTTTGAGCATAGGCATTTCCTTTTTTCGATATGCCTATTAGATCAAACCTCTAGAGGTATGTCTAGAGGTTTGTCAGCAGTCTGAAACCGGTGTTTCCACCGGTTTTCTTTTCTATTTCTGGCACTATTAAGCAAGATATTTTGCTTTTAGCTCTTTCGCAAATGCGATTTTTTCCGGAGTTAATTCTTTGGTCATCGGTTCACGGCAATAACCGGCATCCACGCCGTCCAATTTCAACAACTCTTTAATAGTAAGATAAAGTCCATTAGATAAAATGCCTTCGATCAAGTCGTTGGTAACGTGTTGAATTTGACGAGCTTCTTCGATCTTACCTTGTTGAGCCAATTCAAAAATTTGTCTTGCACGCACACCATTGACATTGAAGGTACTACCGATTGCACCGTCCACGCCCAATACCGCCGCGGAAAGCATCATTTCATCAAAACCTGCCCAGATAAGGTGGTTCGGATAAGCTTTACGTACACGTTCCAATAAATAGAAATCACCGGCAGTGAATTTTACGCCAATAATTTTTGGATTTTTATAAAGTTCACCAAACTGTTCCACACCGATATTCACGCCGGTTAAGAACGGAATCGAGTAAACAATCATATTATTACCGGTTTCCGCCACGATGGTGTCGTAATAGTTTTTGATTTCAGCAAAACTGAATTTGTAATAGAAAGGTGTTACCGCAGAAAGAGAGTCATAACCCAATTCAGTTGCATATTTACCCAACTCAACCGCTTCCTGTAAATTAACACTACCAACTTGCGCAATTAATGCCACTTCATCTTTCGCTTCATCTTTGGCAATGCGGAAAATCTCTTTTTTCTCTGCGGTTGAAAGCATAAAGTTTTCGCCGGTGCTGCCACCGACATACAAACCGTTCACTTTCATTTTATCAATGTTGTAACGGATAATTTCGCGCAATCCTTTTTCATTGATTGAGCCGTCCGCATTAAAAGAAACTAATAATGCACTGAAGATACCTTTTAAATTTTTCATAAAATTTTCCTTTATTAACAGAGTTATTTAATTCGTTGTTCCAAAATAACATTAATGGTTTTCTGTTTCGCTTTAATCGCTTTTTGTTCTTCTTTACGCACCAACAACGCATAAATCAGATCCATCACGAACAGCTGCGCAATTTTTGTACCGATTGAATCACCTTGCATTTGCCCTTGGCGATTACCATTAATCAAAACATAATCCGCTTCTTCGGTAATTGGCGAACGTAAATTGTGCGTTAACGCCACTGTTTTTGCGCCTGCTTTCTTGGCAATGCGTAACGCACGGATGATCTCTTCCGAATAACCGGAATGACTAATTCCGATCACCACATCTCCCGCTTTCATCAGCGAAGCCTGCATATACATAAAGTGGTTATTCGTGGTTGCATCCACCTGCAAGCCGATGCGCATTAATTTATGTTTTACATCTTCAGCGGTAATGCCTGATGAACCGACACCGAACAAGAAAATACGTTTAGCTTTGTAAAGTTCATTAACCACTTGATCCAACTGATCAAAATCAAGCAAATTGATGGTTTCACCCACCACATTCACCAACGCAGTTTGTAATTTTTTGGCAATTTCAAATGCGTTGTCCTCTTCCGATACTTCTGTATCCAACAAGGTTTGGTTCTGCTTCTCTTGTGTCGCCAATTCGATCGCAAGCTCTAATTTGAAATCGGTATAACCTTTAAAGCCGAGTGTCCGGCAAAATCGAATAAAAGTCGCTTCACCAACATCGAGTTGTTCCGAAACTTCCGACAAAGAAGATTGGCTTAACAAATTCGGTGAAGCCAAAATTGCCGCCGCAATTCGCTTTTCCGTTTTCGTCAAACTGGTCTGCAATGCGCCAATCGTATCAAGAATTTTTCCGCTTTCAGACATAACGCCTCCCTTTACTTAAAGCAAGGTAACCGGAATTTTTACCACCAATTTTTTCAAATGTTGCACTTTACCTTCGACATTACAGCCCGGTTTATGTGGTTCATAAGGAAGAAAAATCGCAAACATTTTCGGGCGCAACACAATTTCACTTTTGGCATCAATATCCGGTGTTAATTGGTAATCATCTTTTTCATCATATTCGGTATAAAGTGATAAATCAGGATAAACAGGGCTACATTGAATGGCCTCTTTACCGCTGATTAAAACTTGAATATCTAAATATTGACGATGAATTTCCGCTTTTTTACTGCCGGCATCGGTGGTATCAAACTCCATTACATTCATATAAATTTGATCGGTAATATTATGTTTACCCAATTCCAAATCTGCTAAATCAAGTGTCTGCAAATGATCCAAAGCCTCTGCAATCACTTTCGGCAAACCCAATTTATATTCCGCTTTTGTCAAATCTCCAATAAACATATCTGTTCCTTATTTTAATGTTGTTAAATTCTGCTCAACCCACCACGCTGCGCCAATCAAGCCGGCATCCTGCCCGTGAAACGCTCGTTCGACCGCACATTGATAAAATTTAGGCTGTTGTTGCAAATAACTTTTCACCAGTGGTAAATAACCTTCTGCCAAACCGACACTACCACCGACAACCACTTTTTGAATATCCAATCCAATCACTAAATCTGCAATTAAGTTAGCGATAGTTTTCGCTGAACGCTGCACCAATGCAGTCGCTTTTTCATCCTGCTGCCGAAAACGCTCAAACACCTCTTTTGGTGAACAAGGGTGTTCCCAAACGCTGGCTGCCGCTTCAATCGCACGTCCGGAAGCAATCGCTTCAACGCAGCCTTGTCGTCCGCAACCACAAATCGGTCCGTTCGGATCAGCCAATGTATGGCCAATATGTCCTGCCACACCGTTCGGTTCTGTTAATAAGCGACGCTGTAAAATAATGCCACCGCCAACCCCGGTAGAAACGGTAATAAAAACAAAATTTTCCACTTGATCAGCATTCTGCTCTTTATATTCGGCACAAGCCGCCGCCTGTACATCATTTAATAAACCGATCGGTTTGTCGGTATGACGCGCAATGCTCTCTTTTAATGGAAACTCTGCCAATCCGCCTAAATTTTTCGGATTTAATGCCGTTAAGATGCCATTATTAATAATGCCGGTGGAAGCAACCGCCACGCAGTCAAATTGCCCTTGATACTGCTGTACAATCTCCGCCAAGACCTTATGCATCTCATCAACCACATTTTGTATCGGTGTTGCGATTTGACGGCGACAAGTTACCGTCCCATTATTAACCAACGCTGTTGCAATTTTGGTACCACCGATATCTAACGCTAAAATTTGCATAGGTTTCTCCCTATTTTGCTGATTTGACTGCATCCGCAAACCAGCTGACGATATGTTCCAAACGAGTCAATGCTGATCCGACCGTAACTGAATGCGCGCCGATTTCAATCGCTTTTTTTGCCAGTTCAGGTGTGTTGTAACGCCCTTCCGCCATCACGCGGCAACCGGCTTTTGCCAGATCAATCACTAATTGATAATCCGGCTCTGACGGTACGGCACCACCGGTATAACCGGACATTGTGCTACCAATCAAATCAACACCTAATTTTTGGCAGAACATTCCTTCATCAAAAGTGGAACAATCTGCCATTGAAAGTTTGCCCAGCGCTTTAATTCTTTTCACTGTTTCTTCAATCGTTGTCGGGCGTGTACGGAACGTGCCGTCAAAAGCGATAATATCCGCTCCTGCCGCTGCTAATGCCTCAACATCGTCTAAAAATGGGGTAATTCGCACCGGACTGTCCGGCAAATCACGTTTAACAATACCGATAATCGGCACCTTCACCGTTGGTCTTGTTGCTTTTAAATTATCAATTCCCTCAATACGCAAACCTGCCGCACCACCAATCACCGAAGCTTGCGCCATTGCAGCGACAATTTCAGGATGATCCATTGGACCATCATCGACCGGTTGACAAGAAGCAATTAAACCGTGCTTAATTGCTGCTAAAATCTCTTCTTGACTCAAATTTGACATATAAACTCCAGTAATTTTATTAAAATAGAAGTTAGACTTCATAATGGGTGTAATTTACTCTTATGTCATCTCAAGAACAAGCAAAATAATTTTTTTTTGAGATCAAGATCTCACTTTTTTGCAAAAATGGAGGGGTTTTATAATCAAATGGAGGGAAGAATATCATTTTGTTAAAAAATTATGCAGAGAAAAGTCCTCTGCATAATTGTCGTTGCTTATCTCAACTTTTAGAGATATTCCAACTCAACATCATCAAACATTTTGCGGATAACATCATTATCACGAATCTGTTCAGCGGTTTCCACCTGAGAACGTGTTAAATGCGGTGCAAAAATATTAATAAAATCATAAGTATAACGGCGTAAAAATGAGCCTTTTTTGAATGCAATCTGCGTCATACTGGCTTTGAAAAGATGGCTGGCATCAATCGCAACCAAATCGTTATCCTGATCGCTGTAAGCCATCGATGCCATAATGCCAACGCCCAAACCAAGACGCACATAGGTTTTGATCACATCCGCATCTGTCGCTGTAAAAACAGTGTTCGGCAAAATACCTTCACGATTAAAGGCATAATCGAGATCGGAACGTCCGGTAAAACCGAAAATATAGGTTACGAGCGGATATTTGCCCAGCTCTTCTATGGTTAGATGTTCCACCTTCGCCAATGGGTGATCTTTCTTCACAATGACGGAACGATTCCACATATAACAAGGCAACAAAATCGCATCTTCAAATAGATATTGCGCTTCAGTAATAATCGCCAAATCAATTTCACCTGAAAGCAACAACTCATAAATTTGTTGCGGTGAACCTTGATGAATATGCAAACTCACATCCGGATAACGTTTGACAAACTTTTTCACCACCTCCGGCAATTTATAGCGCGCTTGCGTATTGGTGGTGGCGATACGCAAAGTCCCGACATCCGGACGTTTATGCTCATCAGCAATTGCTTTAATGCTCTGCTCTTTCACCAATAATTCACGAGCAATCGCAATAATTTTTTCTCCGGTCGGCGTTAAACTCTGAATATGTTTACCGTTGCGCTCAAAAATTGGCAATCCCAGCTCATCTTCTAACAATTTAACCTGTTTACTAATACCGGGTTGGGAAGTATAAAGTGACTTTGCCGCATCAGTAATGTTTAAATTATTATTTGCAATTTCAACAATATAACGTAATTGCTGTAACTTCATTCTTCCTCCCTTAATACTGCTTTAACGTGTTTGATAACGTTTTTTAAGTGAATGCTGTTTAACTGCTTTACGAATTTGGTTTGATTTGAATGAACGTGAATTTTTAGTATCCACTTTGCTTTCCGTTTCGAGCGGTAAATCAACTAATTGACGCAAATAGTTCACTTTTTCTAACGGTAATTCAATCCAACCGCCACGCGGCAAGCCTTTCATCAAATCAATGTTTCCGTAACGGGTACGGATTAATCGACTCACCTGAATACCTTGCGATTCCCACAAACGGCGCACTTCTCGATTTCGCCCTTCCGTTAAGGTTACAGAAAACCATTGATTCATTCCCTGCCCACCTTGTGCAGAAATCTTTTTAAAACTTGCCGGGCCGTCTTCCAACTGCACACCTTTACGCAGTTTTGCCAACATTTGCTCTGTCACGTGACCAAATACACGCACTGAATATTCACGTTCAACTTCTTTGCTCGGATGCATTAAACGATTAGCCAATTCACCATCGGTAGTAAACAATAATAAGCCTGAAGTATTAATATCCAAACGTCCAACCGACACCCAACGAGCATTGCTGATTTGCGGCAAACGCTCAAAAACGGTCGCACGCCCTTCCGGATCGTGACGAGTACAAAGTTCTCCTTCCGGTTTGTAATACATCAACACGCGACAAATATCTTTGCGCGCAGCAATTAATGAAACCAGCTCACCATCAACACGAATTTTGGTATCGTTTTTCACTTCGACACGATCGCCTAGTGAGGCAATTTTGCCGTTTACACTCACACGTCCGGCTGCAATAATCGTTTCCACCTCACGGCGCGATCCGACTCCGGCACGAGCCAATACTTTTTGTAATTTTTCACCGACAATTTTGCCTGTGTTTTTTTTCTCATCTTGCTTGAGTTGCATAAATCTCCTTGTCGTCTTCACAGACGTCTAATGATTAAATAAAAGGTTCAATGCTGCCGCTGCCTTCTCTTAAAATCACCGGCGGCTCAACCGTTAAATCGACTACTGTGGTCGGATCTTGTCCAAGATAACCGCCGTGAATAATTAAATCCACTTGATTTTCCAACAAATTACGAATTTCTTCCGGATCGGATAAGGTGAAATACTCCTCGCCCGGCAGCATCAATGAACAGGAAAGAATCGGCTCACCTAATGTTTTCAATAATGCCAACGCAATATTATTATCCGGCACACGAATACCAATCGTCTTACGTTTGGATGTCATTAAACGTCTTGGTAACTCTTTAGTTGCCGTTAAAATAAAGGTATAACGTCCCGGCGTATTATTTTTGATCAAACGATAAATGGTATTGGTCACCAATGAATAATTGGATAACTCCGACAGATCACTGCACACCAAAGTAAAATTATGCCCTTCCGGCAATTTACGAATGCGAATAATGCAATCCATTGCGTGTTTATCACCGAGCATACAACCTAACGCATAGCCGGAATCCGTTGGATAAACGATGACACCGCCGTCACGTAAAATATCGACAGCCTGATTGATCAAACGTTGTTGAGGATTGTCCGGATGGATATAGAAAAACTGGCTCATAACACTCTCCTGTATTGTGACAACAAAAACGGCTTATTATATAACGCATTCAATCTTAAAATCACAAAAGATTTACACTATCGTTGCCAAACCGTTTTAACATTTTCAGGAATAGTTAAGTTTTTGCCTAATTCAATCCAACCGCACGGATAATGAAAGTCTGAACCGACAGAAGCAGACAGTGATAACTTGTCCAACCACTGAATTAACATTTTTTGCTGATTGTGATCAACGCCACCGGCAATTTCGACCGCATCACCGCCCCACTGTTGGAAATCCTCAATCAGCGTGCGGATTTTATTATTTGTCATCTGATAACGCATCGGATGTGCCACCACCGCAATACCACCGGCTTGATGGATAACCTCTATCGCGGTCGGAATATCACACCAATTTGCTTTGACATAGCAAGGTTTTCCTTGTGAAAGATAACGCTTAAAGGCTTGTCCTTCATTGCTTACCATACCGATATTGACTAAATAACGTGCATAATGCGCTCGTGTTACTTCACCACTGGTCAAAGCCTGCGCTTCGGCAAAAGCATTTTCCAATCCAAATTTTTTAAACCTTTCGCCAATTTCCACCGCTCTGGCATAGCGCAACTGCGCTTGTCGCTGTAACAATTCCGTCATTGCCGGATGTGTTTCATCAAAACCAAGCCCGACAATATGAATGGTTTTGCCTTGCCACACGGTCGAAATTTCAACGCCGCTGATTAAGGTAATCTGTTGCTGTTGAGCTGCCGTTTTTGCTTCAGCAATGCCATCCACCGTATCGTGATCGGTCAATGCCAACACCTCAACGCCTTGTTCTTTGGCGCGTGAAATGAGTGCTGTCGGCGACAATACGCCATCTGAAGCATTACTGTGAGAGTGAAGATCAATTTTTGTTGCAGAAATTTGTGATAACTTTTGCATTATGCTCTTAATTTAATTATGCGTACTGTTGGAATATTGCTTGCGGTGCGGAAACTTCAATCATCAGCGATTCAAGTCGATTAATATTAATCCGGAAAACATCACCGAACTGAAGTTGAGAATGCGGTAATTTTATCTGTTCATCTAAAACAATCACGCTGGCAATATTTTCTTCAATATCGGCAACTAACAAGGTTGCCCACATCTGACTTTGCGAAATCAGACATTTTGCCAAACCAATGTCTGTCGGCATTTGAGATTGTTCAAGTAAACTAAAAAACCAATTTTGTTGCTGTTTAGGTAATAAAAAATGGCGACAGGCAACGGCACTATAAGCTAATTGATGACAAATATCTTCCGATAATTGCAATGGCGCTAGAACATCAATAAAGCGATTGACCAAATCAAAGTCATCCACTTCAAAGCTAGTGCTCCCCATTCCATCTCTATTCAACACCTCTTTATTCAGCGTTGTTTCAATAATCGTATAATTAGGCAGTATCGCAGTGAGACGATCACGTTCACTGTCATAGCTCCATTTACACTTATTATCGAATGCCATAGAAATAACTTACCTAAAAATAAAATAATAATGCTGTTGATTATATGATAAAAAAAGAGAAAAGTGCGATTTAAATAACACTTTTCTTTAAAATTTCTTTTATTATGCAATATTTTTTACTAATTCCTGCACCAATTTTGGTCCGTGATAAATTAAACCGGAATAAATTTGCAATAATTCTGCACCTGCCGCTATTTTTTGCTGTGCATTTTCCACACTATCAATACCGCCACTGCCAATAATTGGAATATCACCTTTTAATTCTTGATATAACCGCGCAATAATTTTTGTGCTTAAATCTTGTAACGGTTTGCCGCTTAATCCGCCCTGTTGATCGGCATTTTCTAAACCGGCGACCGTATCTCTTGATAAAGTAGTATTAGTCGCAATCACGCCATCAAATTGATGTCGGCGCAAACTGTCTGCAATCGCCACTAACTCCGCTTCGTTTAAATCCGGCGCAATTTTTAACGCTATCGGCACATATTTATTCTGCTGTGCTGCCAATATTTTTTGTTTCTGTTTTAATGCCGCTAATAAATCTTCCAATAACTCCCCATATTGTAATTGACGCAATCCCGGAGAGTTCGGAGATGAAATATTGACGGTAATATAATCAGCATACGGATATACTTTTTCTAAACAGAGCAAATAATCATCTCGCCCTTTTTCGACCGGCGTAAAAGTATTTTTACCAATATTAATTCCCAACGTTCCGTCATAGCGTGATCGCTTAATATTCTCAATTACTTGATCCACGCCGTTATTATTAAAACCGTTGCGATTAATAATTCCTTCTGCTGCAATTAAACGAAATTGACGTGGTTTAGCATTACCGGGTTGCGGCAACGGCGTTACTGTTCCCACCTCAATAAAGCCAAAACCTAATGCCCCGAAACCATCGATCGCTTCAGCATTTTTATCCGCTCCTGCTGCTAATCCGATCGGATTTTTAAAGGTAATTCCCATACATTGTTTCGGCGTGCCTGCAACTTGCAAATATTTCTCAAGCAAACATTTCGCCGGACTGCGACCGACTGCGCCCAACAGATGAATGGTTAATTCGTGGGCTTTTTCCGCATCTAACGAAAATAAGACTTTGCGGATTAATTGATACATACTCGTACACCTCGCTGGATAGTTAACTGTAATGTTTAAACAATATTTAACCTAGAAAAAAGAGAGGCTAATGCCTCTCTTTACCATTATTGCAATGCTTTATCGATTTTCTCAAATAAATCACGAGAAAGATTATCCACTTCTCGTAAACGCTCTAAACCACGCTTCATCAAGGTTTGTCGTTGATTATCATAACGTGACAAACGGATTAACGGTTCGATTAAACGTGCTGCCACTTGTGGGTTTGAACTGTTCAATCGCATCAAAATATCAACTAAGAAACGATAACCTGAACCATCAATGGCGTGGAAAGCACTTGGATTTTGTGAACAGAAACTGCCCACTAATGCGCGTAAACGGTTTGGATTATTAAAATTGAAACTTGGATGTTCCATCAAATGCTGCACAATTTCCAACACATTGTCATCCGGACGTGTCGCTTGTAACGCAAACCATTTATCCATCACTAGGCCATCGTGTTGCCATTTTTGCTCAAAATCTGCCAACAATTCATCACGGCAAGCTAATTGTGCTTGAGTCGACATTGCTAATGCCGCTAACGTATCGGTCATATTATTAGCGTGAGTGTAATGTTTATAAACCAACGCATTCCCCAATTCAGTAAAGGCTAAATAACTCAAGCAGACATTATTGAAACTACGCAAAGCAATGCTTTGTTGATCGATACGATACTCATCCTGTTGTGTGAAGTTATATAAACGCAACAGCTGATCTTTCAATGCTGAAGCGATCGCTTTCTGCATAAAGCTACGCACCGCACGAATACCTGTCGGGTCAATGGTTTTGAACAATTCCGCGAATTCGGTTTCTTTCGGCAACGTCAAAATTAACGCGGTTAATTCAATATCCTGATCATAATTATCCAGTAAATAACGCAATGCCTGAATAAATTCTTCCGACAGTTGTAAGCTTTCATTTTGTTGATAATGCTGTAGATTTTGACGCAATTCATTAGCCAACAACATTTGACTTGCATCCCAACGAATAAAACCGTTTTCCGCAAATTTCATTAACGTAATCAACTGCTGTTTACTATAAGGAAATTCCAATTTCACCGGCGCAGAAAATTCATTTAATAATGCCGGCACCGGTTTTTTGTATACCGGTGAAAATTCAAAAGTTTGTTCATATTGCGTTACATTCAACACATCGGAATCTAATTCAACGCCCTGCACTTTTAACGGCAACGCTTTCCCCGCTTCATCATAGAGAGAAATACGCACCGGAATATGCAGATTGACTTTATCCATCTGATCCAATGTCGGCGGTGTCATCTGATTGATATGCAGACGGTAAGTCAAGGTGTTGGCATCATACTCATCGGTGATGTTCAATTCCGGCGTACCGGATTGACTATACCAGCGGCGGAATTGGGTTAAATCGACTCCGGAAGCTCGCTCCATTGCCGACACAAAATCATCACAAGTTGCCGCTGTTCCGTCATTTTCGGCAATATACAATTTCATTCCTGCTTGGAATTTTTCTTCGCCTAACAAAGTGTGAATCATACGAATCACTTCTGCCCCTTTCTCATAAACAGTAACGGTATAGAAGTTATTCATTTCAATGACTTTTTCCGGGCGAATTGGGTGTGCCATCGGACTGGCATCTTCAGCAAACTGCACCGCACGTAGGAATTTGACATTATTAATGCGATTTACAGTACGAGAACCGGTATCGGATGAAAACTCTTGATCACGGAAAACGGTCAAGCCCTCTTTTAAACTAAGTTGGAACCAATCACGACAAGTCACACGATTACCTGTCCAGTTATGGAAATATTCGTGGGCAATCACTCTTTCAACATCAAGATAATCGTTGTCGGTTGCGGTTTGTGGGTTTGCCAATACGAATTTAGAGTTAAAGATATTTAACCCTTTATTCTCCATTGCCCCCATATTGAAGAAATCAACAGCAACAATCATATAAATATCAAGATCATATTCAAGATCAAAGCGATCTTCATCCCATTTCATCGCTTTTTTCAAACTTGCCATCGCCCAATCGGCACGATTTAAATTACCTTTATCAACATAAAGTTCCAGTGCCACTTCACGACCGCTACGTGTGGTGAAAGTATCACGCAACACATCAAAATCACCTGCCACCAGCGCAAAAAGATAGCTTGGTTTTGGGAACGGATCTTGCCATTCCACCCAGTGGAATCCATTATCTAAATCACCTTGACGAACGCGATTACCATTAGAAAGCAAAATCGGATATTGCGCTTTATCGGCGATAATGCGTGTGCTGTAACGTGCCAATACATCAGGGCGATCCAACATATAAGTAATTTGACGGAAACCTTCCGCTTCACACTGAGTACAAAGTGCTTCACCGGATTGATACAAACCCTGTAACGATGTATTTTTTGCCGGAGAAATTAAGGTAACAATCTCCAATTCAAATTTGTCACGTACAATCTCGCCCAAATCCAAAATCAAGCCGTCATTTACTTTTTCATACTGCGAAAACGGCTCATCGTTCAGTTTGATCGAAACTAACTCCAAGCTTTGCCCGTCAAGATGTAATTTCGTTGCTTCCGGATTTAATTTATGCACCAAACTCTTTGCCGTGACCTTGGTTTGCTGCGCATCGAGTTGAAATTCAAGAAAAATATCACTAATTGTGTAATCAGGTTTTTTATAATCTTTCCGATATTTAGCTTTTGGTAACATAAATCTTCCATCCATAAAATATAAAAAAACGTGTGCTAGGATAAAGTTTTATTCCTCAAGTTGCAATCTGATTTCAAGGTTTTTCAATGGTTTCTTCCTATCGCCGCTATCTTTGATTTCAATTCAAATGTGATTGTTATATTTCACTGCTTAGCAATAAATGCTATCCTTATGCCCTCAAATTCACTACTAGGAAATTATGTTATGCCTCAAACTGAAATTGCGATTGTAATGGGTTCCAAGAGCGACTGGAACACCATGCAAGAAGCCGCCAATATTCTCGATCAATTACAAATTCCTTATCACGTTGAAATCGTTTCCGCCCACCGCACTCCCGATAAATTATTCCAATTTGCCGAAACTGCCGCTGAAAACGGTTATAAAGTCATTATCGCCGGCGCCGGCGGTGCAGCGCATTTGCCGGGAATGTTAGCCGCTAAAACGCTTGTTCCTGTACTTGGCGTACCGGTAAAAAGTTCAATGTTGAGCGGTGTAGACAGCCTCTATTCTATCGTACAGATGCCTAAAGGCATTCCGGTCGGCACATTGGCTATTGGCCCTGCCGGTGCGGCAAACGCCGGTTTGCTTGCAGCACAAATTCTTGCTGTTTTTAATGCTGATTTAAGCAATCGTTTACGTCAATTCCGTCAACAACAAACTGATGATGTATTAAATCATCCCGATCCACGCGTTATCGAGCAATAATTATGCAAAAAAGTTCTCTTTATCCAACAATTTATGTTTTAGGCAATGGACAATTAGGTCGAATGTTACGCTATGCCGGCGCACCTTTAGATATTAATGTGGTGCCGCTCGCATTCCAACAGGCTGTGTTTGAATTGGAGCAACCGGCATTAGTAACAGCGGAAATCGAACGTTGGGAGCAAACACCACTCACCGATCTGCTCTCTTCTCATCCGAATTTCATCAATAAAAATACCTTCGCCCGTCTGGCAGATCGCCTTACTCAGAAACAGCTGCTTGATCAGCTTGAACTCGCCACTTCGCCGTGGCTACATTTAACCGCACAAACTTCGTGGCAACAGGTTTGGCAAAATGTCGGTGAAAAAGTGGTCGTAAAACGTCGTACCGGCGGTTATGACGGTCGTGGTCAATGGATTGTCGATCAACATAACACCGATGTGATTACTGAAGCGTTATTCGACCACACTATCGCCGAAGCATTCATTCCTTTTGACAGTGAAGTTTCTTTGGTTGGTGCCAGATTCGCCGATGGTCGTACCTATTTCTATCCAATCACGCAAAATTTACAGCAACAAGGCATTTTACGTTACAGTGTTATATCATCAACCAAGCCGCATCCGATGCAAGCTGAAGCGGAACGTATGCTTGGTAAAATTATGCAACATTTGGATTATGTCGGTGTTATGGCGATGGAATGTTTTGTGGTGGGTGATAAATTGTTGATCAATGAACTCGCGCCACGTGTACATAACAGCGGACACTGGACACAATTAGGCGCAAATATCAGCCAGTTTGAGCTTCATTTACGCGCATTATTGAATTTACCGACGCCAAAATTAGTCGCAAGAATGCCGACCGTAATGGTCAATATTATCGGCACCGAACATCACAAAGAGTGGTTGGCATTACCTTATTCTCAACTACACTGGTATGGCAAAGAGGTGAGAGCCGGCAGAAAATTGGGGCATATCAATATTGCACATCCTGATAATATGCAGCTGATAGAGATTTTAAACCAACTTGAACCGTTACTGCCGGACGATTACCAATCCGGTTTAGCTTGGGCAAAACAGCAATTACAAATTGCATAAAATGAAATTAAATCGCTAGAAACACTTGTCAAAGTCAACGCTTTAACGGTATAACTAGCACACTGTTAACACAACAATTATGTAGAAGGAAAATCTGATGTTTGAACATATTGAAGCCGCTCCGGCTGATCCTATTCTTGGTTTAGGTGAAGCATTTAAAGCTGATTCACGCAGTAATAAAGTTAACCTTGGTATCGGCGTTTATAAAGATGCCAACGGTCAAACCCCTATCGTTAAAGCAGTAAAAGAGGCTGAAAAACGTCTACTTGCCAATGAAAATACCAAAAACTATCTTGGCATTGACGGTTTAGCTGATTTTAATCGTCAAACACAAATTTTATTATTCGGTGCTGATCACGACATTGTCAAAAATAAACGTGCGAAAACAGCACAAAGCCTTGGCGGTACCGGTGCATTGCGTATTGCCGCTGAATTTATTAAACGTCAAACTTCAGCAAAAAATGTTTGGATCAGCGCACCGACTTGGCCAAACCATAACGCCATTTTTAAAGCGGTCGGAATGAATATTTGTGATTATCGTTATTACAACAAAGCGACTCACGGTTTAGACTGGGCAGGAATGATCGCCGATTTGGAAAATGCGCAAGCAGGTGATGTCGTGTTATTCCACGGCTGCTGCCACAACCCGACCGGTATCGATCCGACACCGGAACAATGGGCAACATTAGCAAAAATGTCGGCTGAAAAAGGCTGGTTGCCGTTATTCGACTTTGCTTATCAAGGCTTTGCCAACGGTTTGGAAGAAGATGCTGTCGGTTTACGCACTTTTGCCGCAAACCATCAAGAATTGTTAGTAGCAAGTTCTTATTCCAAAAACTTCGGTTTATACAACGAACGTGTCGGAGCATTCACCCTTGTTGCTGCCAATGAAGAAGTGGCTACCAAAGCATTCAGCCAAATTAAAGTTATCATTCGTACCCTTTACTCTAACCCGTCATCTCACGGTGCGAGTGCTGTTGCCACTGTGTTAAATGACGCACAGCTAAAAGCGGAATGGATTGCTGAATTGGATGAAATGCGTGGCAGAATCAAAGCAATGCGTCAAAAATTTGTGGAATTGCTTGCTAAACACGGTGCAAAACAGAATTTCGACTTCATCATTCAACAAAACGGTATGTTCTCTTTCAGTGGATTAAGCCCTGAACAGGTTGATCGCTTAAAAGAAGAATTTGCCATTTATGCCGTTCGTTCCGGTCGTATCAATGTCGCCGGTATTACCGAACAAAATATCGATTACTTATGTGAAAGCATTGTGAAAGTGCTTTAATCACTGATTAGATCAAGTCGCTCCTCATCGAGCGACTTTTTTATGACATAGCAGCATATAAAATTTACAATTCAACCGAGTCAAAACTCATCCACCACAAACTCAAACCAATCAATCACATCCTGTTCGTGAATGCCGTTTGTGATCATCACTTTGGCTTTATGCATTTCAGATTGATTCCCCACCAACAGCGGATGCCAATCAGGTAAAGGTATCCCCTCATACAGCAAGCGATAAGCACAGGTTTTCGGCAACCACGTGAAATCAGGCAAATTTTTCTTGGTTAATTTAGTACAGTCCGGCATCAATTTAAAACGTTGGCTATAATTTTGACAGCGCCCAGTTTCTAAATCCAACAAATCGCAAGCAATACGGGTAAAATAGAGCCGTTGCCGTTTACCTCTTCCTTCAATAAACTTTCGATAACAGCATTTACCGCAACCGTCACATAATGCTTCCCACTCTTCGTCACTCATTTCCAATAAACTTTTTTGTTGCCAAAACTGTTCACTTAGTGCCATTTTCAACCACTCCGTTTTTATCTTAATCCCTACTAAAAATTGTAATTTTTCTAAAATTATGTCTAAAAAAAGAAATATTTTGTTAAAAATAATCTAACAAACCAATTTTTTTATTAAATAAATTAATTATCGTTTGACCTTATTCTCTCTTTTTTGTTATATCTACCACTATCGAAAGTGAAATGAGGTACAACAATGATCGAACAATATTCTGCAATGCGCAACAATATTAATATGCTTGGGCATCTTCTGGGCGAAACCATTAGCGATGCTCAAGGGAATGATATTCTTCAACTTATTGAAAAAATAAGAATTTTATCAAAAAGCTCTCGTTCCGGCGATGAACAGGCACGCCAACAACTGTTACAAACATTAGAAAATATCTCACCGGATAATATCATTCCGGTGGCTCGTGCTTTCAGTCAATTTTTAAACCTCACGAATATTGCCGAACAATACCAAACCATCTCCCGTCATCATACTGATGAGGTGATGTCGGAACGTTCTATCGCCGCCTTGCTTGGCCGTTTAAAACAGGATAACAGCATTTCAAAACAGCAAATAATTGAAGCCGTTCAACAACTGTTGGTTGAGCTGGTATTAACTGCCCACCCGACCGAAGTGACTCGTCGCTCGTTGGTGCATAAATATGTTGAGATCAATAACTGCCTGCGTAAATTGGAAAATGCCGATTTAACCGCACTTGAACGCCAACAAATTGAACGCCGTCTGTTGCAATTAATCGCCCAGGCTTGGCACACCAATGAAATTCGCACGCAACGCCCTACTCCATTTGAAGAAGCTAAATGGGGATTTGCCGTTATTGAAAATAGCTTATGGTCTGCGGTACCACAATTTTTACGCCAGTTAAATCAGGATTTGGAACAACATTTACAATTCCAATTACCGGTTGATTTAGCCCCTGTCCGTTTCTCCTCTTGGATGGGTGGCGACCGTGACGGTAATCCGTTTGTTACTGCCGAAGTGACGCAAAAAGTGCTTTATTTGGCTCGCTGGAAAGCGGCGGAACTCTTTCTTACCGATATTCAGCAGCTTTCTGATGAGCTTTCAATGATTGAATGTTCTGCCGAATTTACACAAAAATATGGCAATCACGAAGAGCCTTACCGTGCGGTGGTAAAAGATCTGCGTGTTCGTCTTAACAATACGCTCAACTATTTTGATGATAAATTGGCTAACCGTACACCAACCATTAATCCGGAACAGATTATTACCACTGATGAACAGTTGTGGCAACCGCTATATGATTGCTATCAATCACTCTGTGCGTGCGGAATGCGAATTATCGCAAACGGCTTGTTACTTGACTGTTTACGCCGAGTGCGTTGTTTCGGCGTTACCCTCTCTCGGTTGGATATTCGTCAAGAAAGCACACGCCACCAACAGGCTATTGCTGAAATTACACGCTACATCGGGCTAGGCGACTATTCACAATGGAGTGAAGATGATAAACAGGCATTTCTCGTGCGTGAATTAAGTTCACGCCGACCGTTAATTCCGCAAGATTGGCACCCTTCTGCGGAAACAAAAGAGATTTTAGATACCTGCAAAATTGTGGCACAACAGCCGCAAGGCATTATCTCTTGTTACATTATTTCAATGGCGCGTACTGCGTCTGATGTGTTGGCAGTGCATCTGTTGCTAAAAGAAGCCGGCATTAAATATGCGCTGCCGGTAGTGCCATTATTTGAAACCTTAGATGATTTGGATAACGCTGAAAGCGTAATGCAACAACTGTTTGATATCGGTTGGTATCGCGGCATTATCAATAACAAACAGATGATTATGATCGGCTATTCCGATTCTGCCAAAGATGCCGGAATGATAGCGGCTTCGTGGGCGCAATATCGTGCGCAAGAAGCACTGGTCAATCTTTGTGAAGATCGTCGCATTGAATTGACCCTGTTCCACGGTCGCGGTGGGACTATCGGTCGTGGCGGCGCGCCGGCTCACGCTGCTCTGCTCTCTCAACCGCCTAAATCTTTGAAAAATGGTTTACGTGTAACCGAACAAGGTGAAATGATTCGCTTCAAATTGGGATTGCCGGAAGTGGCGGTGCAAAGCTTAGATCTTTATGCCAGTGCCGTTTTAGAAGCCAATCTGTTACCGCCACCCAACCCGAAACAGGCTTGGCGTGAAATTATGGATGAACTTGCGGATACTTCTTGTGAAATCTATCGTCAAGTCGTTCGTGGAAATGCCAACTTCGTGCCTTATTTCCGTGCTGCAACACCGGAGCAGGAACTCTCAAGATTGCCGCTTGGTTCACGTCCGGCAAAGAGAAATCCAACCGGTGGCGTTGAAAGTTTACGTGCAATTCCTTGGATTTTTGCTTGGATGCAGAATCGCTTAATGTTGCCGGCGTGGCTTGGTGTCGGAGCTTCATTGCGCACCCTATTTGAACAGGGTAAAAGGTCAACCATTGAACAAATGTGTAAATCTTGGCCGTTTTTCTCCACGCGTATCGGAATGGTTGAAATGGTATTCAGTAAAACCGATTTATGGTTAGCCGAATATTACGATCAACGCTTAGTGCCGGAAAATCTATGGTACTTAGGAGAATCATTACGTGAACAGCTAAAAGCGGATATTCAAACCTTGCTTTCACTGTCACACGAAGATCGGTTGATGGCAGATCTGCCGTGGATTGCCGAATCGATCAAACTGCGTAACATTTACACTGATCCGCTCAATTTGCTGCAAGTGGAATTATTGCGCCGTTTACGCAGCGGTGAAAATAACCACGCTTTGGAACAGGCGTTGATGATTACCATCACCGGTATTGCTGCCGGAATGCGTAATACAGGTTAGTTTTTAGCAAAACAGGAGCAACAAAACGGCAGCAAATGGCTGCCGTTTTTTCTGACTGTATAAATTCGCCTAAATTCAGTAGAATATTGCCCATTCTTATTTATCCTAAACAGTTATGGCGTTATCTCACACAATACTTTCAATTCTGGCGCATCAAGCTGCCACCGGTTATGACATCAGTAAAAAATTTTCGCAAACTTATGGCTTAATCTGGCAAGCAACACACCAACAGGTCTATCGAGAATTAAATTTATTAGAAAAACAGGGCTTAATCTCTTTTTCGTTGCACTTCCAACAGGGAAAACCCGATCGCAAAGAGTATCAATTAACCGATCAGGGCGAACAGCAACTGAAAAAATGGTTGCTGGAAAGCACTCTGACAAACGGTATTTTGCGCGATGAGTTTATCTCTCGGATCTTGGCAGCGTTGAAATGCCATCCGCAAATGGCATTCAGTGCGGTAAAAAAACGGCAGCTCGACCATCAACAAAATATCGAAAATATGCAAAAACTGATGCAGGAATTAGAACTGCTTGATGAAAAAACACTGTATGATAGCTTAATGATTCTGTTGCTGAAACGCAGTATTCGCCAAGAGGATGTCAATTTGCAATGGTTGGAACAGGATCTGTTGCCGATGTTACAGTTGTTACAGCAGAAATAACAAAAGGAGAAAAAGATGCCTACTACTCTTATTCGCCCGGCACAACAGCAAGATCTGCCGGCATTATTGGCGATTTATAACCACGAAATCCTCAATGGCGTTGCCACTTTTGATTTGCAACCTAAATCGTTAGCTGAAAGACAAAGTTGGTTTGATGAACATAACAAAAATAATCATCCACTGTTGGTTGCTGAACAAGACGGTGAAGTGCTTGGTTATGCTTCACTTTCTCGCTATGCAGAGAAAGCCGCATACAATTCAACAGTTGAACTTTCCGTCTATATTGCCCCATCCGCGCGCCGACAAGGTATTGCTTCACAATTAATGCTCGCGGTGATTGATCTGGCTAAAAAAGATAACGCCACCCATTTAATCGTGTCATTAATTACCGGCACGAATCAGGCAAGCATTAGTTTGCATCAGAAGTTTGGTTTCAATAAAGTCGGTACGCTGCATCAGGTCGGCTATAAACACCAACAATTTTTAGATGTTCATATTTATGAACTATTCGTTTAATTTCACTGACAAAGGGTATTTTTATGACTGAAATGCAAAAACTCGATCCGGATACGGCAATTGATATCGCCTATGATATTTTTCTTGAAATGGCACCGGAAAATCTTGATCCGGCTGATATTTTATTATTTAACCTGCAATTTGAACAACGTGGTGCGGTTGAAATGGTTGAAACCAGTGATGATTGGGACAATGAAATCGGCGTGTTGATTGATCCGGAGGAGTTTGCTGAAGTTTGGGTCGGATTAATTAATGATAATGATGAAATGGATGATGTTTTTGCCAAAATCTTGATTTCACATCAAGAGCAGGATCGGCAATATCATATTGTTTGGAAAGAATAATTTTGATGAAAATCTGTCTAACCGCATTAATTCACCGTTAGACAGATTTTTCTGAATTATTGCTGTGCAATCCGCACTTCAATGGCATCGCCCTGTTTAATCTTTTGATCGATTCGTGCGGTTTCCACACAAAGCATTGTGCGATATCCCTGTTCACTCATTGCACTGGTGGCTTTGTGCCACGGATTCCACACCACCACATTGCTCGCATTATGGTGTTCCACCTCAATAAAACGGGCATTCGCTTTATCTTCGATATGATTAATACGGTTTTCGCCGGAATAGATATAATCTGTATGCTGACGAATTGACAATGGTGATGCCACATCAATCTCCTCTTTGGCTGCCGAATCAAAGCAATGTTTTGGCAAGCCGAAAATCGTCGTTTGCTCAATATCACCAATATTAAAATAGGTATGCAACGCCACTTGTGCTTCACTGTTATCTAATTGCGTAAATTTAACACGGCAGTCTTCGGAAAATGACATTCTCACCCGAGCAATCGCAATATTATTTTCAGAATACAAGCCAAAAATTAACTTCACTTCGTGTTCAGACACTTGCCAATCACTTAGCACCCATTGACGCAAGCGCGCAAAACCGTGTGCCGGTTCGCCATTTGCTCCAAACCACGGATAACAGATCGGCATACCGCCACGAATTGCCACCCCCTGTTTAAAAGGTTCGGCATCGCTCAACCATAATAGATCCTGCGCCGCATATTTAGGTTGCCAACTTAATAACTGCGCACCCTGTAACGAAACAATCGCCCGACCGCTTTCGTGTTCCACCACAATCATTGAAATTTCATTGTAGCGTTGTAGCGAAATATTCGGATGGATCTGTTCAATAAACTGCATTTTGTTTAACAGCGAAAATGTCATTATTTATACCTCAAAAACTAATCGAAAAATATTGGCGTTAGCATAGATCGATTAGTGCGTGAAAAAAAGTTATAATCTGAAAATCCTTTCATTTATTGAGATAGTTAAAACTTTTCTAAAAAATTACTGGTAAAAATGTCAAAAATCCAACAACTACAACAAATTTTCTCCACCGATGGCTTACTCAGTAAATCTATCGCCAAGTTTCAGCCTCGCCGCGAACAACTTGAAATGGCGACAGCCGTATTAAATACCATAGAAAAACAATCACAACTCATTGTTGAAGCCGGCACCGGTACCGGCAAAACTTTTGCCTATTTAATTCCGGCACTGCTCAATAAAGAAAAAACCATTATTTCCACCGGCTCTAAAAATCTACAAGATCAACTATTTCAACGCGATTTACCCACTATTATTAAAGCGATGAAGTTCAGCGGTAAAATCGCACTGCTTAAAGGAAGAGCCAATTATCTCTGTTTAGATCGAATGGATAAAATTTACCATCGCGGCATTTTAGGTGATCGTTCGCTATTAAAAGATTTAAAAGCGGTGCAAAAATGGCGCAATGCTACCAAATCCGGCGATTTAAGCGAATGTAATGCCTTGCCGGAAGACAGTGCCATTATTCCGCAACTGGTCAGCACCACAGAAAGCTGCCTTGGTGCAGATTGCCCTTTTTATAAAGATTGTTTTGTGTTGAAAGCCCGACAAAAAGCGATTGAAGCCGATTTAGTGGTGATCAATCATCATCTCTTTTTCGCCGATATGGCGATCAAAGAGAACGGTTTCGGAGAGCTTATTCCGAATGCCGATGTGATTATTTTTGATGAAGCGCACCAACTGCCGACTGTCGCCTGCCAATATTTCGGTGAAACCCTTAGCTCACGCCAAATTTTTGAGCTTTGCCGTGATATTAATCTGGTTTACCGCTCTGAACTGAAAGATATGACGCAATTAGGCAAAGCAAGCGATCTATTGGAAAAAATCACACAGGATTTCCGCTTAACCTTTGGTTTGGATAATCAACGTGGTGATTTACGCCAACTCTTTTCCAACACTGAAATTGCCAAAGCATTCCAACAATTACAGGATAAATTGAAATTTCTGTTGGAAGTGGCGAAAAAAGGGGAAAAACGTAACGAAACCTTGGATCGCATTATCGAACGCATTGAGGATTTAATCAAACTCAGCGACCGTTTAGCGCAAGTGCAACAAGTCGGCTACTGTTACTGGTTTGAAACATTCGGCAAACAGTTTAGCCTGCACATCACGCCATTAACCATTGCCGATAAATTTCAGCTACAGCTGGAAAAACAGCAAGCAGCGTGGATTTTCACTTCCGCCACACTGGATTCCGGTGATAATTTTTCCCATTTCGCTGCCGAGTTAGGCATTATCAACGCACAGAAGAAAATTTTGCATAGCCCGTTCAATTATGAACAACAGGCACTGCTCTGCATTCCACGTTTTCTGCCGGCAAGCAACCGTGGCAACACGCTACAACAATTAGCCCAAATGCTGTTGCCGATTATTGAAGCTAATCAAGGCAACTGTTTTGTGCTTTGCACCTCAATTTTTATGATGAAAGGCTTTGCCGATTACTTTCGCCAACACAGTCAGTTAAATGTGTTATTGCAAGGCGAAACCAATAAAAGCAAATTATTGCAACAATTCACACAAAACAAGCACAGCGTTCTTGTCGCAACCCAAAGTTTTTGGGAAGGCATTGATGTGCGTGGCGATGCGCTTTCTTTGGTCATTATTGATAAATTGCCATTTGCTTCACCGGACGAGCCGCTGCTCAAAGCACGCATTGAAGATTGTCGTCTGCAAGGCGGTGATCCCTTCAATGATATTCAAATTCCTGAGACCATTATTACCTTAAAACAGGGCGTTGGGCGTTTAATTCGTGATATTAACGACCGTGGTGCGATCATCATTTGTGATTCGCGTATTGTAACGCGCCCTTATGGCCAGCAATTTTTACAAAGCCTGCCACCGGCAAAACGCACTCGGGATTTAACTAAAGTCATCAATTTTTTGCAAAAAATTAAGGATAAAACAGAATGAAACCAACTTTACTCGCATTGGACACTTCAACTGAAGCCTGTTCCGTTGCATTACTTTTTAACAATGAAGTGACTTTTTTCGATGAAATCGCACAACGCACACATACTCAGCGTATTTTGCCGATGATCGATCAATTACTGCAACAATCCGACATTAAACTGACTCAAGTGGATGGCATTGTGTTAGGGCGTGGCCCCGGCAGTTTTACCGGTGTGCGTGTTGGCGTTTCCGTTGCACAAGGGTTGGCATTGGGCGCAGATTTACCGCTCTACCCTGTCTCAACATTAACCGCTATGGCACAAGCCGCTTATGAACAACAACAAGCGCAAAGTGTGCTAAGTGCTATTGATGCCAGAATGAATGAGGTCTATTTTTCACAACTGCAATATCAAGCCGTTACGATAAACGGCGTACAATATGATCATTGGCAAACCGTTATTGAAGAACAAGTGATTGCGCCACAAAATTTGCTTTCACAATTAACTGCAAACTATGAAAATGCACTTAAAGTCGGCACCGGTTGGGCGGCATATCCCGAGCTTTCCGCTGTTTCTGCCAAAGAGAGCAACATCACTTTACCTTCCGCTAAATATATGTTATCTCTTGCAAAACTAGCCTATGCCCAAAATAACTCCATCTCTGCCACCGCACTCGAACCGGTCTATTTACGCAATGAAGTCACTTGGAAAAAACTTCCGGGAAGAGAATAATTTTTATAGGATAAAAATTTGGGGTGAATATTTCACCCCATCTTTTGAGAATAATTAAGCAAGTTTTGCTCGTCTGGCTTTTACTGCTGCTGCGAGATCATACAACACTTTTTCGGTATCTTCCCAACCGATACAAGCATCAGTAACGCTTTGCCCGTAAACCAGTGATTTTTTGCCGTCAATAATATCTTGGCGACCTTCAACAATATTACTTTCAACCATTACACCGAAAATATGTGTTGAACCTTCGCTTAATTGACGACAAACATCATCACACACTTCAAGTTGTTTTTTAAACTGTTTTGAACTGTTTGCGTGGCTAAAATCGATCATTACGTGCGGAATTCTGCCACTTTTTTCAATGTCATTTGCCACTTTTAAAACGTGTTCTTTTGAGTAATTCGGACCTTTATCACCGCCACGTAAAATAATATGGCAATCATTATTTCCTTTGGTGGCAACAATCGCTGAATGACCGAATTTGGTAACGGACAAGAAATAGTGCCCTGCTTCTGCGGCACCGATAGCGTCAAGCGCAATTTTTACGCCGCCGTTGGTGCCGTTTTTGAAACCGACCGCACAGGATAAGCCGGAAGCCAATTCACGATGCACTTGAGATTCGGTCGTTCTTGCGCCGATTGCCCCCCAGCTCATAAAATCAGCAATATATTGTGGTGTGATCATATCGAGAAATTCGCCGGCAGAGGGTACACCGAGATCGTTGATGTCTAATAATAATTTACGTGCCATTCGCAAGCCATCATTCAGTGCATAGGTGTGATCTAGATGCGGATCATTAATTAACCCTTTCCAACCCACTGTTGTACGCGGTTTTTCAAAATAGACGCGCATAATCACTTCCAATTCACCTTTGAGTTCTTCACGCAACACTTTTAAACGTTTCGCATAATCCAATGCCGCTTCAGGATCGTGAATTGAACAAGGCCCGATAACAACCAATAAACGATCATCTTCTTTGTGTAAAATGTTATGCACTGCTTGACGCGCCTGTTTAACGGTTTTTGCTGCCGTTTTACTTGCCGGATACTTTTCCAACAAGGCAATCGGTGGAAGGAGTTGTTCTACTTTTGCAATACGGACATCATCGTTTTCAATACGAATATCTTTTTTAATCACTGCCATTTAATTACTCTCTTGTTTTTATGTACTACTAAACTAGTGCAAATACTAGCATATGGAGTTTTATTTTCAACACTTTTTTAATGATTATTTAAAACTTTTGCCGGTTGTAATTTTGCCGCACGAATTGCCGGGTAAAGTGAAGCAAGCAAACTTAACAGCAAAGTGGCTACAAAAACTAAACCAACATCGGTGAAATGCAATTCACTCGGCATAAAATCAATAAAATAGACGCCGTCCGATAAAATTTTAGTATGGAAGATTTTTTCAATCGCGTAGATAATCTCGGTTAAGTTCAGTGCCACCACAATGCCTAAAATAATCCCCCATAAACAGCCTTTCATTCCGGAAAATAGACCATACCAAAGGAAAATTCGGCGGATAAAGCTACTGTTCGCCCCTAATGTGCGCAAAATGGCAATGTCGCCCTGTTTATCTTTCACCGCCATAATTAAGGTGGAAATAATATTAAAACAGGCAATGCCAATCACCAGCACCATTGCGAGGTACATCACGCTTTTGATTAATGAAATATCACGATACATATAACCGAAACGCTCAATCCAGCTGTGTGCGGTTAAGGCTTGCGGATAATCCGCCAGTGCGGAAAAATCAAACTCATTGACAGCAAAAGGTGAATGAACGGCAATCTCAACACCGCTTACCTGTGTGGGTTGATAATCAAGATATTGCTGCGCCAATGCCAACGGAATAAAAGCATAACTGTGATCGAGTTGCCCGTCTAAACGCAAAATACCGGCAACCTGCAAACGATGGTGTTGCGGTTGTGTCATTTTGTTGAGTTCCTGCTGATTTTGGTTAGACACCAATAAAGATACCCAATCGCCGACATTAACATTGAGATCTTTGGCAATGCCATAACCTAAGATAATGCCTTGATTCTGTTTGGAAAAAGTTTGCCAATGCCCATCCAATACAAATTGCCCGACTGCACTCACTTGTTGCAATAATTGAGGTTCAACGCCTTTCACTTGAATCACTTTTAATTTACCGCCGGCTTCCGCCAAAGTCGTGAAAGTCACATAAGGCGAAATGCCTTTAACCTCGCTGTTCGTGCGCAACGTTTGTACTAATTTTTGCCAATTTTGAATTGGCTCTTTTTGATAACCGCTGATATCAATATGTGGCACAACCGCCAAAATGCGTTGATCCAATTCTCGTTGAAAGCCGTTCATTGCGCTTAAACCGATAATTAAAACGGCAACGCCTAACGCAATGCCTAAGGTTGAAAACCACGAAATCAATGAAACTAAGCGATTTTTCTGTTTCGCTCGCTGATAACGCCAGCTGATAAAAAACGGCGTATTCATCATAAATGTTCCTCAATGCTGAGTATGCCGTCACGCATCAGATATTTTTTCTGTAACTTCGCTGCTAACGATAAATCGTGTGTTACCAATAAAAAGGCAATATTTTTCTCTTGATTAAGTTGTTGAATTAATTCAAAAATATTTTCTGTTGTTTTTTGGTCAAGATTGCCGGTCGGTTCATCTGCCAACACTAAATCAGGATTATTCACCAACGCTCTGGCAATAGCGACGCGTTGTCGTTCACCACCTGACAATGCCGAAGGGCGATGATTAATACGATGAGTCAAGCCTACCGCTTTTAACATCGCTTCTGCCTGTTGGTACGCTTCTTGGCGATCTTTTCCGGCAATCAACATTGGCATTGCTGCATTTTCCAATGCGGTGAAATCTGCCATTAAATGGTGAAATTGATAGACAAATCCTAAATGGCGATTGCGTAACTGCGCCACTTGACGATCGGAAAGTGTCGATAGTTGCGCACCGTTTAAAAAAACCTCGCCCGAAGAGGGTTTATCCAATCCGCCCAACAGATGCAATAACGTACTTTTCCCTGATCCGGAACTGCCGACAATGGCGGTTAAATCGCCTCGATATAACTGAAAAGAGATATTCTGTAACACAGTCGTTGCCTTGTCGCCCTCTTGATAAGTCTTAGAAAGCTGCCGGCACGCCAACAAAGGTTGTGTCTGATTAGTGGTATCTGTCATAAATTTACTCATAGCGTAACGCCTCCGCCGGTTCAATTTTTGCTGCTCGATATGCCGGATAAAGCGTTGAAATAAAAGATAAAGTTAATGAAAATAAAATGATAACGGTAACTTGTGCCGCATCTATTGCGGTCGGTAACGGGAAACCTAATGGATTAAACCAACTGAGCATCGGCGTGAGGTAAATTGTGGCAAGTATGCCCAATATGGCACCGATCAGTGTACTTAAAACTCCGATCAACATCCCTTGATAGATAAAAATCGCCATCACCTGCAAACGGGTAAAACCTTGCGTTTGTAAAATGGCAATTTCACTCTGTTTGTCCAATACCATTAAGCTTAATGACGTTACAATATTGGCAATCGCCACCAAAATAATAAGACTGACTAACAGCGACATCATATTTTTTTCCATTTTTACCGACTGGAAAAATTCCCCTTTTTGACTGCGCCAATCATCAATCTGCCATTTATCAGGTGGGAAATAGTTCGGTAATTCAGTAATTAAGAAAGGATCTTGTAAAAACAGACGTTGCCCCTGCACTTGATCCGGCTTTAAGCGTAATAATCTCCCCACATCCTGCAAAGCGGCAAAGACCTGATTATCTGCACTCCAGTCAGGATAAATCGCTGCCACTGTGAATAAACGCTGCATCGGCACACGCCCTAACGGTGTATAAACACTGTTTTCCGGAATCAATAATCGCACTTTATCACCGACAACCAAGTTATTTTGACGTGCCAGCTGTGCACCGATGATCAGATTAAATTCTCCTGCCGGCAACAAGGTTGTTAATTTTTCATTAATGCCGTTTAGTAACGGATCATCCTGACGCTGTTGTACCCCAATTAATTGCGCTGCACTTAAGCCATCACTGCTTTGCATAATCACATTTGCACGATTAATCGGCACAACTTTAGTCACAAATTTCGGTAATTTCGGCAGTTGATCTTGTGTTAACGAGAATGGCGCTTGTTGCGGAGCAATGATCGCTTGCGGAATATTCTCCAGTACATTTTGTTTCTGGTAATTTTCCAATCCGTTCATCACCGATAGCACAATAATTAATGCCATAACGCCTAAAGTGATTCCGACACCTGCCAAACGCGTCACTAAGCGACCGAAGCGATCGCCGCTTTTAGAACGCCAATAACGTAATGCCACCATTAATGGGACGTTTACCGACATAATTTTCCTTATTTTCTACCCTAAAAAGCTGTTTTATTTAAATCCAATAAAAATATGGGTGCGAAAACACACCCATTCTTTGATTTATAGCTGTTGTAAGCTCAATGCTTATTTGCCGGTTGCGACAAATTCTTCAATATTTTGTGTCACCTTATTCACCAAAGTGGTTACCGCAGAATCCGATGCCCACGCAATATGCGGAGTAATCAATAAATTCGGTAAACGCTTCGCCGCTTCCATTAACACATTGCCTTTTTCCGGTGGTTCTTGACGCATCACATCCAATGCGGCGCCCGATAATTTTCCGGAAGACAGCGCTTCAAACACTGCCTGTTCATCCACCAACGGCCCACGACCGGTATTGATCAACAACGCACCGTCCTTGCAAAGTGCCAATGTTTCACGATTAATTAAATTTTGTGTGGTTTCAGTCAATGGACAATGCAAGGTAATAATATCAGCTTGTGCCAACACCTCTTCAAATTTGGTATAGCCTTCACGGACAGTTTCTGCACCACGATGTTCAGCGAACAGCACTTTCATTCCGAGCAGTTCTGCCAAACGTCCGACTTCACGCCCTAAATTACCACGCCCGAAAATACCTAAGACTGATCCTTTTACATCTTTTACCGGATAATCGAAATAACAAAACTGTTTGCATTCCACCCATTTATCAGTGAGCTGATCTCGATACCACCCCATCAAGCTGTGGCGTAAAGCATAAATCATACCGAGCACGTGTTCCGGTACAGTAACGGAAGAGTATCCGGTAACATTTTTAACGACAATGCCCAACTCTTTTGCGGCATTAAGATCAACATTATTGGTGCCGGTCGCTGTGATCGCAATCAGTTTCAATTTTGGCAATTGTTGCATCACTTCTCGACTAAAAATCACCTTACTGGTAACGGCAATTTCTGCGTCCTGCATCCGTTCGATCACCTGATCCGCCGGCGTATATTCATATTCCACCCATTCGTGTTCAAACTTCGGGCGAGGAATCGGGATATGCTTAGGAATAGCGGTACTGTCTAAAAATACAATTTTCATATTCGGCTCCTTATATTAGTCGGAAATGATGCTCTTTATTTAACGTTACGATTAAACGCATTTTTATCGCATTTATGGCGAATTCTGTTTAATTTGAAGTATCTAACTCCGCAAAACTTTTCACTAAATCGTCCACCGCTTTCATTTGCGCCACAAACGGTTCAAGTTTATCTAAAGGCAGTGCGGAAGGACCGTCACATTTGGCTTTTGCCGGTTCCGGATGTGCTTCCAAGAACAAGCCTGCTAAACCGACTGCCAAACCGGCTCTTGCCAATTCGGTCACCTGTGCGCGGCGACCACCTGATGCAGCACCGAATGGATCACGACACTGTAAAGAATGCGTTACATCAAAAATCACCGGACAACCTTGCGATACCTGTTTCATAATGCTGAAACCTAACATATCTACCACTAAATTGTCGTAACCAAAGTTAGTCCCGCGATCACACAAAATCACTTTATCATTACCGCACTCTTTAATTTTTTCAACGATATTTCCCATTTGGCCCGGGCTTAAAAACTGCGGTTTTTTCACATTAATCACCGCACCGGTGCGCGCCATTGCTTCCACTAAATCGGTTTGGCGAGCTAAAAATGCCGGCAATTGGATAATATCCACCACCTCAGCAACCGGCTGGCATTGATAAATTTCGTGCACATCAGTAATGATTTTCACACCGAAAGTTTGCTTTAATTCTTCAAAAATTTTTAACCCCTCTTCCATTCCCGGACCACGATAAGAGTAAATCGAAGAACGATTGGCTTTATCAAAAGAGGCTTTAAAGATATACGGCACCTTTAACTTGTCTGTCACTTTAACATATTGTTCACAAACTTGCATCGCCATATCACGACTTTCCAACACATTCATACCGCCGAACAGCACAAACGGTTTGTCATTCGCGATCTCGATATTGCCTACCTTTACCATTTTATTTTGCATAAATATTTCCTATAACTTATTGAAATGAATAAGGAATATGTTTTAAATCCTGTAATTGCAATCTGATGAGCGGCGCCACCGGATCTTGTGGACACTGTTCAACGAAATAGGTTAAATCCGGCACTGCCAAATGAAAACATTCCATATTGCCGTACACCACACCACGATCTCGAATTTCATAAGGATCGTCAGGTGTTTCCGATAAACGATGTTCAATCAATGCTAACGCCTGTTCATTACGCCCTTCACGAATTAACGCACTTTTTAGCACTTGATACATCCGATCTTCCAAATCGATGAGATCACCGACACCGACATACTCTTCCGATAACGGGGTGCCGAAGCCAAGATAGCCCTCCAACCACGTTTGGATAGTTTCCTGAGAAACATATTTACCATTCCAAGGGTCGATAAAAGCGACTTCATCATCCACATCCACGCGCAATAAAAATTGTGTCGGGAAATTCACGCCACGTATCGGCAAATGAAAATTAGCGGCAATAAAAAGCAATATTGACCCTAACACCGCCGGCGTTCCCTCTTTAGTGGCGAAGACGTGAGGCAACATCAGATTGGAGGCGTGAAAATAGGTTTCACGATCACAAAAAAAGCCTTTTTCCCCATAAAAAAATTGAAGCAACAGATGTACTCGCATTTTGACATCTGTTTCCCCGTCAATAAATTTGCCGAATTCACGAATCAAATGCCCTAATCTGGAATAGATACTGCTTTTCTTGAAATCGGCATCAATAATTTGATTAAAAGAGATAAGTTGATTTAATAAATATTTCCCTGCTTTTTCTCTTTCTAAGGCGATTCTAAGCGCCTCATCATTCTCTATTATTCTATTTTTTTCCATACTACCTATCCCACTTTGCATAGGTGACGCGCTGATTGCCACCATAATCTAAAACGGTTCTTACCGCACACCAATTATAACGCTTAAACAGTGCCTGCACAGCTTCCGCCTGCTGCCAACCGTGCTCAATCAACAAATATCCACCGGTCTTCATAAATGTGGTTGCTTGCTCGATAATTCGTTCAATATCCGCTAATCCTTCTTTTTTTGCTACCAATGCGGATAACGGTTCAAAACGCACATCCCCTTGTTTAAGATGCGGATCATTTTCGGCAATATAAGGTGGATTACTGACAATCAAATCAAATTTTTGTGGCGGCAAGGATGAAAACCAATCACTCTGCATAAACTCAACATTGGTTAAATGGTTACGTTGCCCATTTTGTTTTGCCAACAACACTGTTTCAGCCACACGATCTACGCCAATAATACGATAAGCCCGCTTTTGTTGTGTTAATTCAGCTGCCAACGCTAGCGCAATCGCCCCTGTTCCTGTGCCTAAATCCAAAATCGATAACGCTGCTTCGCTTGAATAGTGCTGCAATAGCGATAATGCGGTTTCCACCAAACATTCGGTATCGGCTCTTGGAATCAGCGTTACCGGCGAAACCAACAAATCTAAACTCCAAAACCCTTTTTCACCGAGAATATAGGCGATCGGCTCGCCTTGCAGACGACGTTGCAGCAACAGTTCCAAGCGTTGCTGCTGCGCTTCACTTAATCGTGTTTCCGCAAATGCCATAATTTGTGCTTTGCTTTTCTCAGTCACAAAACACAACAAGGCATTTGCATCTATTTTCGCGTCCTCACTACTCTGCTCAACACTTAATCGTGCAACCGCCTGTTGCAGCCACTGCTGATAATTCAAGGGCGCATTACTCATTTTCAGATAAAGCAGCAAGCTGTTCCGCTTGATATTCAGTAATGATCGGCTGGATCAAATCATCAATTTTTCCGTTCATAATCTCGTCCAAACGGTATAAAGTTAAATTGATGCGGTGATCGGTAACACGCCCTTGCGGATAGTTGTATGTACGAATTTTATCGGAACGATCACCCGATCCTAACAAACTACGTCGAGTATCCGCTTGCTCTGCGGCTTTACGCTCCTCTTCCGCCTGCACTAATCGGGATGCCAACACCGACATCGCTTTCGCTTTATTTTTATGTTGTGAACGTTCATCCTGACATTCCACCACAATACCGGTTGGAATATGAGTAATACGCACCGCAGAATCGGTGGTATTAACGTGCTGACCACCGGCACCGGATGAACGATAAGTATCAATACGCAAATCGGCAGGATTAATTTCCGGCAAGGCAGATTCCGGCAATTCCGGCATTACAGCTACAGTACAGGCTGAAGTATGAATTCGACCTTGAGATTCCGTTTTCGGCACACGCTGCACGCGATGACCGCCGGATTCAAATTTTAATTGACCATAAACATTTTCGCCGCTGATTTTGACGATAATCTCTTTATATCCGCCCTGCTCGCTCTCATTCGCGCTCAGCACTTCTGTGCGCCAACGCTTGCTTTCTGCATAACGGCTGTACATTCTGAACAAATCGCCGGCAAAAATACCGGCTTCATCGCCACCGGTTCCGGCACGAATTTCTAAATAACAGTTATATTCATCATTCGGATCTTTCGGCAACAATAGGATCTGTAACTGTTGTTCGCTCTCTTCGATGCCTTGAGTACAATGGGCGATTTCCTCTTCCGCCATCTCTTTCATACTCGGATCATCAAGTAGAATTTGTGCCTCTTGCAAATCACTATTAAGCTGTTTCCAACGAGCAAAACATTTCACCACATCTTCCAACTGTGAATACTCTTTTGAATATGCTCTGAATTTCTCCTGATCATTGATTACTGAAGGGTCGCCAAGCAACGCCTGTAACTCTTCATAACGCTCATCTAATGTTTCTAATTTACTGATAATAGAGGCTTTCATCATTCACCTTTTATAAATGTTATAACTTGAACTGAAAAATCTGCTTATTCTAACGAATAATCATAATGATGAACAGGCAAATCACATCATTCTTTTCACTCGTTTCGTCCCGATATTCGTTACAAATAGAATAAAAAATAAGCTATTAAAACAATGAAAATCGGAAACTGTAAAAAATAGATTACATTGTAAACCTTTTTATATACAATCAAGGCTCTCATCCACTCTCAAAGAGAATTTATTATGAAAAATAAAACGTTAGGTAGTGCTTTAATCGTCGCCGGAACCACCATCGGCGCAGGAATGTTGGCGATGCCGATTACATCCGCTGAAATGGGGTTCGGTTACACTTTATTATTACTTTTTATCCTTTGGGCTTTGCTTTCTTATAGTGCGTTGTTGTTTGTTGAGGTTTATCAGAAAGCGGAACGCAAAGATGCCGGAATAGCCACCTTGGCTGAACAACATTTTGGTATGGTTGGTAGGGTTTTAGCAACCTTATCTCTTGTAATTTTTATGTATGCTATCTTAACCGTCTATTCTTTGGGCGGTGGTGATCTTTTTGCACCGTTTTTAACTATTTTCGGTGAACACGCTTCCGCTGCGGCAATCATTGGCTTCGTGGTTATTTTGGCGATCGCAGTAACTATCGGTACAAACGCCGTTGATGGTTTTACCCGTTTATTATTCCTGATTAAACTTGTTGCGTTTGCTTTAGTGTTGTTTTTAATGTTGCCAAAAGTAACAGCGGAAAATTTAGGTGCTTTACCGCTTAATTACTTTTTAATTATCTCCGCTAGTCCGGTCTTTTTCACTTCATTCGGTTTCCACGTCGTTATTCCAAGTATCAACAATTATCTGGATGGTGATATTCGCCGTTTACGCATTGCCATTATCGGCGGAACCGCTATTCCGTTGGTGGCGTATATTGTGTGGCAGATGGCAACTCACGGTGTTTTTGAGCAATCACAATTCGTGCAAATTATTCGTAATGACCCAACATTAAACGGCTTGGTCAATGCAACTTATAAAGCTACCGGCAGTGATTTAATCAGTGGTGCAGTGCGTACCTTCTCAACTTTAGCATTAATCACCTCTTTCCTCGGAGTATCATTGGCATTGGTTGACTGTTTGGACGATTTGTTAAAACGTGTTCGAATTACGGCAAATCGCTTCACTTTAAGCCTATTAACCTTTGTTCCGACTTTATTATTTGCATTGTTCTATCGCGATTTCTTAGCGGTATTAACTTATGCCGGTCAAATGTTCACCTTCTATGGATTGGTGTTGCCGGTAGGTATGGCGTGGATGTTAAGACGCAAATATCCGGATTTACCATATCGTGTTATCGGTGGTAACATCGGGCTATTGGTAGCATTGGTATTAGGCTTATTAATCATCAATGTACCGTTCTTAATTGATGCCGGTTATTTACCGAAAGTTGCCGGTTAATAACTTTCCTCACGCAAATGACACAAAGACCGCAAAATATTGCGGTCTTTGTGCTTTTATGTAGATCGGCTTAACCTTTAGTTTCTTCGACTTCCCCAAATACCTATAAAAAAGATCAATATAGCAAAGCGCATAATAATCCACGCCATAGTAAATGGTGTACCATCTGAAAAAACAGCAGCAACAAGGTAGTGCCAACAATAATAATGCCGTTCAGTGAGAAAAAATCAGAACAGGCAGAAAAACACCGTATACACTTTAACCTGTTCAATCTTTCCTTCAAAATATGCTATCATTTGCCATTTTTAACTGTGCAAAGCATTTAAAAAATAAGGAATTTTCTATGAAACAAAAACTTCAGTCTGTCGAGCCAAATATCGCCGAGCTTGGCAATGGCTGGCTTAAACAATATGATCTACCATACAAACTTGAGCAAGAGTCACTCAATACAGAAATTGATCAAGCCCTAGAAAACTATGCTTCTAAAAATGGCGGTCTAGGCGGTAATCGTCCTGATGCCAAATTGCTATTACAAGACAAGAAAAAACGTTATTTCCCCGTACTGATTGAATACAAAGGTGAGAAAAGCAAATTAGAAAAATTAGACAGTGATGGCACAATCGCCAATCGTGATGCCAAAGGTGCGCCGCTCTATAAAAACATTAAAAATTATGCCGTTAACGGTGCAATTCATTATGCCAATGCTATTTTGCACCATACCAGTTATACCGATGTAATTGCTATTGGAATGACGGGCAGTAAAAATGCCAAAGATGAAATTGAACACAAAATCGGTGTGTATTACGTCTCAAAAAGCAATCTCGGCTTTGGACAAAAAATCGGTGAATACAGTGATTTTTCTTTTTTAGCACGCGAACATTTTGAAGCGTTTATTGAAAAAATTGATGAATTAAGTCTTGATGATAAGACCTTAAAACGCTTAAAAGAGTCCAGAGAACGTGAAATTGATGCTAGCCTTGTGAAGCTCAATAACGATATTTATAACGAAGAAAAAGGACTAAGCGAAAACGACCGTATTTATCTTGTAGCAGCCACTATCATTGCCACATTGGGCGTAGATGGCAAAGTTGCACCACTAGAAAAAAGCGATCTGCCTTCAAAATATGCAACAGGCAATGATTCAGACGGTAAAATCCTTATGCGCAAAATTGAGGACTTCTTAAATGAGCGCGCCATTCCGCAAGATAAAAAAGAGCTGATTATCCGCACGCTTTCTAATGCCGCATTGGCTGAAAATGTGAATAAAATTCGAGATGGCGAAAGCCAATTAAAGCGCGTTTTTTCTAAAGTTTTTGATGACTTGGGTATTTATTACAAAATCGGTCTTACCACTGATTTTACTGGCAAGCTCTTTAATGAAATGTACTCCTGGCTAGGCTTTACGCAAGATAAATTAAACGATGTGGTTTTAACACCTTCTTATGTCGCCACGCTTTTGGCAAAACTCGCTAAAGTGAATAAAGACAGTTACGTTTGGGATTTTGCCACAGGTTCGGCGGGCTTGCTGGTGGCGGCAATGAATGAAATGCTCATTGATGCCAAAAATACCATCACTTCACCTAAAGAATTACGTCAAAAAGAAGCCAAAATCAAAGCCGAACAGCTTTTGGGGATTGAGATTTTGCAAAACATTTATATGCTTGCCGTGCTGAATATGATCTTAATGGGCGACGGCTCAAGCAATATTCTCAATAAAGACTCTGTGCGAGATTTCTCTGGAAAATATGAAATGGGAGACCACAAAGAGAAAGAATTTCCTGCAACGGCTTTTATCCTCAATCCACCTTATTCCGCTGCAGGCAATGGCATGGTATTTGTTGAAGCCGCTTTTCAAAAAATGAAAACAGGCTATGGTGCAGTGATTATTCAAAATTCCGCAGGCAGTGGCAAAGCCACCGAATTTAACCGCCGAATTTTAGAAAAAAATACCCTCATTGCTAGCATTAAAATGCCTGTTGATCTATTTATTGGCAAATCCAGCGTGCAAACCAATATTTATGTATTCAAAATCGGCGAAGCGCATCATACCAAGCAAACCGTTAAATTTATTGATTTTAGCTATGACGGCTACACGCGCACCAATCGCAAAAAAGCCAGCGTCAATCTCAAAGACACCGACCACGCTAAAGAACGCTATGAAGCTTTGGTGGATTTGGTGCATTTTGGACAAAGCGAAGAAACCAGACGGTTTTTTGATAACCAAACCTATTATGAAGGCACTATTGATCCCAAAAACGGCGCAGATTGGAATCAAAGCGCGCCGATTGACAGTACACCAAAACTAGAAGACTTCAGAAAAACCGTTGCCGATTATCTCGCTTGGGAAGTGAGCAATCTGTTAAAAAACAGCGGAGGAAATGACTTGGGAAAGTTCCAAGCCACTTAGCCGAAAAACTGGAACAGGCTAAGTGGGGAGAGTTTTTCTTAAAAGATCTATTTACGACTATAAGAGGAACAAGGCTAGTTGTCGCTAATCGAATAAGTGGAACAAGAGCACTGGTTACAGCAGGATTTGAAAATACAGGCGTAGCTGAATTTATTGGAAATTTGGATCAAAAAATATTTCCAGCTTCTAAAATTACTATTGATATGTTTGGAAATTCATTTTATAGAGATTATGAATTTTCTGCTGACGATAATATTTTAGTTCTTTACGAAAAAACGGAAATGAGCAAAGCAGCAAAAATTGCTATATCTTCCATTATTCATAGATCTTTATTAAATAAATATAGCTATGGAAATCAATTCAGGCTAAATAGTTTCAACAAGGAAAAAATATCACTTCCAATTACTGCAGAAGGTAAAATCGACTTCCCATTTATGGAATCCTTTATTAAAGCACTCGAAGCCGAACGCATTAAAAAACTTGAAGATTATTTAATCTCAACGGGGCTTTCTCACTATCAATTAACCCCGAAAGAAGAAAAAGTGCTTGACATCTTCACCAAAAATATGCGGGGGGGGGGTAGAAACACCTACCGTCTTGTGGCGTGAGTTTTCTTTTCAGCAGATGTTTAAATATATACAACAGGGCAGACGTTTAAAGAAAGAAGATCAAATTTCTGGAGATATTCCTTTTGTGATGGCAGGAACGACAAATACAGGCGTTGCTAATTATGTTTCTAACCCCGTTGCTCAATTTCCTAAAAATGCCATCACAATGGATATTTTTGGCAATGCGTTTTATCGCAGTTATGCTTTTGGGGCTGGTGATGATACAGGAGTCTATTGGAACCCACCCGAAAATGAATATTCAAGAGAAATAATGTTGTTCTTAACAACAGCAATGAGTAAATCCGTCTTTAAGAAGTTTTCTTATGGCAAAAAATTAAGAAGCTCACAAAGTTTGAAAATAAAAATGAAACTCCTCGCCACCCCAGACGGCCAACCCGATTTTGACACTATGCAAACCCTGATTTCTGCCGTGCAAAAACAAGTTATAAAAGATGTGGTGAAATATACCGAGCAAAAAATGGCGGAGAGTCACTAATTGTTGAATAGTCAATTACGTTTCTTATATCGTTCAGTTGATGCGAAAGGCTTTTGCAGGCTAGCTATGAGGAATGACACGGAAGCAGATCTTGTGGGACATATTATGCTAAGCAAAGCACGCATTAAGGGCGAAAAAGTGTTGGCGTTAGTGCCACTTACGCTTTCGTCGCAATGGCAACAGCAAGGCGTGGGACTGCTTTAATAGAGGCGGCGCATCAGTGGAGCCAATCAGTTAGGAAAAATTTCGGCGATTTTTGCAATGTTTTTGTCCGTCAGATTAGGGCTGTGCATTTTTAGCTTTTCTATATTATTCATTTTTTAATTCCTTAATAACCATAAAAATCTGCATCTTAATCAGTTGCTTAGTTCAACTTTTAGGATGCAGATCAAAACGTATTTTTAAATCTTAAATAAAACGAAACTATTTTTTCTCTAAACTCAACACATCATCTGTGGTGAGTTCAGCATTATCATCAATCTTCATTGTGTCTTTCAAACACTGCTGACGAATTTGTTGAGCTGCAGCCATATCATTGGCTTTCTCTGCTAAATACGCCGCAACAGTGTAATCCTGCACTTCAATATCGGCTTTATCTTCGGTTGCCAGAATTTTCGCAAATGCTTGTCGGGCTTTATCAAATTCATTCGCACGTAATGAAAGGTAACCAATGGCGCGGGCAAAAGCGCAATTTAATTTCGCATCAGTCTGCGATTTAGCCGATTTTTCTAACCATTTCATTATCTTACTGCTGTTAGCCACCTGCAAACGAGCAATTTGTGTGGCAAAAGCCAACATTTCGCTGCTTTCAATACGTTTAAATGAATCCAATGCCAATTGATATGCTGAGTCGTGATCATCGCTATCAATTAAACGGCGGATCATACCAACAATGGCATAGCTGTTTTGGCGACGTGAACGCGGTTGATCTTCCCACCATTTCAATAGACCGTCGATACCATCTTCATTCATTTTTTCATCAAGCAGACCATCAACAACTTGATGTTGTAATTGCATAAATTCAGCTTCGGCATATAAACCGCTTTTACCAATCTTCGGCAATAGATTATCCAACGCCAAATAGGCGTGCGAACGAAGATAAATTTCCACCGCTAAACGCAACACTTCGACATTTTGCGGTGCTAACACTAGCAAACTGTCCACTGCTGTTCTTGCAGTCGGTAATTTATTTTGCTGTAACAGAATGCGAGTACGCGCCAATTCAACAATTAAGTTATCTGAGCCGGCAAGCTCTGTCGCTTCAATCAGATATTTATTGGCACTGAATTCATCACCGCGTTGTTGCGCCGCTTCCGCTGCTTTAACAAAATTCAGAATCGGCTCGGATGAATGTTTCGCATTTTTACCAATCAATTTTTCAGCTTTGGCGTAATTTCCTTCATCCATTTTCACAAAACCTTGCAAAATCTGTTGCTGCGCTTTGCGGCGTTTTCTCACGGAAAACCAATTATAAGTACCGCTACTTAAACGGAAAAATCGAGAAATTACCCACTCAATACCATAAACAAGCGCCAATGCGATGACAAAAAATATCACCAGCATTGTAATGCTCATCTCAATACTGTGAGATTCAGTCAAAATACGCACATAACCCTGTTTACCCGAAATATAAGGCCCGCCAATAAAACCGACCAGTAGGATAATCATTAAGAATAATACTCTGAACATATCACATCTCTCCCACTATTCTGTTTTTTCCGGAACTTGTTCTGTATTCGGTGTTTCCGATACAGGTTGTTGTGGTGCAGCGGCTTTATCATCCGTAGTGGATTCAGGCGCAGCTTCTTTTGCTGCTTTCTCTTCCGCTTTATTCTCTTCTAGAATTTGTGAATTCGCTTTCAAATCAACTTTTTCAATTTGATGCGGCTGTTTATGCAGAATTTCATCAAGAACGGTCAAACTTTCAAAAGTATTCGGCGCATCAACATAAATAGACTGCTCCGATAACTCATCCAGCTGTTGCAAGAATTTTTGTGCTAACGCACTGTCAACATTGAAATAACTTCTTACCCAGCTGGTAACCGCTTCAAGCGAACTTTTATAAAGCTCATTCTGTTGGCGAGGCACCGCTAAGATAGCAATTTGCAAACGTAAGCGAATGTTTTCGCGTAGATAAATATCCTGATTTGGTGCAAGCAGTGCTTTCTCAACCGGATCTCGTGGTTGAATGCGGATAAAATGGTTTAAGAAAGAGTTGGCTGATTTTTCAATGTTGCTTTTCCAATCACTGATAGAATCGGAAGGATCATCACTATTTTCGCTATCACTGTTGTTGGCGGACAAATCCAATAATTCCAAATCATCAACAGAATTAGCCAGTTGTGATAATTTTTGCATAATGACATTTTGATCGACATCATTCACGTTTGCCAACCGTTTTAAATCTTGCGCAATTGCCGTGCGGACCGTAATCGCACGCGGATCAGTAACATCATTAAGTACTAAATCCGCCTCTTTTAATAATGAAATCGCCGTTCCTAAATCATTATCTATGATCAATTTACGCTGTGCATTGCTCAACAGAAAATCCGCTTCCGACATTAGCCATTCATTCGGCTGCGCTTGTGATTTTTCTGCCATTGTTTTATTAAGTTGTGTCTGTAACGCAATAATCTGCTGTTCGGTAATGCCTTTATTTTGTTGCAGCACCTCTAATGTTGATTTGGTCGCATTCAGCTCCTGTTCGGTTTTCGTTAATGCTTCTTTTAATGCGTTAACTTCCGACATATCGACACTATTTGACGATGCTGCTTTTGTCACTGCTTGCTGACTGGATTCCAACGCTGCAACCTGTTGTTGCAAGTTAGATAACTGTTGCTGCCCAAGATAATAGCCACCGGCACCGACACCCAAAGCAACCAATAATGCCAACAAAGCTAATCCTTTGCCGCCTCCGGATTTTTGTCTGTTTTCTGTTGTTTTCATTGCTTTTTCCGCTTGTGTTGAAGTTGAATTAGCTGAAGTTTTATCCTCTTTCGCAGTGGTATCCGCTTCCGCTTTTTTATCTGATGTATCCGCTTTCTTGGTTACAGAAGCTTTTTTCTCAGCAGTAACCACTGTTTTTTCGGTTGTTTTTACTTCTTCCGCCGCTTGAGAATCTGCCTGCGCTTTTTTGTCAGGTTCGGTACTGCTATTCTCATCTGTAGTCAACGACACCTCTTCGTTTATTTCTGCACCGGTTTGAATATCAGTTTCGTTATGTTGTTTTTTCATCACTACACACCTTATCTATTATTTATCTCAAGAATGGGGATAAAAGGATAATATTGTTTTTAATAAACTAAGATTATCAGCCTTTTCAGTGAGAATAATCTTATCCTGTTGCCAACCTGCCTCCAACGCAAGCTGCATCAGACGATCACTAATCACCACCAACTTACAACTCATTAGCCAATTATGTTCACTTTTTGGAATAAAATCCAGTAAATACCGCAAAATTTCACCGCTGGTTACCACAATCGTATCAATTCCGGCACGCGAAAAAAATTTCAATTCAGCTTCACTTAATTGCTGTGCCTGACGACAATAACACGCCACTGTTTCCACCGCTGCACCACGTTGCGGCAACTGCTGCGGTAATAATTCGCGACCGCTCTGCCCTCGCAAAATAATAACACGTCGCCCGTTACAATTTTGCATTTGCGGCAATGCCAATAAACCCTCACTATTTTCATTGGCAAATGGATAATGCACCGGTTGTTGCGTTGCTTCACTTAACAGTGCCGCCGTTTTCCGCCCTACTGCAAAATAGTGCACATCTTTACGCCAACCAAACCCGGTATTCTGCAACACTTGATGCGCATATTGCACCGCATATTGCGAAACAGAGATCACATAATCACCGGCGGCGAGCTGTTGCAATTTTTGCGGTACATCATTTAACTGTTCGCCGGCTTCAATTTTAATGAAAGGCGCATAAATTGCTGCTACGCCTGCTTTGTTTAACATTTCTGTTAAATGCTGACCGGCATCTTCCGGTCTTGTGACCAAAATACCCATTTATGATTTCATCACCTGTGATAATAAATCTTGCGCACCTTGAGCCAACAGCATTTCCGCCACCTGTACGCCCAGCTGCTCCGCCTGTGCTCGAACTGCCGTTGCTTCAGCTCTTAACACTTTGCTGCCATCAATCGCACCGACCAATGCTCGCAAGAAAAGTTGTTCGCCATCCAAAATAGCATAACCGGCAATCGGCACTTGGCAACCACCCTGTAACCTATTGTTCATAGCCCGTTCGGCAATGACGCGATCCCAAGTGTCTTGGTGTAACAACGGTTTCAGTAATTGATTTACCCATTCATCATCCTGACGACATTCCACACCGACTGCACCTTGTCCGACCGCCGGCAAGGAAACTTCCGGCGCAATAAAACTACGGATACGTTGCTGTTCCCCCAAACGGATTAATCCGGCAGAAGCTAAAATAATGGCATCATATTCGCCCTCATCCAATTTGCGTAATCTGGTGCCGACATTGCCTCGTAAGGTTTTTAATTCAATATCGGGGCGAAGTGCTTTCAACTGACATTGCCGTCTTAAACTTGATGTTCCCACCACTGCATTTTGTGGTAATTCATCCAAACTTGCATATCGATTGGAAACAAATGCATCGCGCGGATCTTCACGTTCACAAATGACACTAAGATGTAATCCTTGCGGAAACTGCATCGGTACATCTTTCATTGAATGCACCGCAATATCGGCTCGCCCTTCCAATAAAGCCAATTCCAGCTCTTTTACAAACAAGCCTTTACCACCAATTTTTGCCAATGGTGTATCCAAAAGCACATCACCTTTGGTCACCATTGTCACCAATTCTACCGTTAATTGTGGGTATAAAACTTGCAGTTTATGTTTAATATAATTGGCTTGCCATAATGCCAGAGGACTTTGACGCGTTGCAATGCGGAGAACATCTTTTTGCATAATTAACTCTTTTTATTCAAATTATTATTCATTTGTTCTATATCCTACCATTGTTGCCCGATATTGTCAGTGTTTCCTCTTGACAACTTCATTGAGATTAATCAAAAACTAAGCATACGTGCTACATCGACTATTTACCAATAAAGGTTAAAGTGTTAGAGTTTTCGCCAAATTATGTATTGAGATCATTTATCAAAGAGATAATAGGCCGTTGATGAACAATCTGGATGTCGCAAAAAAGAAAGTTGAACAGCTGGATAAACTGCGTTTAGAGCGGGCACTTGCCGGTGCGCCGAACGAGTTCCAGTATGTTTTAAATTTAGTTTGTGTCTTATTGCATCATAACATTCCTGAATTGCCGGGATATGTAGAAGATGCACCTTTCGGTATTGTTAATTTTTGTTTCAACCGCTATCAGGAAAATTATCTTTCTTCAACGCTATCCAATTTAGAACGTTATAGCCTTAATCATCACAACACGCACAAAGCAGATATTTGCGGTGTTTATGCAATGGGTAGCTTAGGATCAATTACACAAACTTCCCGTTCTGATTTAGATTTATGGGTTTGTGCCACTCGTAGCTTAACGCCGCTTCAACAACAAAAATTGCAACAAAAGTTCGATCTTATCTGTCAATGGGCACATAACGTCGGCGTGGAATTAAATCTGTTTTTAGTCGATCAGGATCGCTTCCGTTACAGACAAGCTGCCGATCCGCTCTCTGCCGATAATTGTGGCTCAAGCCAATATATGTTGTTATTGGATGAGTTTTATCGCTCCGCTATTCGGCTCGCCGGTCGCCCTTTATTGTGGTTACATTTAGCGGTGGAGGATGAATCCAAATATGATGAAACCGTACAGCAACTTATCAATAGCGGGCAATTAAATTCGAATGAATGGGTAGATTTCGGTGGTTTGGGCGATCTTTCTGCCAATGAATATTTCGGCGCAACCTTATGGAACCTCTATAAAGGCATTGATTCCCCTTATAAAGCGGTTATCAAAATTTTATTGCTTGAATGTTATTCGTGGGAATTCCCTCACACTAAACTGATCTCACATCAATTTAAACTGGATTTATTACTGGATCGTGACGTTATCCATCATTTTGACCCTTATATGGCAATGTTAGATAAAGTAACCGACTATCTGTTACGCCTCAACGATCTGGAACGCCTTGATAATGTCCGCCGCTGTTTTTATATCAAATCCATTGAGGACATTGATAATAATGAATTAACCGGTAATTGGCGCATTACCCTATTAATGAAACTGGCACGTCAGTGGCAATGGGATAATGATACCATTCAAGAATTAAATCAGAAAAAACATTGGCGTATCAAACAGATAAGAAGGAGTTACAACAGTCTTGTCAATTTATTAATGTGCAGTTATCGCCAACTGATGGAGTTTGCGCGTAAATATAATATTTCCGGAGGCGGCATTATTCCTGAAGATATCAGTATTTTAACGCGAAAACTTTATGCGGCATTTGAAGAATTGCCGGGCAAAGTTACACTGTTTAACCCTAACATTTCCACCAACATTGCGGAAAAAGAGCTCACTTTTGTCGAAACTGATGGCAATTCTGCAATGAGCAAAGGTTGGTATCTGTTAAATCAAGCACCGAAAATTTCTTCATTATCAAAATATCGCCACGTTGAATACAATCCACAACTTAATAAACTGGTCTGTTGGGCTTATTTTAATGGCGTATTAACCGAAGATACTGAACTGAACATTATCAGTAAAAATGTGTCATTGGAAACGTTGCGACAATTTGTGGCAGATTTAAGAAACACCTTCCCGATACAGGTTAAACCGGCAACCAATGCTGATTTATATCAACCTTGCGAAATCCGCAATTTAGCGGTTATCGTTAATTTGGTCAAAGATCCAACCGAAGAGGCTTCACTTCTTGATCACCATTTCCGTTTGCAGCCGAAACATCTGTTCAGTAATTTAAGCAGCAAACAGACCAAGTTGATTGGCAGTATCGATTTTACCTACCGTAATTTATGGAATGAGATCCGAACACTGCATTTTGAAGGGCCAAGTGCTATTTTCCGTGCGTTAAAGGTATTATCCAACAAAATTTATCGCAGTTCCGTGCCGATCAATTCGGTGAGTGTTTTCTGTTACAGTCGCCACTATCGCAACATTCTCAGCCGTTTCGTCAGCGAATTGGTTGAACGTTGTATTAACATTCAAACCAGTAATTTAATCAATAGCAATCAGCTTAATACGCTGCACGTTGCCAGCGAAGTGTGGAACCATTTTTTCCATAAAAATGAGTTCAATATTACGGAAGAAATTCTGAGTGAAAACCAACACCCTAATATCGCTATTACGCAAAAACCGCATACCAACGGCGAATTGAAATATCCTCAAGCGATTGAGTTCTATTCAAATGAAGGCTTTCTTCAATTCTTTTTTGAAGATAATAGTGACAATACGTTTAACATTTATATCCTTGACGAAAGCAACCAGCTCGAGGCTTATTACCATTGTGACGGCGTTAAAAGTCAAAAAATCGAAGAGATTAATCAGATCTATCGTACTGCTTCAAATGGAGATAATAGCACTCCATTTCAGATCTCAAAAAATAAATTCAATTACCCACAGTTTTATCAAATTAATCATCTACAGGGGAAAACAACCATCACCCCATATCATTCAGAGTAATTTACTCTCAAATATCGGCAATATCGCGATGTTAAAGCGAGTTTAGCTTAATCTAAATCAATATTTATCAGTGTTAAGATAAAATTTCCTCAGCAAAAACACACTCTTCATATTCATCTTGTGATAGTATGTGCCGTATTTTTGAAAAAATATGGGGTTATTTTTAGATGAAAAAAACAACAATTTTGGTGATTGATGATCACCCATTAATGCGTCGCGGCATTACTCAACTCTTACAATTAGATGATTCTTTTGAAGTATTAGCTGAGGCCAGTAATGGTACCGAAGGGTTGGCATTGGCCAAACAATTCTCACCGGATATGATTATTCTCGACCTCAATATGAAAGGGATGTCCGGTTTGGACGTACTAAAAGCATTACGACTTGATGATATTGATGCACGTATTGCTGTGTTGACTGTTTCCGATGCGCGTTCCGATATTTTTGCGCTGATAGAAGCCGGTGCTGACGGTTATCTATTAAAAGACACCGAACCGGATACTTTATTGGTGCAACTGAAAAAAATTGCCGAAGGGCAAGTGGTGTTAAGTGATGCGGTAAAACAACGCTTGTTGGATAATCACTCCGCTAATGATCCATTACAACTCTTGACCGACCGCGAAATGGATGTATTGAAACTTATCGCCACCGGTTTATCAAATAAACAGATTGCAAATCAATTATTTATCTCCGAAGAAACCGTTAAGGTGCATATCCGAAATCTGTTACGCAAGTTAAACGTACATTCTCGCGTTGCCGCTACTGTGCTCTATTTAGAACACCGGCACTTAGATTAAAACTTAATTGACGGGCTAAACGGGTTACTTTCGATTAAAAAACGGACAAATTCACTGTAACCCTGCTTACGCTTTACAAATTCTTGATATAATAGCCCGCCATATAACACGTCGAAAGATTAGGTAAATAAATGAAGTTATTCTCTTTCTGCTTTAGTCTACTGCTACTTTTATGTGCCGCTACCGCCAATGCTGATTGGAAACAGGTCGGTAAAGCCGAATATAACTGGGGGCCGTTCCATATTTATACTGTTTCGCTTTTCACTGAAAGCGGTAATTACAGCAGCGAACAGCGTCCACTTATGTTACGCATTAAATTTGCCAAACCCGTTGAAGGCAAGAACTTCGCCATTTCACTCTTCAAAGAGATGGCATTGGATAAAATGCCTGCCGATCAAGCAGAAAGTTTAAGAAAACGCCTAATAAAAAATTTTCCTGATTTTAAACCTGACGATGTGTTGAATTATATTGCCTTGAATGATGAAGGTTATTTTGTTTTAAATGATACCGTTTTAGATGAACACTTCGATGCGCCTTTTAACCACGAATTTATTGCTATTTGGCTAGATTCTCCAAGCAGTTTCAAACAGTTACAACCACGTTTATTAGGTGAAAAGAAAGAAGAGCAAACTGAAACCGCAACAGAAAATGCTACTGCAACTGCTACAACTAAAGCAGAAGCAAGCACACAGCAGACTGCCGATAACAATTCGACTGAGAATAAACAACAAGCCACTAAAACAGCTGAAACAGAGGAAAAAGGAAAAGCGGATAATACCAGTGTAAACAGCTCTCACAGTGCAAGTGCAAGTGCAAGTGCAAAAGAAGAAAAAACAGTGGAAGAAAAACCAATTAAAGCTGACGGCAACGACAAATCAGCGTCATCTTTGGCAGAAAATAAATCGGCTGAAATAGATAAAAAAATACAGCCATCGCAACCGCAAGCCTCTGCAACACAAGAGGTGACTAAAAAGAGTGCCGATGCAAATCAAACAGCAAAAATGAAGGAAGACGATGTGAAAAACCAATCCATTAGTGCGGACACCAAAACTGTTGACGCAGACACAAAAGCAACAGCAACAAATACGCAAATAGACGCTAAAACCGCTGTGAATGAAGAAAAGACAAACGCAGCAACGGATAGCAAAAAATCGCAGCAGGAAAATTCAGACACTGAACAACCAAAAGCGCAAGAGCCAGATGCTGAAGAGCCGATTGAACCGGCGATTGAGTGTGATCCGATTTTGCCATTTTTAAAACAACATCATTGTTAATATGTATACTTTAGAAATTAAACGTATTTATCAACCCATCGATCAAAACGATGGGCTTCGTATTTTAGTGGATAGACTGTGGCCTCGTGGCATAAAAAAAGCCGAAGCGGAAATTAATTTATGGGCAAAAGAGATTACGCCTTCACCGCCATTACGCAAATGGTTCAATCACGAAGCCGATAAATTTGAACAGTTCAAGCAAAGCTATCTCATTGAATTAAATAATAATCCTTATGGTCTTGAATTTGTATCTTTATGCAAACAGCAATTATTGCAACAAAATGTTACGCTGCTCTATGCTGCTAAAGATCCGCAATATAATCACGCACTGGTATTAAAACAGTGGTTGCTGCCACAATTAAACGAAAATTGATCTAAATTCTGTTTTATATTTGCACTTCACTTTATTATTTTTGATATAGTTAAAAAGTTCCCGATTAATTATAAATTCATTGATATTTATCAAAAAAACGCCTACCCAAAAGAGGTATCTTTATTGCCGTCATTAAGACAATGTCACAGATACCTATTTCAAGGAGGGTTTTATGAAAAAATTAGCACTAGCACTTGCAACTTCTGCTGCATTATTAGCAGCTTCTTCCGCAGCAATGGCTCACCAAGCCGGTGAATTCTTCGTTCGTGGCGGTCCAATTTTAGCCGTTCCAAATACCGATACTCACAATTATAAAAGTGATCTTCCATTATCTTATGATTTTGATGTAAACAGTAATGCGCAACTTGGTTTAACCGGTACTTATATGATTACCGATAACCTCGGTGTGGAATTATTAGCGGCATCTCCATTTAGCCACGAAATTAAATTAAATACACTTTCTGTAGGTAATAATGATATTAAAGATGTCGGTACTATTGCGAAAACCAAACATTTACCACCTAGCCTCTATTTACAATACTATTTCTTAGATGCAAATTCTCCGGCTCGTCCATATGTTGGTGCAGGTATTAATTACACTCATTTCTTTGATACTCACTTTAATTCAACAATCGACAATGCAGGATTAGGTGTTACTGCACATAATCTTAAATTGAAAGATTCTTGGGGTCCTGTAGTAAATGCCGGTATTGATATTAATATTACCGATAAATTATTCTTCAACACCTCTGTATGGTGGGCAAAAATTAAAACCAAAGCAACATTTGATTTGAAAGACGCTAATGGCAATGTAGTTCCTCAAGAAGCACGTGTTACTCTTGACCCAACCATCTTCTTCGTTGGTTTAGGTTATCGTTTCTAATTTACTGTTAATCGTTAAACATTAACATTCCAATTAAAGCCATAGCCAAAATTGCTATGGCTTTTGCTTGATCCCATTCTCAATGTGCGTATAGTAATGCTCTTGTTTTATCTAAAAAATAAGGAATTGCGATGCAAAATATTCTTTTTGTCAGCGGTATCGATACCGAAGTTGGAAAAACCATCGCCACCGGTGTTTATGCTAAAAATTTAATGGCACAAGGTTTTTCCGTTATCACACAAAAAATGGTGCAAACCGGTTGTGATAATATTTCAGACGATATTTTAGTTCATCGAAAAATTCAAGGAATTGAACTGACAGAAGACGATCGAAACGGCAACACTTGCCCGTATCTTTTTCACTATCCTTGCTCGCCACATTTGGCAGCAAAAATGGAAAATCGCCATATTGATGCCGCCGTGATTGACGAAAAAACCAAATTATTGGCACAACGATATGATTATGTGCTGCTCGAAGGGGCTGGCGGTTTAGCGGTGCCTTATCAAGCTGACAAAACTACACTTGATTTTATCGCCGAACGCCAATATCCATTGATTTTGGTCACTTCCGGCAAATTGGGCAGCATTAATCACACTTTATTGAGTCTAATGGTTTGCCAACAACGGAATATTGAAGTAAAAGCATTGATTTATAACCGTTTTCCTGAAAAAGATAAGTTCATTGAGCAGGATAGCCAACAATATTTACAACAATATTTGCAGCAATATTCACCAAAAACGGAATTTATTTTGTTAGAAAAGTTGAATTTTTAAAATTTTATTTGACAATTCGCACATTAACAGGTATTTCTATACACGTTTGTAGCTTCGGCTACGCAGGAGAGGCGCGGAACTCAGGTCGTTATTTTTAGGTCTGGTACCAAAGAGAAATAATCAGGGGAGTTTCGCCGAGATAAACAACACTGCCAGGGTTTTGTTTATCGGCTATTAGGGCTGAATCCCTAAGGCTGTCATCGGTAAACGATGGAGAGCTTCTGAACAAATCAAGTTTCATCTCTTCCAAGTTTTCCTTAACCTTCTGCAAATTTAATTCTACTCACAATATCATTATTTAAGGAAAAACTATGTCACATTTATCTGTTGCTAAATTTGGTGGTACCAGCGTTGCTAACTACTCTGCGATGCAATCTTGCGCAAAAATCGTTATCGCTGATCCAAAAACTCGCGTGGTCGTGCTGTCCGCTTCTGCCGGCGTTACCAATTTATTAGTGGCGCTTGCCAATGGCTGTGAAAAAACAGAACGTGAAAACTTGCTCAATCAAGTTCGCCAAATCCAATACAATATTTTAGATGAACTTAAAGATGCCGCCGTATTACGCGAAGAAATTGATCGTTTATTAGATAATATTGAATCACTTTCCGATGCCGCAGCTTTAGCGACTTCACCGGCATTAATCGATGAAATTATCAGCCACGGCGAAATGATGTCTACCTTAATTTTCGTGGAAGTCTTACGTGAACTCGGTGCAAGTGCGACTTGGGTAGATGTGCGTACATTGGTGGCAACCAACGACCATTACGGTAAAGCTGCACCAAATGATGAATTAACTCAACAAAATTGTGATCGTGTTTTAAAACCATTAATTGATCGCGGTGATCTTGTAATTACTCAAGGCTTTATCGGCCGTGCACCAAATGGCAAAACAACCACTTTAGGTCGTGGCGGCAGCGACTACTCCGCTGCACTATTAGCGGAAGTTTTGGATGCCGATGATGTGTTAATCTGGACTGACGTTGCCGGTATTTATACTACCGATCCTCGCATTGCACCGGCAGCACAAAAAATCGATACTATGAGCTTCTCTGAAGCGGCAGAAATGGCAACTTTCGGTGCAAAAGTGCTTCACCCGGCAACGTTATTACCGGCTGTACGCAGCAACATTCCTGTCTTTGTCGGTTCAAGTAAAGCACCGGAACAAGGCGGAACTTGGGTAACTCGTGATCCGCAACCACGCCCATTATTCCGTGCGATTGCATTACGTCGTGATCAAACATTAGTCACTTTATCCAGCTTAAGTATGTTGCACGCACAAGGCTTTTTAGCGAACGTTTTCAATATCTTAGCGAAATACAAAATCTCTGTGGACACGATTACCACGTCAGAAGTGAGCGTGGCATTAACCTTAGACAAAACCGGTTCTGCCTCTTCCGGTGCGGAATTATTGTCTAATGAACTTCTCACCGAATTAAGCGAAACCTCTTCTGTTAAAGTAGACACCGGTTTAGCATTGGTTGCACTTATTGGCAACGATTTGCATAACGCCGCCGGCGTGGCAAAACGTTTATTCAACACCATTGCTGACTACAACGTGCGTATGATCAGTTATGGTGCCAGCAATAACAACGTTTGTCTGTTAGTAAAAAGTGAAAATGCGGACGAAGTAGTTCGTAAATTGCACAAAGAACTTTTTGAATAATTTTTGCTATAAATTGAGAGCCTTTGCCGATGCAAAGGCTTTTTTTTGCACAAAATTAAAGCAAATATGATAAATTTTTTGTGATTTTTGTGATTAATCTCTCAGTAATGAAATATTACTTCATTTATAATAAAAAAATGATTTATAGTAATCATAAAAGAAATGAGCATCCTCTACTTTATGTATGATCTGCTACTTTCAGCCAACTATCTAACTCTATAGGAGAAACGCAATGAAATTTAACAAATTATTACTTGCCACACTATGTATGGGTCTTTCTGCAACCGCATTTTCTGCAGAATATGATTTAAAAATGGGCTTAGTAGCCGGTCCAACATCCAACGAATACAAAGCTGCGGAATTTTTTGCGAAAGAAGTAAAAGCAAATTCCAACGGCAAAATTGAAATTTCACTTTATCCAAGCGCACAGCTTGGCGATGACCGCTCAATGATTAAACAACTCGGTGACGGTGCATTAGATTTCACTTTCGGTGAATCTGCCCGTTTCCAATTATTCTACCCATCAGCAGAAGTGTTCGCACTTCCTTATATGATCCCAAATTTCAAAGTAGCGAAAGAAGCCTTGTTTGACACCAAATATGGTCAAAACTTGGTGAAAAAAGTTCACGATGAATTGGGCATCACCATTTTGGCTGATGCTTATAACGGTACACGCCAAACTACCTCCAACCGTGCGATTAACAGCATTAAAGATATGAAAGGCTTAAAACTTCGTGTACCGAATGCCGCAACTAACCTTGCTTATGCCAAATATTCCGGTGCTGCGCCTACACCGATGGCATTCTCTGAAGTTTATTTAGCACTTCAAACCAACTCTGTAGATGGTCAGGAAAATCCATTACCGACCATTCAGGCACAGAAATTTGAAGAAGTACAAAAATATTTGGCATTAACCAATCATATTCTTAATGACCAGCTTTATTTAGTCAGCAATGCAACACTTGAAGATTTACCTGAAGATCTACAAAAAGTCGTGAAAGATGCTGCTGAAAAAGCCGCTGATTACCATACAAAACTATTTGAAGACGGTGAAAAAAATCTTATTGCTTACTTTGAAAGTAAAGGTATGACTGTGACTAAACCGGATCTCGTTCCGTTCAAAGAAGCAATGAAACCTTACTATGAAGAGTACATTAAGAAAAATGGTAAAGAAGGTGAAGAAGCGATTACTGAAATCAATGCTTTGACCAAATAATCCTACCAGCCTTAGCGTTATATGACGCTAAGGCTTCTCTAACCTAAGATGTATGGGGTTACTTATGAAATACTTTAATAAACTTGAAGAGTGGCTCGGTGGTGTGCTGTTTCTAGTGATTTTTGTTGTTCTGATTGCACAAATCCTGGCACGACAAGTGTTTAATGATCCTCTAATCTGGAGTGAAGAGTTAGCAAGATTGCTATTTGTTTATGTTGGAATGCTCGGCATTTCAATGGGTATTCGGACACAACAACACGTCTTTATTGATTTCCTAACCAATATGATGTCCGAAAAAATGCGAAAAATGGCGGTCTCTTTTACACAGTTGTTAATTTTCATCTCACTTATTCTATTTATCCATTTCGGGATTAAACTCTACAACGGTGCTACATTTGAGATCGTTTCATTAGGCATATCCGAAAAATGGCTTTACGCCGCATTACCGCTATTATCGGTATTAATGTTAATCCGTTTCTTGCAAGCACAAGTTGAAAACTACCGTAATAACTTAAGTTATTTCCCTGCTGCATTCTTTCTTATTAGTGCTATTTTATTGATTTCATTAATTTTAGTGCATCCGGATATCTTTAAAATTCTACGCGTTACCAACTATGTGAAATTTGGTAGTGAATCCGTTTATATCGTGCTGTTGGTTTGGTTAGTGATTATGTTTATCGGCACACCGGTCGGTTGGTCACTCTTTATTGCGACCATTCTCTACTTCACAATGACGCGTTGGAATGTGGTCAATGCTGCCTCTTCAAAACTGGTAGATAGCTTAAACAGCTTCTCTTTATTAAGTGTGCCATTCTTTATTCTTACCGGCATTTTGATGAATACCGGCGGTATTACCACAAAAATTTTCGATTTTGCAAAAGCCTTACTCGGGCACTATCGTGGCGGTATGGGGCACGTTAATATCGGCGCAAGTTTGATTTTCTCCGGAATGTCAGGTTCTGCGCTGGCTGATGCAGGCGGTTTAGGACAGTTGGAAATTAAAGCAATGCGTGATGCCGGTTATGATGATGATATGTGTGGCGGTATTACCGCAGCTTCTTGTATTATCGGGCCGTTAGTGCCACCAAGCATTGCAATGATTATTTATGGGGTGATTTCCAATCAATCTATCGCCAAATTATTTGTTGCCGGTTTTGTGCCGGGGGTATTAGTGACCGTTGCGTTGATGGTAATGAATTATTTTATTGCTAAAAAACGTAATTATCCGCGTACACCAAAAGCTTCACTGGAAGTGCTTTGTCGTGAATTTAAAGGTGCAATCTGGGCATTATTAACACCGATTCTTATCATTGTTGGTATCTTTTCTGGCTTATTCACCCCGACAGAAGCAGCTGTGATTGCCGCACTTTATTCAATTATTGTCGGTAAATTCGTTTATAAAGAACTCACTTTACAAAGTTTATTCAAAGGTTGTGTCGAAGCCGTCGCTATTACCGGCGTAACCGTGTTAATGGTTATGACCGTCACTTTCTTCGGCGATATGATTGCGCGTGAGCAGGTTGCGATGAAAATTGCAGAAGTGTTTATTACTTTTGCGAATTCACCATTGATGGTTTTAGTGATGATCAACTTATTGTTGTTATTCTTAGGAATGTTTATCGATGCTTTAGCATTACAATTCCTCGTATTGCCAATGTTGATTCCTATTGCAGTACATTTCAATATTGACCTAATCTTCTTTGGTGTGATGACAACCTTAAATATGATGATCGGTATTTTAACTCCGCCTATGGGAATGGCATTATTTGTGGTGGCTCGTGTCGGTAATATGCCGGTCAGTACTGTTACTAAAGGGGTACTTCCGTTCTTAATTCCAATCTTTGCGACACTGGTTTTAATTACGATTTTCCCGCAAATTATTACCTTTATTCCTAATCTACTGTTACCGGGTTGATTTGATTCCTAAAGAAAAGCCCATCAGCTTTGTGATCTGACCCCGAAAAGTTAGACTGTTATTTTAAGGACTGAATTCTGTATTGAACAGGGCTCAGTCCATTTAATTTTAATTGTATTCTTTCCTCATTGTAATAACGAACATATTCTTTGATAACAGATTCAAGTTCTTCAATGTTTTCGAAAGTTTTGCCATAAAAACATTCCACTTTCATCCGACCAAAGAAACTCTCCATCGCGGCATTATCTAAACAATTGCCTTTCCTTGACATACTCTGCACAATATTGTGCTCAGCTAATAA
>NZ_KB903672.1 GCF_000379785.1 Gallibacterium anatis DSM 16844 = F 149 | reverse complement strand
GCCGTTTCTGTGGGCGCTAATGGTACCTTAGACAGCGATACCCTAAATGTAGGGGATGGTACAGATAACAGTGGTACAGCGACATTAACTAATGCGGGAACAGTGACAGCGGATACTGTGACGGTTAAATCAGACGGTAATTTAACCAATACTTCAGCATTGACCGTTACCAATGAGTTAAAAGTAGAAAGCGGTACGCTAATTTCATCAGGTACAACTCAAGCCGGTACATTAACTGTTGATAAAGCAACCAATGCTACACAAAGCGGTACAGTGAATATTACCGGCGGTACGACAACTGCGACAACAACAAATATTAATGATGGCACGGCTACGGTAGCTGATAATGCGATTCTAAACGGAGGAGCAGTAACTGTTGGTGATGGTGATAGTGATAATGCGTCATTAGTGGCAAACGGTACGGTTAATGCTACAGCATTGACTGTTAATAAAGATGCAGGTTTGACCGTTGATGGTACAGTAAATGCGACTGGCAGTGCTACCGTCAATGGTGGTAATGTTACGGTTAACCAGAACGGTACATTAAATGCTGGTACAACAGAAACTCCAATAAATCTTGTGGTAAATGGCGGTACAGTAGATGTCAATGGTACGGTTAATGCTAAAAATCTTACTTCAGATAATGCCGTTGGTGGTGATACTGATGCTGCGATTACGGTAGGTAGCAATGGTAAGTTAAATCTTACTCCAGCAAGCGGTGAAACACTCTTTGAGGGTATTAATACTACCCAAGGTGACTCTATCGTCGTTAACGGTAAGTTAAATGTAGATGTAGCTAGCGGTACGGTTACTCAAGAAACCACAGCTGGCATTGCCGGTAGCGGTGAATTGAATAAAAATGGTGCAGGTGAATTAGATTTAACGGCACCAACCAATACTATCGGCACAGTGAATGCTAATGAGGGTACACTCAAAGTAGCTTCTGGATCTACATTGAATGCAGGTACTGTGAATGTGGGTGACGGCAAAGGTAATGCAGGTTCTGCGAAATTGGATAATGCGGGTACTGTGACCGCAGATAGTGTGACTGTCAAAGGTCCAGATGGTGAGTTAGATAACAGCAAAAATCTGACTGTTGATGGCGACTTAACCGTCAATGGCGGTACAGTGAATGCCAATGCAGGCACATTGACAGCGGAAGCAACCAAAATTGATGCTGGTACTGTGGCAGTGAAAGGCGGTGCGACCTTAGACGGTGGTGCAATCACTGTCGGAGATGGTAATGGTGAAGAAGGTGCAGGCACAGCGACATTGACCAATGCGGGTACAGTGACAGCGGATAATGTGACTGTAAAATCCGATGGTCAGTTAG
>NZ_KB903670.1 GCF_000379785.1 Gallibacterium anatis DSM 16844 = F 149 | reverse complement strand
CTACTTTTTGAGTTGAAGAAGAAAAGTTATTTTTGATAAATTTGCCTAATTTATATCCAAAGGTTTCTGACATAAATCCTCCTTTATTTGATAATTTTTAATTTAAGCTTGTTTTTAGGAGATAATTCAATATAAGAGTTTGTTTCAAAATATTTGGTTTCTAATGCGTAAATAAACTCTTTCTCGGATTTACTTTCACCATAATTTAGATGGGTATACTTTCCATAATTAAAAGATAATATAATCGCTGTATCATCAATAATAATACATTGAATTGATACATAACTATTAATTTCTATAGAAAATGGTGTGGAAACAATTTCAAATTTTTTTATGGATTCTTCGAAAAAATGAAGTGCTTCTTCGGATAATAAACCAATAAAGTTTATTAGTCCTTCATTAAGCGCCAACCACTTCATTATAGAAAACCTCATCAATTAATTTTTTATTATGCAAATATGTAGCTCGTTTTGCGTTAGATCTTTCTCTTACGGTTTTCATATCTATTTCTAACAAAGTATTCGCATCTTTAGCTTTAAAATAAGCATTTAACAGCTCATTTTTTTGTTTTTGTGTTAGTTTCACAATGATTCTCCAAAGTTAGCAATGTAGTGACACACTACACAAAAAGATTCTTGAGCATTATCATCTAAGATAGCTATCCTACACTACATTATAAACTTTGATATGTAAAGTCTATTTGATGAGAAATGTGAGGATGATCAGTTCTCTATTTCTTAACATTCTGGTGGGAGCTTGCAAGATGGCTTGATAGCTCGTTACTCAGTGGGCTTTATGGCAGTGATACCCATAGCTATTTTAATCTTTATGGACTGGAAAACACGGAAGATGATACGGTGGTAAAACTGGTCATTGGAGCGATGTATATCGTTTTCCCGGGCTTCTTTATGATGGCAATGGGAAAAGCTGGGGTAGCTATGGGAGATATATATAATATGCTTATTACTAGCAAAGCAAAAACAGAATCGGGAGGGGAAAAAGCAGGACAAATGGGAATTAGTTTAGCTACAAAAAGTTCTCCAGTTAAAGGATCTCCCTCTGGTTTTAAGGATTGATTTAATATAAAGTATAAAAGAACTAGATTTTAATCTAGCTCTTAGAATTATTTTGTCCAATCATCTGTACCATAATTACCTAAAGCAATATTTTCTATAACTTTATTTGCCTCTTTATTTGCTTCTACGCCACAAGCTAATGCTGTAGCTAATAGACTTGTTTTTTTGTTTGATTGGTTTGTAGGTTTATTCAACCGTTTCTCAAGCGAATCAACCCCCGCACTTACTACTTTTTGAGTTGAAGAAGAAAAGTTATTTTTGATAAATTTGCCTAATT
>NZ_KB903669.1 GCF_000379785.1 Gallibacterium anatis DSM 16844 = F 149 | reverse complement strand
TCAAGGAAAGGCAATTGTTTAGATAATGCCGCGATGGAGAGTTTCTTTGGGCGGATGAAAGTGGAATGTTTTTATGGCAAAACTTTCGAAAACATTGAAGAACTTGAATCTGTTATCAAAGAATATGTTCGTTATTACAATGAGGAAAGAATACAATTAAAATTAAATGGACTGAGCCCTGTTCAATACAGAATTCAGTCCTTAAAATAACAGTCTAACTTTTCGGGGTCAGATCACTTGCCCCATATACAAATATGGGGCTTTTTTATATATAAACAGATCTAACTGCCGCCCCCAAAAAACCGCACCTCGTTGATGCGGTTTCATTATCATTTAGAAGGAATGCTATTTTTTCTTCGCATATTTCAAAGAGTCGATCGCTACCGCAAGGATAATGATGGTACCTTTGATAATATATTGCCAATATGGGTTTACGCCGATGTAGGTTAAACCATAGTTGATAACAGTGAAGATGATTACACCAGTAATTACGCCGATAACTGTACCGACCCCACCGGCAAAAGATACACCACCAACCACGCAAGCGGCGATAGCATCCAATTCATACATAAAGCCGAGGTTATTAGTCGCACTACCGATACGACCACCTTCCAACATTCCGGCAAAACCGTAAAATGCACCGGCAAGCACATAAACGAAGATTAAGTTACGCGCAACGTTTACACCGGACACGCGCGCCGCTTCCGGATTACCGCCGATCGCAAACATATTTTTACCAAAGCGTGTTTTATTCCACACGACCCAGACAAAAAATGCAGCGATTGCAGCATAAATGGTGATGTAGGAGAGTCTGAAATCGCCAAGTTGGAAGAAACCTTGGGTAAATTCAGAGAAAGATTTGCTGAAACCGGCGATCGGAGAAGAGCCAACCGCATCATAGTAAAGTGAGTTTGCACCATAGACGATAATCATCGTTCCTAAAGTCGCAATAAACGGTGTTACATTCAGATAGGCGACGATTAAGCCGTTAATCATTCCGATAACTGCACCGATAGCACAAACGATTAAAATCACAACAGGAATTGGCATTTCAGCAAGATCAGGGAACACGCGATTGGTATTATCCAACGCTTGTAACATTGTGGCGGAAACCACCGCTGCCAAACCGACCTGACGACCGGCGGATAAGTCCGTACCTTGTGTAATCAAGATACCTGCCATACCTAATGCAATGATAAGTCTAACAGATGATTGAGTTAGAATATTACTGAAGTTTAGTAAACTTAAAAAGGTATCATCTTGAGAAACGATCACCCCTAACAAGATTAAAAGAACAAAATAAATTGCATTTTGTTTCATAAAATCTAGTGATTTTTTTTGTTGAATACCAGCCATAATTCAATCCTTTTATCAACTTATAAATATTTTGCAGCAAGTTGCAAAATTTCTTCTTGTGAAGTTTTTGCGGTTTCGACAATACCTGCAACACGACCATTACTCATTACTAAGATTCTGTCTGTTACCCCTAACAGTTCAGGCATTTCAGAAGAAATCATGATGATTCCTTTGTCTTTTTCAGCTAACTGCATCATTAATTGGTAAATTTCAAATTTCGCCCCAACGTCAATACCACGTGTAGGTTCATCCATCATTAAAATTTCTGGTTGAGTTAATAACCAACGCCCAATAATTACTTTTTGTTGGTTACCACCAGATAATGAACCAATATTAGTACGATGAGATGGCGTTTTTACATTCATTGAGTCAATTACCCATTGTGTATCGCTTTTCATTCTTGCTGTACTCAACAAGCCAAATTTGCCTAGATACGCTTTCATATTTGAAATCAATGAGTTAAATTCGATACTTAAATTAGCATAAATCCCTGTTGAACGGCGTTCTTCTGTGATTAAGGCAAAACCGTTATTAATCGCCTCCAATGCACTTTTATTGCGCATCTCTTTGCCGTGCAGTTTGATCGTTCCGCGCGCTCTTTCACGAATACCAAAAATAGTTTCAACAATATCAGTTCGTTTTGCGCCCACCAAACCGGCAATACCTAAAATTTCACCTTTACGAAGTTCAAAACTGATATCTTGGATAGACGGTTGATTTTTTGCCGTTAGGTGTTCAACAGTAAGAATGGTTTCTTTCGGCACATTGCGTTTTTCAGGGAAACGCTGGGTTAATTCGCGACCAACCATCATCGTTACTAATTGATCCATATTAGTATCTTTAATTTTGACGGTATTGACCCATTTTCCATCACGTAAAATGGTCACTTCATCACAAATCTTAAAAATTTCATCCATTTTGTGAGAAATATAGATAATGCCGCAACCACGATCTTTTAGTTTGGCAATAATTTTGAACAGATGCTCCACCTCTTTTTCAGACAATGATGAGGTCGGTTCATCCATAATAACGATTTTGGCGTTATAGGAGAAAGCTTTTGCAATTTCAATCATTTGCATCTGTGAAACAGATAAATTGGCAACTTTCTCTTTCGGATCAATATCAATATCCAATTCATCAAAAATCGCTTTTGTATCACGATACATTTTCCCGTGATCCACTAAAAAACCATTCAACGGATAACGCCCCAACCAGAGGTTATCCATTACACTTCTTTGACGAACGAGATTCAATTCTTGGTGTACCATCGAAATCCCATTTTCAAGGGCTTCTTTTGAGGTACGGAAATTAACGTCTTTGCCTAAATACAGAATTTCGCCTTCATCTTTCGCGTAAATTCCAAATAGGCACTTTAATAATGTGGATTTTCCCGCGCCATTCTCGCCCATTAATGCGTGAACGGAATGTGCGTGAACTGTTAAATTGGCGTGGTCAAGTGCTTTCACACCCGGAAATGACTTGCTGACATTTTTCATTTCTAGCAGCACTTGACTGCTATTTGTTTCGGCTTGTACTACCATATTCAACCCCAAAGCAGGAAAGTGGGGGATTGCTCCCCCAAGATCTGGTAATCAGATTCTTATTTTAAGAAATCACTTAAATTTTCTTGATCGACACCGACATAAGGAATACGAACAACGCGTTTTTCTAATTTCCATTGTGTGCCATCTGTCGCTTCTTTGCCTTTCGCTAAGTTGCTGGATAAATCAACAACTGCTTGAGCTTGACCAACACCATCGTTCAAGACAGTACCGGCAATTTCACCTTTCTTGATGAGTTGAAGCACTTCAGGCAATGCATCCACACCATAAATCGGTAATTTTTTACCGTGTGCTTTGGTTGCTTCCAATGCGCCCATCGCCATACCATCATTGTTGGAGATGATCACTTCAATATCGTTAGCTTTTGAGCTGGATAACCAAGCATCGGTTTTATCTTTCGCCATTGCTGCATCCCACATACCGGTATCCAAGAAGAGCTGTTCGGTTGGAATACCTTTTGCGTTTAACTCTTCAACAACATATTTGGTACGTGCTTCTGCATCAGGGTGCCCTGGTTCACCTTTTAATAAAGCAAATTGGATTTTACCGTCTTTATTCAAATCCCATTCCGGATGTGCTTTCCACTGTTTCGCAATCAAATCACCTTGAATAATGCCTGATTCTTTCGGATCAGTACCGACATAGTAAGCTGCATCATAGCTGTCAATTGCTTTTTGACCTGGATCTTTATTGAAGAAAACAATCGGTACGTTCAAACCTTTCGCTTTATTAATCACTGTTGGCGCTGCAGATGGGTCAACCAAGTTAATCGCCAATGCTTTTACGCCTTTAGAAAGTAAAACATCAATTTGGTCGTTTTGAATAGATTGTGCATTTTGTGAGTCATTCATCAATAATTTAATGCCTTCCACTTTTTCAGCATCTTTATTGATTTCTTTGCGCATCAAAGACATAAAGTTGTCGTCATATTTGTAAATGGTTACACCGATACGAACATCTTTTGCCTGCGCCATAGTGCTTAATCCTAAGCCTAATGATAATGCAATCGCACTGAGTACAATTTTCTTCATAATACACATCTCCTATTAAATTTACTGGAAATTCATAATCTTAAGAGCAAATCGCTCTTTATTTATACAGTCGAAACTATTGTTATCAACTGTTGGTTATCTTTCCATACCGCTATTGCAGAAATATAACTGTGAATAGCATACAGATTTTTTTAAATATTTGATGTGATCGGTTTCACAAAAATGTAACTCAATTACAATTTTTTTTATTTTATCCGTCTTTCAACAGAAAAACGCCTTACCAAAGTCGGATTAAATTGAATCGGTTCCGGCAGATCAATATCATTATTAGCTAGGCTTAATGCTAATTTAGCTGCATAATTTGCCATTAAATCAATAGGATAACGGATAGTGGTTAATTTAGGGATTAAATGATTGGCGATCGGCATATCGTCAAAACCGATTAAAGAAAAATCTTTAGGCACAATAATACCGTTTTCACTCAATACCGACATTGCACCTGCTGCCATTGAGTCGTTATAGGCAACAACTGCTGTTAAGTCACTGTTATAACTCAATAAATTAATCATTGCCTCTTCACCGCCTTCAAAATTCGGTGAGCTTTTCGTAATTGCTAATTCTCGGATAGGGATTTTATATTTTTGCAATGTATTTAAGTAACCTTGTAATCGATCCGTTTCATCGTGTATCGGATGATTAGAACCGATATAACCGATACAACGATGACCGCTACGAATTAAGGTTTCAGTAGCAATTTCCGTGCCTTTGACATTGTCTAACCCTATGCAACGATTCTCAAATCCCGGCACAATCCGGTTAATAATCACCATTCCTTTAACCGCCGTTAAATATGAAGTCAACTCCTCATCCGATAAGGCTTTTGCGTGTACCACCAGACAAGTACAGCGCTTGCGTAACAGGTTATCAATCGCTTTGCGCTCTTTATCCGCATTATGATAGCCCATACCAATCAAAATATTTTTCTGATAACATTCCGCCACTTGATCTACCGACTTCACTAAAATCGCAAAAAACGGATCCGTTACATCTGTTACAACAACGCCGATAGTATCTACAGCGTGAGAAGCCAATGCCTGAGCATTCGCGTTCGGTTGATAGTTTAATTCTGCAACTGCTTGTAATACTTTATTTTTTGCCTTTTCGCTAATACTTGGGTGATCATTGAGTACACGAGAAACCGTTGCAACTGAAACCCCAGCTACTTTAGCTACATCGCGAATCGTTACCATATTTTTATCCTATACCAATCTTTGTTACATTATTTTCGTAAATAATAACGCTAAATAGATACATCGTACTAAAAATATGTTCTTTTTGTGATCTGGATAACAGTTTATTGCGAAAATAATTGGTATCTTAAGTATTAAATTGTAACCGTTTACATTTAATAGCAAGGAATACTTTATGAGCGAGATTTTTGATCCTACAGAACATCCACACCGCCGTTATAATCCATTGAAAGGCGAATATGTGCTGGTTTCACCACATCGAGCAAAACGCCCTTGGCAAGGTCAACAGGAAAAAGCAGCAGATGAACAAAAACCCAGTTACGATCCAAACTGTTATCTTTGTCCGGGAAACAAACGCATTACAGGGGAACAAAATCCGCAATATACCCAACCTTTTGTCTTCAAAAATGATTTTTCAGCACTATTGAATGAAACGCCGGCACCGCCAACAAGCACCAATCCGTTATTTCAATCTAGCCAAGCAACCGGTGAAAGCCGTGTGGTTTGTTTCTCACCGGATCACAGCAAAACCTTGCCGTTGTTGACTGAGCAAGAAATTTTTCAGGTCATTCAAGTGTGGCAACAACAGCTTAAAGAGTTAGGGCAAACCTATCCGTGGGTACAGATTTTTGAAAACAAAGGGGCAGCAATGGGGTGTTCCAATCCTCATCCGCACGGTCAAATTTGGGCAAACAGTTTTTTACCGAATGAAATTGCACGCGAAGATCAAATGCAACGTCAATATTTTCAGCAACATCATTCTGTGTTGTTGGTCGATTATGCCCAACAAGAGTTGGAACGGAAAGAGCGTATTGTGGTAGAAACTGAACATTGGCTTGCCGTTGTACCGTTTTGGGCAGTTTGGCCGTTTGAAACTCTGCTCTTGCCTAAAGCTCACGTAGCGCGAATGACGGAATTAAACGACTCACAAAGCCGTGATTTATCCACTGCTTTGAAGCAATTAACCACAAAATATGACAATCTTTTTATGACCTCTTTCCCTTATTCAATGGGCTTTCACGGTGCGCCATTCACTGATCAAGATCAGCATCATTGGCAATTACACGCCCATTTTTACCCGCCACTATTGCGTTCAGCAACAGTGCGTAAATTTATGGTCGGTTATGAAATGCTAGCTGAATCACAACGTGATTTAACCGCAGAACAGGCAGCCGCTCGACTAGCCGCGTTATCCACCACCCATTACAGCCAAATTTGATTGAGAGGATGTTATGCAACCTATTGAAATTGCTAAAAAAGTATTTATTGAACGCTTTACCGATCAACCGACATTGCAAGTTTATGCGCCCGGTCGGGTTAATTTAATCGGTGAACATACCGACTACAATGATGGTTTTGTTATGCCCTGCGCAATTAATTACGGCACTTCGATTTGTGGTAGACCACGAAATGATCACCTGTTTAATGTTTATGCCGCTGATTTAGATGAACAGGATCAATTTTCATTGCTGCAGGAAATTAGACCGAGTGATCGGAAATGGTGCAATTATGTTCGCGGCGTTGTCCATTTTATTCAGCAAGCTTGCCCTGATTTTACACAAGGCGCAGATGTTGTGATTAGTGGTGATGTTCCGCTCTCATCCGGATTAAGTTCTTCCGCCGCACTGGAAGTGGCGACCGGCAAATTCTGCCAACAATTAGGAAATCTAGCACTTACAAATACACAGCTCGCCTTAATTGGACAAAAGGCAGAAAATATTTTTGTTGGTTGTCAATGCGGCAATATGGATCAGCTCATTTCTGCCTTAGGGCAACAACATCACGCACTGATGATTGATTGCCGTAGTTTAGACACCATTCCAACGCCGATTCCGGATAATTTAGCGATTATGATCATTAATTCTCACGTCAAACACGATCTGGTTGATGGCGAATACAATACGCGCCGGCAACAATGTGAAACCGCAGCTAAATTTTTCGGGGTCAAGGCATTGCGCGATGTGAATGTGGCGCATTTTAATGCTTACGGAAAAGAGTTGGAACAACAAGATCCGCTAGCTTATAAACGCGCTAAACATATCGTGACCGAAAATGCTCGTGTATTAGAAGCAGTTGAAGCTTTAAAACAGAATAATATCAAATATTTAGGTGAATTAATGGCTCAGTCGCACCAATCTATGCGTGATGATTTTGAAATTACCGTACCGGAAATTGATTATTTGGTGGAATTAGCCCAATTGGCTATCGGCAATAGCGGTGGTGCAAGAATGACGGGTGGCGGTTTTGGTGGCTGTATTGTTGCTATCGCACAACACGAGAAAGTGGAATCAGTACGCCGACTCATCGCTGAAAACTATCAAAAACAGACCGGCTTAAAAGAAGATTTCTATGTTTGTACCGCTTCTCAAGGGGTTCATTTATGCTAACTGCAACAAAAATTATCGCCGCAGATAACTTGCCCTATCAGTTGGTGACACTCACCAACAAAAACGGGATGCAAGTGCAATTAACTGACTGGGGTGCGACCATTTTATCCATTTTAGTACCGGTCAAAGGCAAACTTCGTGAAACAGTTTGTAGCTGTCCTCTCTCTAAATTGGCAGAAAATCAAGCATTCTTAGGGGCGACTATCGGTCGTTTTGCTAATCGAATCAATCAAGGTCAATTCCGTTTAGCGGCAAAAACACAAAAGATCGTAAAAAATCAAGATAATAAACACACCTTGCACGGTGGTGTCGGCTTTGACAAACGCCGTTGGAAAATTGAACATATCGGCGCACAAACAGCCGTTTTTTCCCTCTTTTCAGCGGATGGTGATCAAGGTTTTAGTGGTAATTTACAGGTTTCACTACAATATCGCTTGACTGACGATAATGCCTTACTTATTGATTTCTCAGCAAAATGTGATCAAGACACTGCCTTAAATTTAACCAATCACAGTTATTTTAATCTTGATGAAGACGTTACTGATGCTCGTCAACATCAATTACAACTGTTTGCCGATTACTATTTGCCGGTCAACGCAGAGGGTATTCCAAATCGTCCATTGACTGCAGTTGAGGCAACACATTTTGATTTCAGAACAGCAAAAATCATCGTTACCGACTTTCTAAAAGATGCCGATCAGCAAGCGGTCGGTGGTTATGATCACGCGTTCCTATTGCAAGGTAAAAACGGTCAACTAAGACCGGCCGCCAAATTGACTTCCTCTTCGGGTGATTTAACATTACTGCTCTCCACCACACAAAATGCTATTCAGGTTTATAGCAGTAATTTCCTTGCCGGCAATCCAAGCTACAGCGGCACGTATCAAAATTATCAAGCTATTGCATTAGAACCTGAAGCATTGCCGGACACCCCAAATCATCCGGAATGGTATCAATATGGTGGCATTCAAAAGGCTCACCAACCTTATCATCAACAAATTGTTTATCAATTTATTTAGCACAAAAAAAGGTGGTCAATAAAAAATGGCCACCTTTTATTCTATTAATGATTAGTGAAAAATTATTCAACTATTTTTCACATAAATGTAAATATTCTACTGTTGTATTCGCACTATAAATTCTATTATCGGAATTATCTGCTTTAAAACGCTGATAATTTTTTGAAAAACAATCATATTTCCCATATCTACTCATTATATTCTTGATCGTCTCCAAACTCATTAATCCTTCATTATTATAACTCAGGAAAATATATTTAAAATTTGCTGATCTTAATAATGACTCAAACTCTTTTTGAACATCGACTTTACTACAATATTTAGACTTTACATAATCTCTTAACCCTGTTTTCCCTTTTGGAGAAAACTCTTTATATTCAGAAATTGTATTAAGCAAATGATAATTTGCACCATATTGCCTTGAGTTATATGGAGGATCTAAATATAGAATATCTCCCTCAACTCTCTTAATTAATAAATTAGCATCTTCATTATAAACTCTATGAGAATTTGAATTGATATCGAAATAGGCAGGCTCTATTATTATTTCTTTTTGTGCAGAACGTTTTAATTTTTTTAAAAATGCTCCATAAACTGAAGCTGTATTAGCTATTTTATCTGCACTTTCGAGTAATGAACATAATAAAAAATAATACTGTTCCTTAGAAATATAACCCTTATCTCTCCAGATTTCTATCTTTTGTCTTACAGCATCTATCTTTTTACCATTTTTTTCTGAAAAATAAAGCCTATTAGACTTTCCATTTTCAGAGTACTCTTCAAAAATGAATCCTGAAACTCCATCTAAATCATTTAATTCTTCTAACAAATTCAAGTATTCAATAGGAGTATGATTCTCAATATAATTTTTATTTAAAATATAACTGTATAATTCTATATCATTACTGATAACTTGCTTCACAACTGGTTTAAATTTTCTTCCAACTATACCTGTTCCAGCAAATATATCACAAAAAATTTTATTATTAAGGTTACCTCCCACTATTGAAGAAATACTATCAAAAATAAAATTAGACAACTTATTTTTAGAACCAATATAATTCATATAACTTCTTAATCATCCGGATATAATGTTTTAAATACAGAATCAATAGCTTGTCCAGCTGCCAATTCACTTACTTTTCTAATCATTATTTTTCTATATTGCACAGGGTCATATTGATAACATCCCTTACAGCCTAGCTCTTCAGTATAATGCTCATCTCCTTCATAAAAATCAAAAGGATTACCTTTAATATTTTTAGCACTCCATCGAATATTAGTTTCCTTACAACGTTTACATATTTGTCTTTTTACATCATTTGCTGCTTTGCATAAAGGTTGAAAATCATCAATATGCTGAGAGTTTATATCTGATACTCTTAGATCATTTTTTCTGCCATCTTTATGATCAATTTCTATTCTAGTATTTTCCGAAAAACCTTTTACTCCCAGCATAACACAGCATTGATCTTTATAATAATTCTTAATTTTTACATTAATTGCTTGATTAAACGATGCTTCCTTATTAAATCCATTTAATCTAATTGCATCAACTCCATTACCAGAGGTAATTGTTTTATCAGTTTCAATAATATACTCTCTAGCTAAACTTGAACTTCTTCTACCCCAACTAAAACCATTCCCTAATTGAAGTTCGCTATATTTACCATTAAATTCATCTACTGATACCCATCGGCTCACACCTTGCTCATCCGGTTTTGCCAACTCAAGGAATAACTCTTTTTTCGTTTTCTTACTCATTTTAATTTTTTAAATACCATTATATACTCATGTTTAAATAAAAAATAATCACTTCTCAATGCTCTATATTTCCATATATCTTGTTTACCTAACTTTCCTCTATTTCCTTCAATATTTTTAACCACAATGCCTTTTAACTTCACCTTTAAATATTTTTTGATTGCATACATCAGATAAAAACCTAATGGGATAACTTCACTATTTTTATAAACATCTCCTATAACAACCGCAAAATACTTATTTTCTTCTAAAAAATTAAAAGCATTAGTAATTGCCTGAATAAACTTTCCTATAAAAACTCTTACACTATTTATATTGGACAAATCCTCGCTTCTATTAGTAAATTTTATAATATCCATATAGGGTGGATGAGCAATAAAAAAATCCACCTTATTTTTATTCAATGATAACAAATTAACTAATATAGATTGATTAAAACTATCTGTATTCGTAACATCACAGTTATTGATAAAATATTTTATAGGAGTGGCACTACTCATTTGGCTAAAAACATAATCTATAATAGATTGATTAATATCAAATCCAATAAAATTTCTATTTAAATTTTCACACTCATATAGAGTCGTTCCACTTCCCATAAACAAATCTAAAACAGTATCACCTTCTTCCGTATAACGTTTTATCAATTGATATGGAATTTGAGGAATAAAATTACCATGGTAAACATTTTTATGTTTACCTTTTTTATCCCTCTTATCTATAATCCATAAACTATCTACATTCAGATCTGAATTTTTCCAATCTTCTTGCATATTGTTATATAAATCATTTATCCAACAAAAACGCTTTCAACTTATCAAAATCTGCCGGCATTGTGATTGATAATAACGGTAAGGCGTTATGTTTAGCCAATGCTTCCGGTAATGCCACTTCAGTCTCTAAAATACGTTCGACACTCTCTTTAAATTTTGCCGGATGCGCAGTACAAAGGAAAATACCGGTTTCTTCCGGTTGTAAATCCTGTTTCAGCACTCGATAAGCGATAGCACCGTGCGGTTCGCAGAGATAACCTTTTGCAAACATATCCTTCAATGTCTGCTCGGTTTCAGCATCGGTTACACTATCAGAATGCAAGTCATTTAAGGACCAGTTTTCACGGCGGAATAACTCTTCAACACGCGGCCAGTTATTCGGACGACTCACATCCATTGCATTGGATAAAGTTGCCACGGTGGCATTCGGTTGCCACTGATGAGAACGCAAATAACGCGGTACAGTGTCATTAGCATTGGTTGCGGCAATAAAACGTTTTATCGGTAAGCCGATCGCTTTGGCAATTAATCCGGCAGTTAAATTACCGAAATTACCGCTCGGCACAGAAACCACTACATTTTGGCGTTGCGCTTTCGGCAATTGGGCAACGGCTTCAAAATAGTAACAAATTTGAGCCAATAAACGGCTGATATTGATTGAATTGGCAGAATTTAAGCCAATCGCTTCACGCAATGCCTGATCATCAAAAGCCTGTTTAACCAATGCTTGGCAAGCGTCAAAATCCCCTTCAATGGCGATAGTACGAATATTTCCACCCAAAGTGCAGAATAATTTTTCTTGCAACACGCTGATTTTGCCTTTCGGATAGAGAATGACGACATCAATATTTTCCAATCCATAAAATGCGTGTGCCACTGCAGCGCCGGTATCACCTGAAGTTGCCGTTAAAATAGTGATTTTGCCATCTTTGCGAACAGTCGCTAATGCTTGAGCCATAAAGCGTCCGCCAAAATCCTTAAATGCCAAGGTCGGGCCGTGAAACAACTCCAATGCATAAATATGATCTTCAACTTTAGCCAGCGGTGCCGGAAAGGTAAACGCTTTCGCCACCATATTTGCTAACTGCTCAGCACTAATTTCATCACCGATAATAGCGGATAAAATGCGTTGGCTGCGTTCTACCAAAGGCAATGCCAACAACGCTTCAACATTATCAAAATGTGGTAAGGTTTCCGGAAAGAACAGACCTTGATCTTTCCCTAGCCCTTGACGTACTGCCTGTGAAAAATTGACTTTCTCTTCCGGATGTTTGATGTTGTATAAATTCATTCTTTTTCCTTTTATGCTTTAACCAAGTTGTCTTGCACCCTGATTGTCGACCTGACAAATATGCACAAAACCTTCATTATTTTGTAAATAGTGTTTTTCTAAATAATCCGCCACTTTATTCGCTGTGGTTAAATCCGGGGCAATGGAGAACATTGTCGGGCCGGAACCTGAAATGCCGGTAGCCAATGCGCCAAGATCTTGCGCCGCCTGTTTCACTTCAGCAAAGTTCGGTAATAATTGCTGACGATAAGGCTCGGCAATAACGTCTTTCATCATAATAGCGGCTAAATTTTCTTGATGTGTGTGGCAAGCGTGCACAAATCCACCCAAATGTCTGCCGTGAGCAATAACGTCCTGACGGGTATAACTCTTAGGCAAAATTGCTCGCGCCTCTGCAGTGGAAACTTCAATTCCCGGGTAAGCCAACACCCAATACCAATGATCGAAAAACGGCAAACGTTGACAAATTGAACCGAGCGACTGCACCATAAACTGCACACCACCCATAAAACAAGGCGCAACGTTATCGTAATGGATTGAACCGGAAATTCTGCCCTCCAATTCCCCCATCATCTCCAACAATTCCATATCAGAAAACGGTTCTTGATGGAATTGATTTAACGCGACCAATGCCGCCACAATTGAACAGGCACTTGAACCTAATCCTGAACCTATCGGCATATTCTTTTCTAAGGTTAAACGCAACGGTTTTAATGGCTGATTACGCAATTTCAAACGCTCACTAAACAGCACATAAGCCTGATAGACAATATTTTTTTGTGGCTCTTTCGGCAATTTACGCACAAAATAACCGACACTTTCAAATTCAAATTGATTGGCACACTCCTCAATTTGAATAATATCACCCAACAATGAACCATCAATCGGTGAAATTGCTGCCCCTAAAGTATCAAATCCGACACTGATATTGGCACTTGAAGCCGGCGCATAAATTCGTAACATAATCAATCCTCTTTATTAACGGCGTAAAGTCCGCAAAATATCTGCAAAAATTCCGGCGGCAGTCACATTATTTCCTGCACCATAACCCCGTAATAATAAAGGAATTGGTGAATAATAACGAGTATAAAATGCTAATGCATTTTCTCCATTTTTCACTTTATAGAGTGGATCTTCTGGATCTACCGCTTTGATCGCCACTTTGCACTTACCGTGATTGATTTCACCGACATAACGCAACACTTTGCCTGTTGCCTGTGCCGCTTGCACGCGTTTTGCAAACTCTTCATCCAATTCAGGCAACATTGTCATAAATTCAGCGGTTGATTTACCTTCAGCAAAGCCTTTCGGCAACACCCCTTCCACTTCAATATCTTTGAGTTCCAATTCCAAGCCGGTTTCACGCGCTAAAATCAATAATTTACGCGCTACATCCTGACCGGAAAGATCATCACGAGGATCTGGTTCAGTAAACCCTTTTTCTTTCGCTAAACGTGTTACTTCAGATAATGATTTTCCTTGCTCCAATTCACCGAAAATAAAGGAAAGCGAACCGGATAAAATACCATCAAACAGTTCAACTTCATCACCTGCCGCTAATAAGTTTTGCAAATTTTCAATCACCGGCAAACCGGCACCGACATTGGTGTCATAAAGGAAAAGACGCTGATTAACCAAGGCTGCATCACGCAATTTGTGATAATACGCCAAACTTGAGGTATTTGCTTTTTTGTTAGGCGTAACCACGTGGAAACCGGAATTCAAGAAAGTTAAATAGCTGTCGGCAATCTCTTGATTGGAGGTGCAGTCTACAAAAATAGGATTAAGCACGTGCTGATCTTCCACCGCATCAATAAAACGGTGTAAAGAGAAATGTTCATTTGAATTTGCCAATTTTTCACGCCAATCAGTTAAATCCAAACCATCAACATTCAATAAAAGACGTTTTGAATTGGCTATGCCGCAAACACGAATGGCAATATTTTTTTCCGCTAAAAACTGTTGCTGATGAGCGATTTGATCCAATAATTCACCGCCTACCCCGCCGGTTCCGACCAAAAAAATACGCAATGACTGTCGGCTGTTGAACAATGCCCGATGCGTTGCTTTCACACCTTCAATCGCTTTTGATTGCGGCACTACAGTTGAAATAGAACGTTCAGACGACCCTTGAGCAATCGCAACGATGTTGACATTCGCCTGTGCTAATGCAGTAAAGAATTTTGCGGCTATACCACGACTTTTACGCATTCCGTCCCCAACAACAGAGATAATTGCCAAATTATCCAAAATTTCAATTTCATCTAAAGCACCAGAAGACAATTCATTAGCAAAAGCACGTTTTAAGGCACTCTTCGCTTTAGTAGCAGATTTTTGTGGTACACAAAAACTAATACTATATTCTGATGAAGACTGGGTAATTAAAATAACAGAAATGCCAGCTCTTGACATTGTGTCAAAAACACGTGCTGCCATACCAACCATTCCTTGCATTCCTGGTCCGGAAACATTAAACATTACCACGTCATTCAAATTGGTAATACCTTTCACCTGCAAGGTTTCAGAATGCACATTGCCATCAATCAATGTGCCTGCTGCACTTGGATTACCAGTATTTTTAATCAAACAAGGAATATTAAATTGAGCAATCGGCGCAATGGTACGTGGATGAATAACTTTCGCACCAAAATAGGAAAGCTCCATCGCCTCCTGATAAGACATTGTTTCCAACAATCTCGCATCTGGCACTAAACGCGGATCACAAGTGTAAACACCATCCACATCAGTCCAGATTTCACAACAATCTGCGTGTAAACAAGCGGCTAAAACCGCGGCGGAATAATCCGAACCGTTGCGCCCTAACACCATTAATTCGCCTTTATCATTACCGGCGGTAAACCCTGCCATTAACACCACACTCTGTTTTGGAATTGACGGAGCATTAATGCGTTTAGTGGATTCCTCAATATCCACAGAAGACTCCAGATATTCCCCTTGTGCTAACAGTTGTTTTACCGGATCAATAACGTGTACTTGGTAACCTTGCGCTTCAAACCAAGCTGCCATCATCGCAATTGACAGTTTTTCACCACGAGAAATGATAGAAGCATTAATATTATCCGGACATTGAGATTGAGGAGAGAATTGAGAAAGGGTAGATTCGATTTGGTCAAATTCCTGTTGGACAACTTTTCTTAATTTTTCATCATCAAATTTCGCATTTTTTTGTTTCAAGCCACTCAAGATATTCTCAAAAATCTGCTTGGCTTCTTTGACATCCTGTTGCTTATCCTCGCCTTTATTTGTCTTATCCACCAGCGCCACCAAATAGTTAGTGATTTTTGCCGGCGCAGAAAGCACGGCAGCTGCCTGATCTTTTAAATGTGCTTGCAGAATAAGCTCACCCGCTTGAGAAAAACGTTCCGGATTTGCCAATGATGTTCCGCCAAATTTTAATACTCGCATGATGTTGTCCTCTTTATTGTATTTTGAAAATTATCTAAAACATTACCCATAAAAAAACCCGCATTTTTTAAGATGCGGGTTTAACAATCCTGTTTTTTGAGTGCTAACCCGCCCCACTAATAATAATGGTCATCATAATGCGGGTCATCGTAATAACAGTCATTGTCATAGGAATCTTTATAACGCTTTTAAATTTCAATGGTGATAATAAGTACCTAAATTCATTCCACTTGTCAAATAAAATTATGAGAATAATGAGAAATTTTTCTATAATAAAAACCGTTTTAAGCATTTAGGAGATAAAAATGGAGATTGCACAAAATTTAGCACATATTCGCCAACAGATTGCGGATTGTCATCCCACTCAAGAGGTAACACTTTTGGCTGTCAGCAAAACTAAACCTTTCGCCGACATTCTCAAAGCTTATCACGCCGGACAACGTCAATTCGGTGAAAATTATGTACAGGAAGGTGTGAAAAAAATTCAGCTGGCGCAACAACAAAATCTTAACGACATTACTTGGCATCTGATCGGTCCGTTACAATCCAATAAAACACGGATCGTGGCGGAGCATTTCGATTGGGTACAAACAATTGATCGCGTAAAAATTGCCGAACGTCTAAGCCAACAACGCCCTGATCACCTCCAACCGTTGCAAGTGTTGATCCAAATTAATATCAGTGATGAAAATTCAAAATCCGGCATCACTCCGCAACAAATGGAAGAACTGGCACAGCAAATCATTAACTTACCAAAATTGCAACTGCGTGGACTAATGGCAATCCCGACACCGACAGAAGATATTAACCAACAAACTGCCGTTTTTAATCAGATGAAAGCGCTGTTACAACAGCTGCAACAACGTTTCCCTCAACAAAAAATTGACACCTTATCAATGGGAATGACGGACGATATGCAAACAGCAATTGCTTGTGGTTCTACGATGGTGCGCATTGGCACTGCTATTTTTGGTAAACGAAATTACTCCGTTTAAGGTATTTTGATTCCCCTTAGGGAAAGGATTATGCTGACCGGCGTTTTGATTTTTGATTGAAAACAAAGGAGTAACAATGAAAAAACTACTGTCAGCAGCTGCCATTTTCGTATTTGCCTCTTCTGCCTCTGCCGGAATGATGCATTCCCAGCATATGTCCGCAGCAAACGAAGCTTATATGCAATCTATGGGCGCAATGCACGATTCAATGATGAAAGGCATTTCCCATCAAGATCCGGATGTTGCTTTTGCCGCCGGAATGTTACCCCACCATCAAGGCGCGGTAGCAATGGCGGAAGTCGAATTAAAATATGGTAAAGATCCGGAACTAAGACAACTCGCTGAAAATATTATTAAAGCCCAACAAGCAGAAATTAAATTTATGCAACAATGGTTGGAAAAACACGGCGAGAAATAGAAAGCTCCCAATAATAGAAAAAGTGTTGGTCTTAATTATTTTTGTAATTATTACCAACACTCTTGTCCACTATGCCTAAAAGAGTCCGCATCTTAATTAGTTAGAAAACTAACTTTTTGGATACGGATTCTTTTTTGTTCTATTTTGCTTTTAGTAATTTACGCTAACTTTTCCAACACTGCCAACACGATCTTGGAGGATTGTTTGACTGCTATCGGTAAAAACTCATCAAAAGAGATATGTGATTCTTTATCTGCCACATCGGAAATGGCACGAATAACAACAAACGGTACATTAAACGCGTAACAAGTGTGAGCTATCGCTGCCGCTTCCATTTCCACCGCCGCAACTTCAGGGAAATCCTGACGAATTCGAGCAATCATATTGGCACCATTAATAAATTGATCTCCGGAACAGACTAAACCAATCACAGCATTTTGCGCCTGCTCGGTTACCACTGTATTCACTATTTCAATCAATTTCTCATCTGCAGTAAATTTTTCCGGACACGCCGGTAACTGCCCTTTCGCATAACCAAAAGCGGTGACATCAGCATCGTGATAGCACACTTTATCAGAAATAATAATATCGCCGATATTTAATTGTGGATTTAAACCACCTGCCGAGCCGGTATTAATAATACAATCCGGTTGGCAAGTTAAAATCAATGCGGTTGTTCCCATTGCTGCTGCGGTTTTACCAATTCCTGATTGCAGTAACGCCACCTGATGACGACCGATTTCGCCCTCATAAATTGTACAAGTCGCTAATCTATTTATCCGTTTATTTTTCATTAAATTCTGTAATATTTCGACCTCTTGTGCCATTGCACCGACAATACCTATTTTCATTTTTTTCCTCGTTGTTCTTGTACAATTTTTGCTGTTAATGAATCCAAAACCGCCATCGTGTAATCATCATTATAGAGTGTACTACCAGTTAAAACATAACGCCCATTAACTGAAACAAACGGCAAGGTAAATACCCCATATTTTGATGTCGAATTAATAGATTGATTCACTTTAGTGGCAACTAATTCCGAATTAAACACCTCTAAAAAAGTCTCAAAATTAATTTGTTTACGTGTTAACCACTCTTGTAAGAATTTCCCTCGATGGCGATTATTTCGATTAAACTTTTGTTCCGCCGTATCAAAAATAAATAGATCGGCAAGATCCGGATGTCCCATACTCTCTAGAGAGTAATAAACCGCTGCCGAAAAATAACCTCCCGGTGTCGCCGCCGGAATCCATTCAATATCAACTTTATCCGGATTCATTCGTTTATATAAACTCAAATTATCCGCCGCCATTAAACAAATACGACACTCATAGGAAAAGAAAAATTTAATTTTGATCTTATTGTCTGCTGCCGGTTCTTCTTGTATCGGTTGCTTATAGGAAAAATAGTCCTTACCGTCTTTGAAAATCGGCAACTGTTCTGCGTAACTCGCTGTCACCGATAACGCAAAAAGCAAAAAATAAAAAATTTGCATTGCCAACTTAATACTGTTCATTGCTTATTCCAATGCCTCTATATAATTGACTAATAATTGTACTTGTCTATTGCCTCGATATTCGTTGATCGAGAGATGATAAACCATTCGCGCTGTTTTAATCGATAAATCAGGGAATCGTCTGGTATCGACATTAAACTGAATGGCATCAAACAAACCGCCGCCCTGTATCGGCTCCAACAACATTTTTAGATGTTTTTCGCCGACCAGTCGTTGCTGTAAAATCCGAAACTCTCCATCAAATTGGGGTTCAGGGAAATGCTGCCCCCAAGGCCCTGCAAACTGCAACATTTCTGCCGTAGAAACATTCATTTGTTGAGAACCCAGTTCACCGTCAGTATAAATAACACCTTGCAGCGATTTTTCATCCAACCAAGATTTCGCATATTGATTGAACAGGCGTTGAAATTCCGGGAAATATTGCTGATGAATACTCAAACCGGCAGCCATTGCGTGACCACCGAATTTAATAATGATTTCAGGGTGTTGGCTATGGATATGATCGAGCAGATCACGAATATGCAAACCTTCTATTGATCGTGCAGAACCACGCAAAATGCCCTCATCTTCCTGGGTAAAAATTGCTGTCGGGCGATGAAATTGATCTTTCATTCTTGCCGCCAAAATACCTAATACACCTTGGTGCCAATCCGGCCGATAAAGCGCAATCGCAAAGGTATTTTCCTGATAAACCGGTTTTAATTCACGCAGATAGTGCAAGGCTTCCTGCTTCATACCGGTTTCGATCTCTTTACGTGTTTTATTAAGTGTATCCAATTCCAGCGCTAACGCTCGCGCCTGTTCCATTGTTTCTGCTAAAAGTAACTCCACACCAATCGACATATTATCAATTCTGCCGGCGGCATTTAATCGAGGAGCAATAGAAAAGCCTAAATGGCTGGAAACAATCTGTGTAATATCCAGATTAGCGACTTCAATTAAAGCTCGAATGCCACAATGGCAATGCTGCGCACGAATTCTTGCCAAGCCTTGCGAAACCAAAATGCGGTTATTGTGATCCAACGGCACTACATCCGCCACGGTTCCCAATGCAACAAAATCCAATAATTCCGCAAAGTTAGGCTCTTTTTTATCGGCAAAAAGCCCTTGTTGGCGAAAGGCAGCGCGTAACGCCACCATTAAATAGAAAGTCACCCCCACTCCAGCGAGATATTTGGATGGAAAACCGCAATGCGCTAAATTAGGATTCACAATAACATCGGCATTTGGTAATTTTTCACCTGGCAAATGGTGATCGGTAACAATCACTTGCACCTGATGCTGTTTTAAATAATCAACTCCCTCTAGTGAGGAAACGCCGTTATCAACAGTAATCACCAACTGCGCCTGTTTGTCCAACGCATCTTGCGCCACAGAAACACTCAAGCCATAACCTTGTTCAAAACGATCCGGCACTAAAAAATCAACTGATTGAAACCCTAACTGACGTAAAGCGAATACCGCAACTGCAATACTGGTTGCACCATCCGCATCAAAATCACCGACAATCACAATCCGCTTTTGTTGATGATAGGCTTCAATCAATAATTCAGTTGCTTGCTCCAAATGCGTCAATAAAGAGGGCGGCAACATATATTTCAAGGCATAATTTAGTTCCGCTTCAGATGCTATGCCTCGACTGCGATAAATGCGATCCAATAACGGATCAGCGTTCACTTGAACTCCGTTTGCAACTTCTCTCCGTTGAATAATTTTTACAGCCTGATCGTTCATACTATTTTTACTGCTCTATCTACTACAATTCTGCTTTTAAGCATTCAAGTATTACTCTTGTAAAATTTTTAACAACTCTTGCGGAGGCACATAACCTCCCAACAATTCACCACTAGGCAAAATGATACTCGGTGTGCCGCGCACACCATATTGTAAACCTAATTGGTAATGTTTGCTGACGATATTCGGCGTTTTCATTTTGGTCGGCAAATGACCTTTTTCAGCTTTATTCAACGCATATGCCGGATCTTTATCGGTCCAAATACTTTCCATTTGTTGTGCCGCTTGGCTGGATAATCCGCCTCTTGGAAAAGCTAAATAACGTACGGTAATACCCAAATCATTATATTGTTTCAACTGTTCGTGCAGAATATGGCAATAATGGCAGGTAATATCCATAAATACCGTAACCACATATTTTTCTTTTTTTGCCGGATAAACAATCATCTCATTTTTTAAATTTTCTACTTGTGCTGCCAATAATTTATTGGAAAAATTAATTGCACCGTCATCCGTTAATTGATACAAATTGCCTTGCAATACATATTTGCCATCTTCAGAAACATATAAAATGCCTTGATCGGTAACTGCCGCTTTCAAGCCGTTTAATGGTGAATCTTGAACCTCCACTTTTTCAACGCCTAATTTCTTTAATTGCGCAATAATTTTGGCGTTATCGGCGAAAGCTGTAGTCGCCATAGAAAGTGCCAACAATGCTAATAGCTGTTTTTTCATAATTTATCCTTTTATATATTGTTTTACGGGCGCAAAACTTTTACGGTGTTCAGGCAAAATACCATATTTTGCCAAATTTTCTAGGTGCAAGGCTGTCGGATAGCCTTTATGTCGATCAAAACCATATTCTGGGTATCTTTGATGTAACTCGATCATCTCTTGATCTCGGGCCACTTTCGCCAAAATCGAGGCTGCACTAATCTCTGCAACTAAGCTATCACCTTTCACCACAGCCTGTGCTGCAATCCCCAAATTTTTTGGAATACGATTACCATCAATTAAGACAAAATCTGGCTGAATATGTAATCCTTGCACTGCACGGCACATCGCCAACATTGTCGCTTGTAAAATATTAAGCTGATCAATCTCTGTGGCTTCCGCTCTGCCCAAACTCCACGCTAGCGCTTTTTCTTTTATCTCTTCGGCAAGCAACAGACGTTTTTTTTCGGACAATTTTTTAGAATCAGCTAAACCGGTTATCGGCCTTTCCGGATCTAAAATCACTGCTGCTGTTACCACCGCACCGACTAATGGGCCTCGACCGACCTCATCCACGCCGGCAATTAGTTTTGCATTCGGATAGACAAAATCGGTCATACTTCAACATTTCCTTCTAAAATATCGCTTACTGCTTCTGCCGCTAATTTATCCGCATCCTGTTGGATAGCGCGATGCAAATCGGTAAATGTTTGCCGTAATTCAGCACGGTAACGGCGATCCTGTTCATTTTCAGAAAAGTAGATTGCCAATTTTTCTGCCAATAATGTCGGCTCGCATTGTTCTTGAACCATCTCCGGCACCAACATCTTATTCGCTAAAATATTCGGCAACGAAATATAATCGGTTTTGACTAATCGTTTCGCTAACCAATAGGTGCTGCCTTTCATTTTATAACCAACCACCATCGGTGATTTACACAACATTGCTTCCAATGCTGCCGTACCGGATGCCAATAATGTCGCCTCTGCCGCAATCATCGACTGTTTAGCCTGTCCATCCAATAAAATCATTTCCAGATCCGGTGCCGTCTGCTGCAAAATTTGCTCAAACTGTTGACGACGTTTCTCGTTCGCCAACGGCACTAATAATTTAATATCCGGATATTGTTGTTTAAGCAAAAGCGCAGTTTTGATAAAGGTTTCTGCCAAAAAGGCAACTTCATTATGACGGCTGCCGACCAAAATCGCTAAATAACGTTGCTGCGGATCAATTTGTAAAAATTGACAAGCTTCCAATCGATCAGGTTTCAATGGCAAAGCATCGGCGAGAGTATGCCCGATAAAACGGCACGGCACCTGATGTTTATCATAAAATGCCTTTTCAAACGGCATAAAAACCAACATCATATTTACTGCCTTTGCAATTTTATGAATTCTATTTTGTCGCCACGCCCAAACTGACGGACTGACATAATGCAAGGTTTTAATGCCGTTCTGTTTAAGTTTTAATTCAACATCAATATTAAAATCCGGCGCATCAATCCCGATAAAAACATCCGGTTTTAGCTTTAATAATTGTTCAATCAGTGAGCGACGTATTTTTAACAAGCGGGGTAAATGTTTTACCACTTCCATTAACCCCATAACGCTCAACTCTTCCATATCAAAAAGCGACTCAAAGCCTTGCTGTTGCATTTTAGTACCGCCGATACCGATGAATTTCGCTTGCGGATAACGGATTTTTAAGGCTTGAATCAATCCTGCGCCTAATGTATCGCCGGATGCCTCTCCAGCAACAATCGCAATCGTAGGCGCATCATTCGCACTAAGCGGAAGATCCTGCATTCTCTTTCTCCTTGCTCAACAAGTTTTGCTGTTTCAACCTTTTAATTTATAGAAAACAGATAAAACATTCTCTATAAATTCCTTGATCTGGAAGGAGTTACACTGCTCCCAAATTAAATACATTCTGCCGCCATAAATAGTGAAATTATGGCTGCTAACAAGTTTTGATAAATAAACCGCACTTTATTGGTGTATAAAGTACGGTTTAAATTTAATTAATAATATAAATGCAACAATTAACGAATAATGCCGCGTGTCGAACGTTTAAAGAAATCAATAAAGAAACTGATTGAAGACTCGGTTGCTGCAATCTGCTCAATTTCCGGCATAATCTCTTCCAACGTTTTATCACTACGATAGATCAATTTATAAACACTACGAATCACGTGTAGTGTCGGTTTATCGAAACCACGACGTTTTAAGCCCTCAATATTGATACCGAATGGGCGTGCGTGATTTCCTTGTGCCATCACATACGGCGGCACATCCTGACTCACCATTGAACCACCGCCCAACATTACGTGTGCACCAACAATAACAAACTGATGGATAGCGGACATTCCACCGACAATGACGAAATCATCCAATTGAACGTGTCCTGCCAAGGTCGCGTTATTCGCCAAAATACAGTTATTTTTAATTTGGCAATCGTGTGCAATATGCGCATTCACCATAAAGAGATTATTATCGCCAATTTTGGTGATTCCACCGCCCTGCACTGTGCCTCGATGGATGGTAACGTGCTCGCGAATACGATTATTATTGCCGATAACCGTTTCTGTCACTTCACCGGCATATTTCAAATCCTGATTAATTTCACCAATAGTCGCAAATTGGAAGATATGGTTGTTTTCACCGATTTTCGTTTTGCCTTTTACTACAATGTGTGAATTTAATACCGTATTCGCGCCGATTTCGACTGTTTTTTCAACAATACAAAACGGGCCGATCACCACGTTTTCGGCGATCACCGCACCCTCTTCGACAATGGCTGTCGGATGAATCTTGGCACTTGGATGGATCATATTACACTCCTCGTCTGGCACACATTAAATCAGCTTCGCACACTAATTGCCCATCAATTGTCGCTACACCTTTAAAACGCATTACACCACGTCTTTCACGTTCAAACTCAATCGTTAGTAACAATTGATCACCCGGGAATACCGGTTTTTTAAAACGCGCATTATCAATCGCGGCAAAATAATAAAGCTCATTTTCAGAAAGCTGTGTGGTTTTAAATGCCAACACACCGGCTGCCTGTGCTAATGCCTCAAGGATCAACACGCCCGGAAAAATCGGTTTTTGTGGGAAATGACCGGTAAAACAAGGCTCATTAACGCTTACATTTTTGATCGCTTTAATCCATTTGCCTTCTTCAAAATCCAACACACGATCAACCAACAAAAATGGGTAACGGTGTGGCAAAAGCTGCATAATTTCATCAATATCGACTATTCGTGGTTCTCGTTCGGTTGTCACTGTAGTTGCCCCTTAAAAATAGAGTTAATTGTTGCTGTTTTTAATTTGTTTTTCCAACGCTTTCAAGCGTTTATTCATATCGTTAATGCCCAATGTTAAAGCTGCAGTCTTACGCCACTCCTTATTGGTTTGTAACGGAATACCTGAAGAATAGACTCCCGGCTCGGTGATTGGACGCATCACCATTCCCATACCGGTAATGGTCACACCATCACAGATTTCCATATGACCATTAATAACACTTGCACCGCCGATCAGGCAATAACGCCCAACGTGCAGACTGCCTGCCATAATTACACCGCCGGCAACTGCTGTTCCGGTACCGATATGGACGTTATGTGCAATTTGGCAAAGGTTATCAATAATGACATTATCTTCAATTACGGTGGAATCCAATGCACCACGATCAATACAGGTGCAAGCACCGATTTCAACACGGTTGCCGATAATCACACTGCCGGTTTGCGGAATTTTAATCCATTTACCGCGTTCATTCGCATAACCGAATCCATCACTACCAATAACTGCTGAGGATTGAATCAAGCAATCTTCGCCAATCTCAACATTGTGATAAACCGATACATTTGCCCATAATTTTGTTCTTGCACCGATTTTGGCATTTTTACCAATAAAACATCCGGCACCGATACAAACATCATCACCAATAACAACGCCATCTTCAATGACGGCATTCGCTCCGATGCTGACATTTTTTCCTAATAGGGCACTTGCAGAGATCACTGCGCTTTGCGCAATATCGGCAGCAGGTTTCGGTGTGGTATCCATTAACTGTGCTACAATTGCATAAGCAACATAAGGATCTTTCACCACGATCACATTTTGATGGTCAGCGCAATAAGGCAAATCCGCTTCACTAACTAGCAACGCGCCGGCTTGGCTTTGTGCAAGTAGTGGGCGAAACTTAGGATTAGAAATAAAGGTTAATTGTTGCGAAGTCGCACGTTCCAACGGTGCAATACTTTCAACGAAAATATCGGCGTTACCCTTAAGAGTACCGCCGACTTTTTCCGCCAACTCACTTAGACGGTATTGTTGCATAATTCCAGCTATTCCTTATTTTTTCGCTGGTTGTGCTGCTGGAACAAGTTTATCCATCACATCTTTAGTAATGTTTTTGCCATCAACTGCAAAAGCCACCGCATTAGCATCAATTACGAAAGTATATTTTTTCTCTTTTGCAACTTCATTAACCACTTTTAGGATAGACTCTACAACTTTATTCTCTTCTTCTGAACGACGTTGGTTGATTTTTTGTTGTAATTCATTGGCTTCTTTATCATAGTCAGCACGTAATTTATTGATTTCATCTTCACGTTTTTTGATGTCTGCTTGACGTAGATTTTTACCGTCTTTTTGTAATTTTTGGATTTTATCTACAATTGCTTGTTCTTTTGCACGTAACTGTTCAACAGGTGCTTTAAATTCTTCATCCAATTTTTTCAATGCAGCTTGACGCTCTGGTGCATTTTGGGAGATATAAGCAAAATTGATAAATGCAATATTTTCTTCTGCATTTGCTACTGAAGCAAATAATGCACTGCTTGCTAATGCTAAAGTTAATCCTGCAACTTTTAAAGATTTTTTCATAAAAACTCCTAGAGTATATTTATTAATTAAATTGGGTTGTATTAGAGAACTTATTTATAAATAAGTTCTCATAAATTTTTTAGAATGTACCACCAATACTAAATTGGAACTGTTCTACATCATCACCTTCATATTTTTTGATTGGTTTCGCATACGAGAATACCAATGGTCCAATTGGTGATTGCCATTGGAATGAAATCCCTGCAGATGCTCTTACCCGACTCGGATCACTGTAATCTGGTAAATTATATTTTGTAGAGAATGATTTATCCCAATGTGTATTCCAAACGCTTGCGGCATCAACAAAGAATGATGTTCTTACTGTTGTTTGATTTTTATCACTCACAAATGGTGTCGGCACAATCAATTCAATACTGGTAGTTGCCATTGCATTACCACCAATAACATCGGTACTTTGTCCATTCACATAACACTCAAATTCGTTATGGATTGTGCCATCTAAACATCCACTAGGTGCGTTATTAGTAAGATAAAACGCATTTGGACCTACCGCGCCATAAGAGAAACCACGCAATGAACCAATTCCGCCAGCAGTATAGTATTGATAGAACGGTAATTTTTTACCACCAAATCCATTTGCATAATTGAACCCTGCTTTACCAGAAAGTACCCAAGTTTCTGCACGATTTAATGGATAATAGCCCACAATATTTGCATTCAATTTATAATATTTATTATCTGAACCTGGGATACTAATACGTCCACCGATATTAGCTTTAATCCCTTGTGTTGGGAAGAAACCACGATTTAAACTGTTATATCCCCAACCTAAGCTGAAATCGAAATCATGGTTAGAAAACTCCCACTCTTTTGCTTCAATTGATTCTAAATAAAGTGCACGGTTATATTCAGGCTCAATATCTTTCAATTTATTATGTGCATAACCTAATCCCACATAATAAGAGTTATTTTCATCTACTGGGAAACCTAAAGTTGTATCAATACCATATGAGGTTTTAGAGTAAGAAGCTTGGTTATTATTCTTTGAGTTATCGTATGTTTCATAATAAACATTACCACCAAGACTCACGCCATCTTTAGTAAAATACGGTTCGTTATAACCTAACGCGATACTCATCCCATAGTCATTACGTGTTCCAGATAAGCTTGCTGACGCTCCAGTTCCTAAGAAGTTATCTTGTTTTACACTTGCGTTATAACTCAAACCACTTTCTGTACCGTAACCAATACCGAAGTTAATACTTCCGGTATTGCGCTCTTTTACTTTATAGATAACATCCATTTGGTCATTAGTGCCTTTCACCATTTCCGTAGAACTATCCACAGTTTCAAAGAAACCTGTACGTTCTAAGCGTAATTTACCTTGTTGAATAGCAGATAAAGAATACAATGCACCTTCTTGTTGACGCATTTCTTGACGTAATGTTTTATCTGCACTCGCATCATTACCTTTGAATAAGATGTTACGTACGTAATAACGGCGTCCTGCATCCACCACATAAGTTAAATTCACTTTATGTTTTTCTTCATTAAATTCAGGCACTAAGCTCACTTGTGGTGCAGCATAACTATTGTCACCTAAGATAGTTTTAATGCCATCTTCAACATCTTTCGCATTATCACCATTAAACAATTCACCCACATAAATTTTCTTCAATAATGGTTCCATTTGTGGCATTAATCCCGCTGTATCCCCTACAATACGAACGCCACTTACGGTGTATTGTTCACCTTCAGAAACATCAATGGTAATTGCAATATCTTTTTTATCATCACTGACTTTCGTTTTTACATCAGTAATATTAAATTTTGGATACCCTTTATTTAGATAAAAAGTCTTAATCGCTTGTAGATCATTTTGGAATTTTTGTTGATCTAATTTACTACTTGCAAAGAAATTCCACCAAGAAACATCCGGCTGAACTTCCATTTGATCTAATAATGTATCTTTATCGAATGCTTTATTGCCTGAAAAATTAATCTCTTTCACTAATGCACGATCGCCTTCAGTGATATTTAATTTCACATTAGCTTGGTTGCTTGCAACTTGATCAATATCGAAATTAACTTTGGCATTATAAAAACCAATAGAGTGATAATAATTTTCTAATTCAGTTTTAAATGCATCTAACTTTTCACGATTAAGTAAGCTGCCTGCTTTGATATCATTCGCATTAAGGTTATCTTGCAAGGCATCTTTTGGAATCGAATCATTTCCAGAAAACTCTAAGCTATTAATCACAGCTCTTTCCGCAATATGAAGAACTAAAGTATTTCCTTCTCGAGAAGCTTGAACATTAGAAAAGGAACCATTCAGATATAATGCTCGAACAAGATTAGAGATATCTTGATCGGTAATAGTTTGCCCAACTTTGACGGGTAAACGCGCCATAATTGCACTTCTATTCCCTTCTGAAACACCATCTAAGCGAATATCTTTCACAACAAATGGTGCAGCAAACGTTGCGGTACTGCTAAATAATAAACTAGTTAATAAAAGTTTCTTCATATTGTTCAATCCTGTTGTTTTTTCAATAACAGTAAAAGTGAAATTTACTGCCATATTATAAACGCATTATATCATTAAATAACACAAAAACCGTAAGCCATAATAGTAATGCAACCCCAATGCGGTATGCAATATTCTGTATTTTTTCCGACACCGGCCGTTTAGTGATGCCTTCTATCAATAAAAACACCATCTGACCGCCATCTAAAACCGGCAATGGAAACAGATTCATCATCCCTAAATTCACACTGATCAATGCCATAAAACGTAAGAAATAGGTGAAGCCATTTTCCGATGATATACCCGCTCCTTGCGCAATGGAAATTGGACCACCCAAGCTGTTTAGACCAACCTCACCGGTAAAAAGTTTTCCAATAATTTTCAATGTCGCCCACGACAACTGTTCTACCATTTGCCACGAATGTGAAAATGCGGAAAGCGGATCATACTGCTGAGTTTCGATATATTTTGCATCAACTTGATGTACTGTCGGCATTACACCGATATAAGGCTTTCCTTTTTCGTTTAATTCAGGTTGAATTTTAACTGTTTGTGCTTGGCCATTTCTTTGAATTGTCAATTCAAAAGGCTGTAATTTATGTTTTTGAATTTCCTCAACAAATTGACGCCAATTCACTTTCTGTTCATTAATTGCCACTATCTGATCACCAACTTTCAAGCCACTTTTTTGTGCCGGTGAATTTTCTGATATTTTCGCAATCACATTTTCAATTTTTGTTGCTTTCGGCTCAATTCCCAATGCCGACATTGCCGACTGTTCACTTGGATCAAAATGCCAATTCGCCAAATTCAACGTCTTATTCACCACATTATCCGATGCGGTATCTTGCAATGAAATAGTTATCGAAGGCTCTCCCATTTTCGCTGCCAACACCAGATTCACATCTTCCCAGTTATGAATAAGCTGCTGATCAATGGCAGTAATTTGATAATTGGTTGGCAATTTTGCCTGTGCTGCAATAGAGTCAGGTCGAATATTATCAATAATCGGTCGCAAGGTAGGAATGCCGAGCAGATATACGATCCAAAAAGCGAACAGTGCAAATAAAAAATTCGCTAATGGTCCAGCGGCATAAATCAGCAGGCGATTACGTACAGGTTGATAATTAAATGCCTTTTGACGCAATTCCGGTGCAACAGTTTCATTGCGCTCATCCAACATTTTGACATAGCCACCGAGAGGAATAAGAGAAATAGCAAACTCAGTACCATATTTATCCGTCTTGCGCCACAACACTTTACCGAAACCGATGGAAAAACGCTGCACCATTACACCACAACACCTAGCCACCCAAAAGTGTCCAAACTCGTGTACAAACACAAGAATGGCAATAACAACAATAAACGATAACGTTGTCCACAAAAACGATGGCATAACAATCCTTAATTTAAAACAAAGAAAAAGGCACTGAATACCGGCAATGCGGCAGTCAAGCTGTCAATACGATCCATAATTCCACCGTGTCCCGGAATTAATTGGCTGCTGTCTTTAATACCGCAATGACGTTTAAACATACTCTCACTCAAATCACCAAGAATAGAAACAAACACGGTTAGCACCGACAAGGCAATTAATTGAAAGAATGAAAGATTGCTTTGCTGATAAAACGGTGCAATGCTTAAGAAAATACAAGCCACCACTGCTGACAACAATACACCGCCAATCGCACCTTGCCAGGTTTTACCCGGAGAAACTTTCGGTGCTAATTTATGTTTACCGAATTTTCTACCGGCAAAATAGGCACCGGTATCCGCCGCCCAAACCAATAAAAATACATAAAGCAACAATACAATGCCTTGATACGGATTACTGTTGTAATGATAAAAACGTAATGCCATCAAACTCAAAAAGAAAGGAGCGAGCGTAAAAAAGGCAAATAACAGCTGTGCAATGCTTGAATTTCCCCAAACTGCGGTACTTTTCGGATAACTCAATACTAAACAAAAAGCGATAATCCACCAAACTAATGAAGAAACAATCAATAATTCAGACACATTGTTCAGAATGTTGCCGCCGGAAATATAATCACTATTGGCATAAAGGAACAAATAAAGAAATGCCGCTGCAATCGTAGTAATAATTAGGCGCACAAGCGGCTGTTTAATCTTGGCGAACTGCGTCCACTCCCACACAGCCAAAGTCACCAACAATGCCACGGTGCAAGCAAACAGCAATGGAGGAAAGACAAATAATACAATGAAAACAATGCCAACTAATACCAATGCTGACAAAATTCGAGCTTTTAACAAAATAGACTCCTATGATCCTTTTGAAAGGGCCCCGAACCGGCGCTCCCGTTGTTGATAAAAATATAATGCCTGTTCAAATTCCTGCTCGGAGAAATCCGGCCATAAAACCTCTGTAAAATAGAATTCGGCATAAGCCGCCTGCCATAACAGAAAATTACTGATGCGTTGTTCACCGCTGGTTCGAATCAAAAGATCGACCATCGGTTGATCGGCTGTTGTTAGATAACGCGAAAACAGAGCTTCATCCACATTTTCCAACTCAAGATTGTTGGTCCGAACATCACGGCACATCTGTTTTGCTGCCTGTAAAATATCCCATCTGCCGCCATAATTAGCCGCAATATTTAGTGTTAATTGGGTATTATTTTGTGTGAGCTGTTGCGCGTGATGAATTCGTTTTTGCAGCCCTTCACTGAAACGGGAAATATCACCAAGAATATTCAAACGGATATTATTCTTGTGCAATTTATTCACTTCCAGATCAAGCATTCTGATAAAAAGATCCATTAGTGCATTCACTTCGTTCTCAGGACGTTGCCAATTTTCGCTACTGAATGCATAAAGTGTTAAATATTTGATACCGGTTTGTGCCGCATAATAAACCGCACGTCTGACTGCTTGCGCACCATTGCGATGCCCAAAAACGCGCAATTTACCTTTCTGTTTTGCCCAACGACCGTTACCATCCATAATGATAGCAACGTGCTGGGGAATATTTTCCGGATCTAACGACATTTTTCACCAAATAGACTAATTAAAATCGAGCGACAATATACCACGCGAACTATAGATTAAAAACTTAAAATACGATCATTGGCAATTTCTCTGGCGATTTTATCAACAGCCAACACATCATCTACTGACTTAATTGCCTGTGAAGGAATTTTTTCGACAACAAATCGATTGATCTCGGCAATTTGAGTGAATTTAAGTCTTTGTTGTAAAAATGCCGCAACCGCAATCTCATTCGCCGCATTCATTGCTGTTGTTGCATATTGCCCGGCAGCAAATGCCTCAATTGCCAACTTCAAATTAGGATAACGCTGAAAATCCGGCTCGATAAAGGTTAATTCAGCAATTTTGGTAAAATCTAACGGCGCTACGCCGGAAACAATCCGTTTCGGGTAAGACATTGTTTCGGCAATAGGTGTCCGCATATCCGGATTGCCCATTTGCGCAATGACACTGCCATCAATATAACGCACCATTGAATGAATAATTGACTGCGGGTGAATAATAATTTCCATCTGCTCCGCACTCGCATTAAATAACCAACGTGCTTCAATATATTCCAACCCTTTATTCATCATTGTAGCGGAATCCACCGAAATTTTTGCACCCATCGACCAATTAGGATGTGCAATAGCTTGCGCCGGAGTAATAGTTTCAAACTCATCCAACGGTTTCGTTCTGAATGGCCCGCCGGAACCGGTTAGCACAATTTTACTGATACCTAAGCGTTGTAATTCACAAAAACCGATATTTTGTTGTGCTTCCACTGGTAATGATTGAAATATCGCATTATGTTCACTGTCCACCGGCAATAATGTCGCACCATATTGTTTTACTGCATTGAGAAAAACCTGCCCGCAAGTGACCAAAGATTCTTTATTTGCCAACAAAATACGTTTGCCGGCTTTAATTGCCGACAAAGTCGGTAATAATCCTGCCGCACCGACAATCGCCGCCATTACCATATCTGCTTTTTCGTGTGCTGCCAATTCACAAATCGCCTCTTCGCCGGCCAGCACTTCTGTCGCACAACCTTGTCGTTTTAATTTTTCTGCCACCTGTTTAGCGGCATCGTGGTTTGCTAATGCCACAAAGAGCGGTTCAAATTCCAAGCATTGTTCTGTAATCAGCTCAACATTACTATTGGCTACTAACGCAAAAACCTGATAATCCTTATTTTGTTTAATGACAGAAAGTGTACTTTTCCCGATTGAGCCGGTAGAACCTAAGATAACGATATTTTTCATAATGTTATGATTGATCTGTTAATAGACGTATTTCAATATTCACTATTGGATAAGCGCTGTAATATTAATCTTATTACCCAAGTTTAGGAACGATCCACGATTTACCGCACCTGGAAACAGCGGTAATAAAAAATAACTGGTACGAAAATTCGCACCAGTTACTTCACATTATCATTAGAAATCCATTAATTCTTTTTCTTTTTCCGCTAAAGCTTCATCAACTTTCTTCACATAAAGATCAGTTAATTTCTGGATTTCATCCTGTGCTTTGCGTTCATCATTTTCACTGATTTCTTTTTCTTTTAATAATGCTTTGATTTTATCATTGGCATCACGACGAATGTTACGTACAGCAACACGGCCTTGTTCCGCTTCGGCACGAACAATTTTAGTCAGATCGCGGCGACGTTCTTCTGTCAATGGTGGCAACGGAACGCGAATGACAGTACCTGCAGATGCCGGATTTAATCCCAAATCTGATGCCATAATCGCTTTTTCTACAGCAGAAATAAGACTACGGTCAAATACAGTGATAGCAAGTGTACGTGCATCTTCAGCCACCACATTTGCGACCTGACGCAACGGTGTCGCAGCACCATAGTATTCAACGTGAATACCATCCAATAAACTTGGATGAGCACGTCCGGTACGAATTTTTGAAATTTGATTTTTTAACGCTTCAACACTTTTTTCCATACGTTGTTGCGCTTCATCTTTAATTGTTTTAATCACACTATGTTCCTTTTATTTTGAATGGAATGACAATTTCTGATGTTTTAATTTACAAAACAATCCATAAGGTTTCATCACCTTATGGATTTTGTGCAAATCTGATCAAGTTTTACTCTTTCAATCCTATTCCGCCAGATAGCGGTTACCAAATTAGAGGATTGTCTGAATTGTAACGAATGCAAAACGATTTTTAAATCTATTTTTTGTCTGTAATCAATGTACCTTCCGGTTCACCAAGAATCACACGACGTAATGCGCCCGGTTTATTCATATTAAATACACGAATTGGCATTCCGTGATCACGTGCCAATGTAAACGCAGCTAAATCCATCACTTTTAACTCTTTTTCCAACACTTCCTGATAAGTCAATGTAGAATAAAGTTTGGCATTCGGATTAGTCGCCGGATCGCAATCATAAACACCATCTACTTTAGTCGCTTTTAACACCACATCCGCCTCAATTTCAATACCACGAAGGCAAGCAGCAGAATCAGTGGTAAAGAATGGATTTCCTGTTCCTGCTGAAAAAATAACAACCTGTCCTTGTCTTAACAAACGAATTGCTTGTGCCCAACTATAAGTATCGCACACACCGTTTAATGGAAACGCCGACATTAATTTTGCATTGACATCGGCACGATGTAAGGAATCACGCATCGCCAAACCGTTCATTACTGTTGCCAACATCCCCATATGGTCGCCAACAACACGGTTCATTCCCGCTTTCGCCAATTTTGCACCGCGGAATAAATTACCACCGCCTAATACAACCGCCACCTGTACACCCAGTTCAAGTAAATCTTTGATCTCCTTCGCCATACGATCAAGAATGGAAGGATCAATGCCGAAGCCCTCATCTCCTTGCAAAGCTTCACCACTTAATTTAAGCAAAATACGGTTATAAATTGGTTTTAATTGACTCATTGTGCTTTCCTTTTTTGTTTCCAAATAAATTATTTATTACTCTTTCAATATCATTACAACTTCAAAAGTACTGAATAATTTACTTATAAAAAAAGCGAGTTTCCTCGCTTTTTTCATTCAGCAATTAAGCCTTTGACATCGCTGCAACTTCTGCTGCGAAATCAGATTCAACTTTCTCAATACCTTCACCCACTTCTAAACGAATGAAGCTTGATACTGTTGCACCTTTTTCTTTTAATAATTCACCAACAGTTTTTGATGGATCCATTACAAATGGTTGACCTGTTAAAGAAACTTCGCCGGTAAATTTCTTCATACGACCTTCTACCATTTTTTCTGCAATTTCACGTGGTTTACCGGATTGCATTGCGATCTCAACCTGAATTTGACGTTCGTGAGCAACAACATCAGCAGGAACATCAGAAGGATTTACATATTCAGGGCGGCTTGCTGCAATGTGCATTGCGATATGTTTCATTAATTCTTCATCCGCATTGCTTGCTGCAACCAATACACCGATTTTCGCACCGTGTAAGTATGAACCGATAGCGTCGCCACTGATTGCAGAAACACGACGAATATTCATATTTTCCCCGATTTTCGCAACTAATGCTGCACGTTCATCTTCAAAGTGAGCTTTTAATACATCAATATCTGTTACTTTATTTTCTAACGCATAATCAGCAACTTTGTTTGCTAATGCCAAGAATCCTGAATCTTTTGCTACGAAGTCTGTTTCGCAGTTCATTTCAACAGCAACACCGAAACCATCTTTGATACGAACGATGATTACACCTTCAGCAGCAACACGACCTGCTTTTTTAGCCGCTTTTGCTTGACCTGATTTACGCATATTGTCGATTGCTAATTCGATATCGCCGTTTGCTTCAACAAGTGCTTTTTTACACTCCATCATACCGGCGCCGGTACGTTCACGTAATTCTTTTACTAATGATGCTGTAATTTCAGCCATTTTTAAATCCTCTCTGTCTACTCGACTTATAAAACAGGGAACTTAAAAAGTCCCCTGCTAACCAGTTAATTTACTGCGGTTAATAAGGGATTTAACCTTATTATATCCCGATACAATTATTCAGCTTTAGCTTCAGCGTCTGCAGCCAATTCTTCAAAAGCTTCTTCAGCTACTGCACCTTGAGCCTGTGCTTTACCTTCTTTAACAGCATCTGCTGCTGCAGTTAAGTAAAGTTGGATTGCTCTTACTGCGTCATCGTTACCAGGGATCACGTAATCAACGCCATCAGGATCAGAGTTAGTATCAACAATAGCAAATACAGGAATACCAAGGTTATTTGCTTCTTTGATTGCGATATGTTCGTGGTCTGCTGCAATAACGAATAATGCATCAGGTAAGCCGCCCATATCTTTGATACCGCCAAGACTTAACTCTAATTTTTCCATCTCACGAGTACGCATTAACGCTTCTTTTTTGGTTAATTTATCAAATGTACCGTCTTGAGATTGAGTTTCTAAATCTTTTAAGCGTTTGATTGATTGACGTACTGTTTTCCAGTTAGTCAACATACCACCTAACCAACGGTGGTTTACATAGAATTGTTGGCAATCTAATGCTGCTGCTTGCACCGGATCAGTTGCGGCACGTTTTGTACCAACGAAAAGAATTTTACCGTTATTTTGTGCGATGCGTTTTAATTCTTCCAACGCTGCATTAAACATAGGTAAAGTTTTTTCTAAGTTGATGATATGAACGCCGTTACGTGGTCCGAAAATGAAAGGTTTCATTTTTGGATTCCAATAACGAGTTTGGTGACCGAAATGAACGCCAGCTTGTAGCATTTCACGCATTGTAACTTGTGCCATAATTTTTTCCTTATTTAGTTGGGGTTTAGCCTCCACATATCCCTAAACAACCGACCGTTTGGCACCCCGATTGTTAGTGTCGATATGTGTGTGAATTAAAATTAAACCTTTCAAATTTTTACGACAGAAAGGCGGTGCGTTTTATACCACAAAACGCCGCAAAAAACCAATATTATTCAGAAATATTTTCTGTATTAACCATTAAAATCCATCCAACACTTGCAAAGCATCGCTTAATTTTTTAACTGCAAAAACTTGCATATTTTCGATTGTGTTTTTAGGTCGATTGGCAAACGGCACTATGGCTCTGCGAAAACCGTGTTTAGCTGCTTCACTGATACGCTCCTGTCCACTCGGCACCGGGCGAATTTCCCCGGCTAAGCCAACTTCTCCGAACACCACTAAATCACGCGGAAGAGCGCGATTACGAAAGCTGGAGATTAACGCTAATAATAATGCTAAATCCGCACTGGTTTCGGTCACTTTCACGCCACCGACAACATTGACGAAAATATCCTGATCTGCCATTTGTAAGCCACCGTGACGATGAAGCACTGCCAATAACAATGCGACACGGTTATGATCCAATCCGACCGCCACCCGCCGCGGATTTGCCAACAAGGAGTGGTCCACCAATGCTTGAATTTCCACTAAAAGCGGGCGCGTTCCTTCCCATAATACGACAACAGAACTACCCGGCGTTTGCTCTTCACCTCGACTTAAGAAAATAGCAGATGGATTTTTAACCTCTTTTAAGCCCTGTTCCGTCATTCCGAAAACACCCAGTTCATTTACCGCACCAAAACGATTTTTCTGACTGCGAAGGGTGCGAAAACGCGAATCTGACTCTCCCTCCAATAAGATCGAACAGTCGATACAGTGTTCCAACACCTTCGGCCCGGCTAAGGTGCCATCTTTCGTAACGTGTCCCACCATAATAATCGCCACCTGATTCATTTTGGCATAACGCGTTAAATAAGAGGCGCACTCTCTAACTTGGGAAACGCTGCCGGGTGAAGATTGAATATCTGCCAAATGCATTACCTGAATTGAGTCAATCACCATTATTTTCGGTTTAAGCTGATCCGCCGTAACACAAATCTGCTCTACCGAAGTTTCTGACAACATTTGCAAATTATCCATCGGTAAATTCAGACGTTTTGCTCGCATTGCCACCTGTTGCAATGACTCTTCCCCTGTAACATAGAGCGTCGGCATTGATTGTGCTAAACCGCACATCACTTGCAATAACAATGTACTTTTACCGGCTCCCGGATGTCCGCCGATTAAAATTGCACTGCCCGGCACAATGCCGCCGCCTAAAACACGATCAAGCTCATTAAAGCCACTACTGAAACGAGGCAATTCCGATAAACTAATTTCCGACAATTTTTGCACTTTGCTGCCGCTTGCCCCGGCATAACCACTAAAGCGATCGTTTTTACTATTTGTCGATGCAATTCTTACTTCCGTGATCGTATTCCACGCGTGACAGGCACTGCACTGCCCTTGCCAACGGGCATATTCCGCGCCGCAATCATTACATACATAAGCTGTTTTTACTTTTGCCATACCTATTTCAACTTCAATGTTATTTTTAATAGATTAATCATTTTTTGTAGATATCTTCCTTGAGAAGTTAACTCCACCAACTGCTGCAATGCGCGCTGATTATCCTGCTGCTCCACGTGTTGAGCAATCATTTTTCTAATTTGTTGATATACAAACCGGTTAATTTCGATCATTTCTGTTGACGACTCTTCATCTAAAAGCTGCGTAAATAACGCTTCTTGCTCACAACTGTATTGATAAAGCGTGAAGAATAGTCCAATTAATGCTGTTGTTTCTGCTTGACTCTGTGAAATGCGATCAAGATCGAGTTTTTCTAAATTTTTTAATAATTTCAGTTCATATTGGAACAGCGCATTTACTTGTTGTGCGGTTGATGTAAATCTCTGTTCAAGAAATTGTCGCCACTCATCAATCGTCATTAATGCCGCTTTTGATGCAACTCCGGCTAACCGATAACCTCGTTCCGCTTTACTGACTTGCCCTAATCGCATGCCATCCAAAAAAAGAAAATGCTGCACAAAATTCAGCATATCCGCTACCTTTCCGGATTTTAATTCAAACTCAACCTCACAAATCGGTGTTTTCGCATTATTCGCCTTAATTTCACCCTGATCGATAGCAATTTCCAGCTGTGTGCCATTACCGGTTTCCAGTAAATAATATTCTCGTTGAAAATCGGTATGAAAAATAGGCTGAAGTGAGCATTGCAACTCCGCATAAGAATGGGCTAATGTCAATTCAGAAAATTGACCAAATAACTTCAAGTCCGGCTGCGGTTGCGATAAACGAACATTATATTCCGGTCGCATATGCAACCCGCCTTGTGTTGTGCCGGCTGTTTTTAAAGTCATCGTATAAACACCCTCTTCATTACGCACACGCAACCCCATTTTTTGCTGTGAAAAAAAGTGGTCTTCCGTATCAAAATAACAATTTTGACTGCTTGCCTGATAATGCTTTAATAAACGAAAATGACTCAATTCCTGTTTCAGACTATTGATAACCTCTTGATTTGTCGTTAATTTCAGCTCTATTTCTTGCATTTTTTTCGATTCTCTTACCTAATTTTATCAATTTCGTTACTTTAACAAATTTTGCTACCGCTGTATAAAATAAAATCTTGTCAGTAGGAAATAGTCTATTGTAAAATTCGCGCCAGCTTTTATCCGGCGCTACTGCCAACAAACTCAATTAAGGAGATGTCTATGGCAATCAATAATATTCTTGGTCTATTTGCCCAATCCCCCCTTAAACCATTGCAAAAACATTCCACCAAAGTTAATGAAGCCTGTGCAATGCTAATTCCTTTCTTCGAAGCCTGTTATGCCGATGATTGGGATACCGCACAGCAAATTCGTAATAAAATTTCAGAATTAGAAAAGCAAGCTGATTTATTAAAACGTGAAATTCGTTTAAAACTGCCTCGTGGTATTTTTATGCCTGTCGAACGTGGTGATTTGCTGGAATTAGTCACACAACTGGATAAATTGGCGAACTATGCAAAAGATATTTCAGGTCGTGTAATTGGTCGAAAGTTACACGTTCCCGAACAAATTCAAACTGAATTTTTAGCTTATGTGCGCCGTAGTTTGGATTCCAGTGATCAAGCTCGCCGAGTAATTGATGAAATGGATCAACTGCTTGAAACCGGCTTCAGAGGACGTGAAGTAAATTTCGTAAACGATATGATCAATGAATTGGATAAAATTGAAGATGATACCGATCATATGCAGATTGTTCTACGTCGCACCCTTCTTGATCTAGAGGCTTCTTATAATCCAATTGATATGATGTTCTTATACAAAATTATCGAATGGGTCGGTGTATTGGCAGATCAAGCACAGCGTGTTGGTTCTCGCATTGAATTGATGTTAGCGCGTTCATAATACAATAACGCGACTTTAATAATTAGGGTTCATTATGGAAACATTATCTAATTACAGCACTCTGCTAGTTATCTTGACTGCCGTCTTTGGCTTTTTAATGGCATTTGGAATTGGAGCCAATGACGTTTCAAATGCTATGGGAACTTCTGTCGGCTCAAAAGCAATTACTCCACGTCAAGCAATTATAATTGCAATTATTTTTGAAGGTGCCGGTGCTTATTTAGCCGGCGGTGAAGTGGCGGAAACAATTAAAGACGGTATTATTGATCCTACACTATTTATTCATCAACCAGATATTCTCGTTTTAGGAATGATGGGCGCTTTGCTCTCTGCCGGTTTCTGGTTAGTATTAGCTTCTCGCTTAGGTTGGCCAGTTTCCACCACACACACCATCATTGGTGCGATTGTCGGTTTCGCCTGCGTAACCATCGGCAGTGATGCGGTAGAATGGAGCAGTCTATTGGGGATTTTCGGCAGCTGGATTATTACCCCGTTTATTGCCGGTATTATTGCTTATCTCATTTTCGTCAGCACGCAAAAATTGATTTTCGATACCGACAGCCCATTATTAAATGCAAAACAGTTTGCACCGTTTTATATGGGGTTAACCATTTTTATCATTTCGTTGGTTACCATTAAAAAAGGTTTAAAACATATCGGTTTACATCTCTCTAACGGTGAAACTTTCCTTATTTCATTAGCACTTTGTGTTATCGCCATTATCGCTTGTTTTATCTACTTACGCAGTCAATCTTTTGAAAAGAAAGCCAGTGCCGGTTTCGGTGCAGTAGAAAAAGTATTCCGTATCTTAATGCTATTAACCGCTTGTTCTATGGCGTTTGCTCACGGTTCAAATGATGTTGCCAACGCAATTGGCCCACTCTCTGCTGTCGTTTCCATTATTGATCACGGAGGCGTTATTGCCGGTAAAACGACAATGGCGTGGTGGGTATTACCATTGGGTGCGTTAGGTATTATCGCTGGTTTGGCAGTAATGGGGCAACGTGTAATGGAAACCATCGGTACAGGTATTACTGATTTAACACCAAGTCGTGGTTTCGCTGCACAGTTTGCAACAGCAACCACCGTTATTTTAGCATCCGGCACCGGTTTACCAATTTCCACAACACAAACCTTAGTGGGTGCGGTTTTAGGTGTTGGTTTTGCTCGCGGTATCGCAGCATTAAACTTAACCGTTATCCGCAATATTATCTCTTCGTGGATTATTACATTGCCTGCCGGAGCAGTTTTCTCCATTATAATTTTCTATATCCTTAAAGCGATATTATTGTAAAATAACCTACATAATTTAGGCTAAATATGTAAATTACATATTTAGCCGCTTTCTTGTTTTATTACGATTGTTTCAATACACAGAACAACATTAAATGTCAGGCGATGAATTGTTCTGATTTGGAAAAGATTACGCCTCTTCCAAATGAAATTATTTGCACCACCGTGAACGGCGGATTTTCAACCATTTAGGAGTTATTGATGAAGAAAATTATCTCTCCAGTTCTCATCTTACTTACTTTTTTAAGCACTGGTTTCAGTGCCTCTGCGGAAACACAATATGTATCGGAAAATTTGAATACCTATTTACGTAAAGGTGCTGGCGATCAATTCAAACTCGTCGGTACAATTAAATCAGGTGAAGCCGTCACTATTTTAAATAAAAAAGATAAATATACCCAAATCAGAGACAGTCGTAATCGTGAAGGCTGGATCTTAACTAGTGAACTCACTCCCAACGCAAGCAGCAAAGAACAACTGCCGGTTTTGCAAAAACAGATTGATGAATTAACGTTAAAACTTAATCGTATCAATAATGACTGGCAACAACGCACCAACGAAATGCAACGGCGCACGCAACAAGCTGAAAAACAGAGCAGCGAATTATTGGAGCAGAATTCCCAACTTAATCGCCAAGTCGAAATTCTAAAAAATAAGAATAAAGATCTTGAAGCAATGTTGGATTCTGAAAAACGCGGTTTGATTATCCGTTGGTTTATTTACGGCGGTTCCGTACTTGCCGTCGGTTTAATTTTAGGTTTGATTATTCCTATGATTATTCCGAGAAGACGTAGAGATCGTTGGTAATGACACAAGCAATTAAAACCTATTTGGTCGGTGGTGCGGTGCGTGACCGGCTTTTAGGATTGGCAGTCAAAGATCGGGATTGGTTGGTCGTCCACGCCACTCCCGAATGGTTATTAAAGCAAGGCTATATCCAAGTCGGGAAAGATTTTCCGGTTTTTCTCCATCCGCAAACAAAAGAAGAGTATGCCTTGGCACGCACTGAACGCAAAAACGGTCGCGGCTATACCGGTTTTTATTGCGATTTCTCGCCCGATATTACCCTAGAACAGGATCTGAAACGCCGTGATTTAACCATTAATGCGATTGCGCAAGATATTGACGGCAATTTATACGACCCCTACCACGGCATACAGGATCTGAAACAGCGTAAATTACGCCATATTTCTCCGGCATTCAGTGAAGATCCGTTGCGCATTCTGCGTGTTGCTCGTTTTGCTGCACGCTTTTATGCTTTCAATTTTACTATTGCGCCGGAAACCGTTGCGTTAATGAAATCAATGGTAAAACAGGGCGAATTAGCCGATCTGACTGTTGAACGGATTTGGCTGGAAACTGAAAAGGCCTTGTTATCGCCACGTTGTGATATCTATTTTTCAATATTGCATCAAATCGGTGCCAATTCACTGTTTCCCGAATTTAAACCGCTTTTTCAAAGCAGATGCAAATTGCTGACACAAAGTTTGAAACGGCTTAATTTATTGTTGGAAGATGAAAACGATGATCAAGCGCCTCTCTTTCGTTTTGTGTTGCTCTGTGCCTTATTGGTCAGTTCAGAAACATTATCGGCAATACAGCGAAAACAGTTGATAGAAAAGGTGCAACAATTATGCCAACGTTACAAAATACCTAACCATTACAGCGAATTAGCCAAACTTGCAATGCAGTTTATCTTGCCTTTTTCGCAAACAGAACACCTCAGTGCCAACGATGTGATAGATTTGCTTGATCAGTTAGACTGTTGGCGCAAACCGCAGAGATTGGAACAACTTAATATTTTATATCGTGCTATATTTACCGATTTCGGTTTAGCGCAACAAAAACAGTGGCAACATTGGTATCAACAAGCGAAAAGTGTTGATATTCAACAAATTATTGCAGACGGTTTTCAAAAACAGTCCATCAAAAAAGAGCTATATCGCCGTCGCGTCGCCACCATTTCACAATACTTTAACGGATAAAACGCTATGTTAAACAATCTGGAATTAGAATCTATTTTAAATCAATTACTTAACAGCACAAAAATTAATGATTATGCCCCGAACGGTTTGCAAATCGAAGGTAAATCCGCTATCCGTAAAATCGTTACCGGCGTTACCGCTTCGCAAGCTTTAATTGACTATGCCGTCAGTGTTAATGCCGATGCCATTTTGGTTCATCACGGTTATTTTTGGAAAAATGAAAATCCCTGTATTCGCGGAATGAAAGGCAGAAGAATTAAAACCCTATTACAAAATGAGATCAATCTTTACGCTTATCATCTGCCGTTGGATATTCACCCTACCTTAGGCAACAATGCGCAGTTAGCAAACTTATTGGGTATCGAGAATTTGCAGCCGCTGGAAGATGTTCCCAACTCTATTCCGATGTGGGGAACATTGCCACAAGCGATAAGCGGAGCTGAATTTGCACAACGCATTAATCAGCTTTTAAAGCGTAAATGTTTGCATTGCGCCAATCAACCAGAAAAACCGATTCAAAAAATCGGAATTTGTACCGGTGGCGGTCAAGGTTATATCGATTTAGCGGCAAGCAAAGGTTGCGATGCTTTTATCAGCGGTGAGGTTTCCGAACAGACCGTACATTCCGCCAGAGAGCAGGATATTCAGTTTTTTGCCGCCGGTCATCACGCCACCGAACGTTACGGCATTAAAGCACTAGGTGAATGGCTGCAACAACATTATGCGCTCGAAGTACTATTTAAAGATATTGATAATCCGGCTTAAAATCCAATGTTTTATACTTAATTTACCTAAAAAAGAGTAAAATTAATTTATAGAGTCTATTTAAGTCATAAAAATAATCTCTACTCTTTTTCTTTTAAAAAGAATAAGAGTAGAATAAATAATATACAAACAAATATTGTAATATAATTTAAGTTTATCCATCCATTTTCATAGGATAATAGAATACCTACTAAGAATGAAGATAGCACATTAAAACTATATATGATAATTGAATTAAGACCTTGCAATTTATGTTTCTTTGAAGAAGAAATTTCATTTATATAATAAGTTCCTCCGCTGAACATTAAAGCCCATCCTAATCCAGAAAACATAAGAGGAAAAAAATACCCCATATATCCAGAAAAAACAAATGATAAAATAGAGCCAAATAAAAATGAAAAAATACCAAATAAAATAATATAAGTCTTTTTTATCTTGTTAAGAATAAATGATATAAAAAAAGAAGGTATATACATTGCTAAGAAATGTACCTGTATTGCAAGAGCATTATTCTCCATCGAATAATGATTATTATACATTGATAATGGTGCAGAATTCATTATTAATGTCATTAAGAAAAATGCCACTGTACAAGATAATGTCCCCACCAAAAACGAACTATCATAATTAATTTTGTTATTTTTTTCTTCTATTTTTTTCTTTTTTATCTCTTTTAAGAAGATAAAATTTTGACTAAGAATAAATAATATAAAAACTAAGAGTAAAAAAATAAAATTTCCTAAAAATGGATATCCATCAATAAAAAACTCTCCATTTTTTGCTAGAAAAGGACCAAGTATTCCCCCTAATACTCCACCTCCTATAACTATGGATGTTGAACGCCTTTTCCATATGATATCATCAAAAACTTCTGCAGCTGCAAACCTATAATATTGATTAAATGAAATAGTGTTTCCTATTAAAAACATAGAAAATAAAAATAAAATAAAGCTTGATTTATATATAGCAATTATTGCTATTATAGAACCTATAAGCCCAATAATCCCACTAAATAAAAAAGCATTCTTCCTTCCATACTTCGACATCATAATTGCAGCAAAATATATCATTACAAATGTTCCAATAACAGTCATTGTTATAGGAAAACTAGCTAATTTCGGTGATGGTGCTAAATTTCTTCCAACTAAAATAGAAGTTAATGTAAGAAGAGAAATAACTGTTCCGATAAACCCCTGACCAATAAATAAAGAAAATAATGTAATATATTTTTTCATATTATCACCTTATAAAAATTAATAAAAAAACCTATATTTAGAAATATCTTCCAAATAACTTTCACTTTCTTTATCTACATATATAAATGGTTGATCACTCTTGAATCCCTCTTTAAAGAGACTATCATGAACATATACTTCCTTAAATTCTTTATTCAATAAAAGCATCTCTAATTTTGTCAAAAAATGCAATTTTTTATCATAAAAAACAGCACAAGTATGCTGAGATAAACGATTTCCACCATCTCTTCCTAATAAATAAATAGAAGGTATATCATTTCTGTCTTTCTTTGTATGCACTGTAAGTCTAATTGCATCTGATAGATTTGTTCTGCTCATCACTTTCTCTATTTTATTCATAAGATGAATAGATAAATATATTTTAGTTGAAAAAATGGATACTAAATAAAAGAAATCAACAACCTCATTAAATATCACTTTATTTCCAACTCTTTTTATCCAGAACTCACTATTACTTTCATCTAATATAGACGTTATAGACATAAGTATTATGTCATTAATAGACCACCCGTTATTTAATAAGTACCTAATTCCATCAGGAATACATATATTATGAGGACTAATATTATTAGACAATATATTTATCCAATCTATATTTAATAATATGGTTTTAATATTATCCATCACATCTATTTCTGGAATATTATTTATAAATAAATTTAAATCATCTAATGGAACATTATTTTCACCATAAGGCATAAGTATAATTTTACTTATACCATCTATACTTAGCATATCTGCTATGATTTTTCTTTGATTATCATATTTATTATTTTCCTTTTGATTAACAAATAAAGCGGAAGAAAATCTATCGCCTCCTGTCAATACAACCACGTTTACTTTTTTATTAGATATTAACTTAATAGATTCAATTATAATTTGTAGTACAGAAAGAGAATAAAATTCAGAAAAATCAACCCCATATCCATTAGTTTTTAGGTTTCCACACGATCTTTTAGCTTGTCCCCATCCAATTACTAATTTAATTTTATTATTTTTTAATGAATAAAAAATTTTTTCTTGTAGTTTATTAAAGGAAATATCATTAAAATTTTTTGATAAAAAAGGATCTCTAAATAGCTCAGCAATTAATGCTGATAAAAACCAATTTTTATTCTCTAAATAAATATAGCATTTTTTGTTTATGCTATACTCTAATCTAGATCTACTATTTTTAACTAACTTTTTTGCATAAAAAGAAATATTATTTTTATATTTTTCCAAAAACAACTTAAATTTCTCATTAGAAATAATCTCACTCTCTATATATTTTTTATTAAAAATATCCATAGAATTTAAATTCTTAATTATTTGAGGAATAGTGCTTTCACTAACAAAATTTCTATTACTCATATTTCCTTCCTTATATTAGAAATATAATAAATTGGTTGGTTAGATACGCTTAATAAGTTCATAGGATTAAAGGTATTTTTAGTATTGTAATCAAATTCAAAATAAATTCTTTTTTCCTGTTTAGTATCTCTCTCTATTCTATATCTATAACTTAGATTTAAATTATTGTCTAATCCCGCAACTGAATGTTGAGCTGTTCTACAATAATCTTTTTTACTTGTTGAAATAAAATTAAACTCTTTTTCTTTTCTATGTATAGTACATTTTAGAAAGTAATTTTTTTCTAAAAATAAAGTGTCAATTTCTCTATCCACTAATGATATAGATACATACCTTTTAGATGCTTCCCAAGCTTCTTTCCTCATAGTACTAACTATATCCTCTTTATTGAAATAAAAATCTCCTATCAATTCATATCTAAATAAATGAGAGTTTGTTATATCTTTTATATTCATATCTAGTGACGATATAAATGAAATATAAAAGTTTTGTATATCTTTATTAAAATATACATCATTAATAAATTTTTGATTAAAGATACTTTCATAATTTACAGATGTAATTATCGAAAAAAAGGTATAACATAATTGTTTCCATTCTAAATCAATATTTATATATTTAATTTTATTTAGATCCCCAAAATCAAAAAATTTGTCATATTTAAATGACAAATCATCATATTTTTTCCGATACATACTTGATCTTTCTTCCATCCAACATTGATCTCTTTTTATCCACTCTTCATAGTCAAATAAGGACACATATTCAGATAACTCTAACTTATCTATCCAAAATCTTAATGAATTCTGATAGTTGTTAATAATTTCTAAAGGCGTTAAACATGCTCTTCTATATTTATTCCCATCAGATAGAATAGAAACACGACATTTTATCCCTGATATTTCAGTGATAAGTTTTGCCAATGAATAAAACCTTATTAAAGAATATATTTCCCCTAAATCTGGATTAGTTCCTTGATTTTTTATAGGAGATAAAGGCTTTCTAGAAAAAATAGGGATTATAAGATTAAGAAATCCATTATATTTTATACATTCTTTTATATTGTGTATAATAAAACTCCTAGTATTAAAAGCCATGCTGTTTTTAAATAGATCATTATCATATAAAACCTCTATAATAGAATCATATTTATTTCTATTAGATACTCTTTCTATTCTTTTTATAATGGATTGAAATCTATTTTGAAATATTAATTCCGTTTTATCTATAATCTTCTTCAAGACTTCATTCAGAAAAAATTCCTGACTGATAAAAAGAGAGTTAGAAAAAGGAATGAAATTCAACCGATGTCTAATTTGTGAAGTGAGTTCTATTAAACGATGTGAACTAGATATTTGTGATACTTTTTGAGAGTTGTGAATCATATTCGCCCCTTCATCTTATCTACCTTCATATTGATTAGAACTTAAAATTAAAAAAAAATCAACAAAAAATTAACTTTTTTAACACTTTTTAAATATATTGCTTTCAGATATGAATTAATGTTTTAAATACAATGAGTTATGCTTACCACTATCAAATGATAATTTTCATATCATCGGTCTGATTTGTTCAAATCTTGATTTCTGATATAATTCGCTCGTTTTTTGCAATAATAAAGATAGGAAAAATTATGGGATTTTTAACAAATAAACGTATTTTAATTGCCGGTGTGGCAAGCAATCGTTCTATTGCTTACGGTATCGCACAGGCAATGCACCGTGAAGGTGCGGAATTAGCATTTACTTATCAAAATGACAAATTAAAAGGTCGTGTTGAGGAATTTGCTAAAGAGTTGGGTTCATCTATCGTGCTTCCTTGTGATGTTGGCACCGATGAAAGCATTGAAAACTGCTTTGCCGAATTACACCAACATTGGGATAAATTTGACGGTTTTGTTCACGCGATCGCATTTGCACCAGGCGATCAACTTGACGGCGATTATGTGAATGCGGTAAATCGTGAAGGTTTCCGTATCGCTCACGACATCAGTGCCTACAGCTTTGTGGCAATGGCGAAAGCGGCGCGCGCAAATCTCAATCCTGGTGCAGCATTGTTGACGCTCTCTTATTTAGGGTCTGAACGCGCTATCCCTAACTACAACGTAATGGGCTTGGCAAAAGCCTCGCTTGAAGCCAACACTCGCTATATGGCATCTGCGTTAGGTAAAGAAGGCGTGCGTGTTAATGCAATTTCTGCCGGTCCAATCCGCACATTAGCGGCTTCCGGTATTAAAAACTTCAAGAAAATGTTGGGTCATTTTGAAAATACTGCACCATTACGTCGTACCGTTACCATTGAAGATGTTGGTAACACTGCGGCATTCCTTTGCTCCGACTTGGCAGCAGGTATCACCGGTGAAGTGGTTCACGTTGATGCCGGCTTTAGCACCGTTGCAATGAGTGAATTGGAACTTGCCTAATTTAACACTTACTGACTTTTGCTCCGTTATGTTCTAACGGAGCAAATTTTTTTCTTAAACTGGACATTTTATGCTTCTTGATAATCCTCTTCTTAGCCAACTCAAACAACAAATCCGTGACAGCAAACCGCACGTTGAAGGCGTGGTAAAAGCCACTGATAAGGCTTTCGGTTTTTTAGAATGTGATAAAAAAAGTTATTTTATTCCGCCGCAAGCAATGAAAAAATTGATGCACGGCGACAAAATTAAAGCATTAATCGACACTATCGGTGATAAAGAGCAGGCAGAGCCTGACAGTCTGATTGAACCGATGTTAACCCGTTTTATAGCCAGAGTTCGTTTTAATAAAGAGAATAAATTACAACTTTTGGTTGATCATCCCAATATTAAATCGGCAATTCCTGCCAATCAGCATAAAAAAGTGAAGGAAACACTGAACGCCGGAGATTGGGTTGTCGCTGAATTAAAAATGCACCCATTGCGTGATGATCGTTTTTTCTTTGCGCAAGTTACCCAATTTATCTGTCACGCTGATGACCCGCAAACCGCGTGGTGGGTAACGCTTGCCCGTCATCAACAACCTCGTACTGCAGTTGCCGGTTTAGCGGAATATCCTTTTGAGGAAACAGCAATCCGTCAAGATCTTACCGATCTGAATTTTGTCACCATTGACTCGGAAACCACCGAAGATATGGATGATGCATTAACCATCAAGCCGATTCTTGAAAATCAGCAGCAGATTGGCTGGAAACTGAGTGTTGCGGTTGCTGATCCGACAGCTTATATTCCACTGGATTCACAAATTGAAGCCGATGCGAAACAACGCTGTTTTACCAACTATCTTCCCGGCTTCAACATTCCAATGTTGCCGCGCGAATTATCGGACGATCTCTGTTCATTGATGGAAAACGAAAAGCGCCCGGCGTTGGTGTGTGAGATTGAAACCGATATGCAAGGTGCTGTGATTACCGAGCCGATTTTTACTTTAGCGTGGATTCGTTCCAAAGCAAAATTGGCATATGATGCAGTTTCCGATTACCTAGAAAACCGAGAAAATAGTTGGCAACCCCAAAATGAAGTAGTTAAAACACAAATCGACTTTTTACATCAATTCAGTTTGGCAAGAATTGAATGGCGTACTAAAAATGCGATTATGTTTAAAGATCGTCCGGATTATAACTTCATTCTGGATGAGAACGGTGCTGTAGCGGAAATTCGTGCCGATCATCGCCGTATTGCCAACCGTATTGTTGAAGAGTGTATGATTATTGCCAACAGTTGCGCTGCTAAATTCTTAGCGCAACACCAAGCAGCAGCCATTTTCAATACGCATAGCGGTTTTGACAGCAAATTCTTAAGTGCCGCCAGTGCTTTTTTACTTAACCATCTGGCAACCGATGATAATAGCGATCAGCTTACGCCACGTTACGCACCCGAACAATTAGCAACGCTGTCGGGTTATTGTGATATGCAACACGATTTGGATCGTCTTGGCGCAGAATATCTGGAAGCAAGATTACGCCGCTATCTTACTTTTGCAGAATTTAAAGCAGAAGTCGCACCGCATTTCGGTTTAGGTTTAGCGGAATATGCAACTTGGACATCACCTATTCGTAAATATTGTGATATGGTCAATCACCGTGCGATTAAAGCGATTCTTCAGCAACAAACGCCGGCTAAGGTTGAAGATTCAGTATTGGCGCGCTTGCAGGAAGCACGCAAACAAAATCGGATGGTTGAACGTGATATTGCCGATTGGCTTTATTGCATTTATCTTGCCGACAAAGTAGCTGAAAAGACAATTTATCCGGCACAAATTATTGATATTATGCGTGGCGGTTTGCGCGTGCAGCTGCTTGAAAACGGCGCGATGATTTTTGTTCCTATGTCATTGATTCACGATAAAAAAGAGGAAATTGAGGTCAATAGCGATGATATTGCGCTTTATATTAAGGGCGAACGCCGCTATCAACTCACTGATAAACTCAATATTCAATTAACTGAAGTGAATTTAGACACCAGAAGTATTATCGGACAACCGGTCTAAGTAACTATAATCGACTAAAAGTATATGCACACAATGTGCATATACTTTATTCCTCAAACCGTTTCTGTTGAATTCTCACCATTTCCAGCATATCTTCCAATGCCATACTTAATAAGGCTCTATCGTGGCGATAACTGATATCATCGGCATTCAATTTGCGGCTTAAAATACAATATTGTCGGCGAAAATCACTCGGCAACGAAAAATCAGCATCGGTAATAATGCCGTCAATCACGCTACAACCAATATAATTATGAATCCAATCAATACGTTGTACTAAATTTAATTGTGCCGACGGGCTATGCTCCAAGCCGAGATTATCAATAAAAATTTTTACTGCCGTACTCTGTTGCAATGCGGTTTTAATTTCTGACAACAACAACGGCGGCATAATGCTGGTAAAGAAACTGCCCGGACCCAATAGAATAACTTCAGCACGATTAATCGCGGTTACCGCCTCCTCCGTTGCCGCCACATCAGGTTCAATACTTAACTGCAGCGGAATCGCATCCAGTTTATCTACATTGACTTCACCGACCACTTTTTCACCGTTTGCCAGCTGCGCCGCTAAATGCGCCGGCTGTTCCGACATTGGAATAATAAAAGGCTCAACGTGAAGCAGTTCACGAATCAAATTTACGGCATCTAGCGGCCGTACTTTGATATTTTCCAACGCTTTTAGCATTAAATTGCCCAAATTATGCCCTGCAAGCTCGCCTTCGCCCTCAAAACGGTATTCGAACAGTTCTGAAGCTGTGGTCGGCGTGGTGATAATCTGATTAAGACAATTACGCAAATCACCCCAAGCAATGCCGCCGAATTGCAATCGAATACGTCCGGTTGAACCGCCGTTATCGGTAGTTGTCACAATGCCGGTCAAACGAGAACGCATAAAACTGAGTGCAGACATCACTCTGCCCAAGCCGTGTCCACCGCCGATCGCAACAATATGTTTTGTTTGATTTAGATTTGGCGTAACAATTGATGAAAACGTCATAACAAAATCCTGTCAGTAAGTTAACAACCCATTTTTTCTTTATAATGACGACGACAAACCGATAAATAGTGATCATTACCACCGATTTGGATCTGATCACCCTCTTTGATGACTTCGCCTTGCTCATTTAAGCGTAATACAAAATTGGCTTTGCGACCACAATAACAAATGGTTTTTAGCTCCTCCAGCTGATCTGCCCACGCCAGCAAATAACGGCTGCCCTCAAATAATTCCGCCTGAAAATCGGTTCTTAAGCCATAACATAACACCGGAATATTTAATTTATCGACCACTTCACTGAGCTGATAGACCTGCGCTTTAGTTAAAAACTGCGCCTCATCCACTAAAATACAGTTGATATGTTGCTGTTGATTAATGCGTTCAATTTCACTAAATAAATCCGTTTGCTGATCAAACAGTTGCGCCTGTTCTTCAATGCCGATGCGCGAAGTCACTTTGCCAACACCATAACGATTATCGATTGCTGCGGTATAAACCAACGTATTCATTCCGCGCTCGCGATAATTATAAGAAGATTGCAATAAAGTGGTTGATTTTCCCGCATTCATTGAAGAGTAATAAAAATAGAGTTTTGCCATAACTAAAATCCATTATTTTTTGCGCGTTAGTATAGCGTATTAAGCCCCAATAAACAGCTTTACCAATGGATTTGATAATTGATCCGTTTAGACTTTATCAACTGAACTCTCTATAATAATCGCATTAAATTTTAGGCTAGAGGTAATTATGCAGTTTTCTAAAATGCACGGCTTAGGCAACGATTTTATGGTGGTTGACGGCATTACACAGAGTGTCTATTTTTCTGAAGATGTCATCCGCCGTTTAGCGGATCGAAATCGCGGCATCGGTTTTGACCAGCTGTTATTAGTTGAACCGCCTTACGATCCGGAATTGGATTTCCATTATCGTATTTTCAATGCGGACGGCAGCGAAGTGGAACAGTGCGGTAACGGTGCCAGATGCTTTGCCCGTTTCGTTCGTCTTAAAGGCTTAACCAATAAAAAAGAGATTAACGTCAGCACCGCAAAAGGGAAAATCGTGTTGATCATCAATGATGACGAAACCGTGCGCGTGAATATGGGTGAGCCGATTTGGGAACCGGCAAAAGTGCCTTTTATTGCCAACAAATTTGAGAAAAACTACATTTTACGCACCGATATTCAAACCGTACTTTGCGGTGTTGTTTCAATGGGCAATCCACACTGTGTGTTGCAAGTTGAAGACGTGAAAACAGCCAATGTTGAGCAGCTTGGGCCTTTGCTTGAACATCACGAGCGTTTTCCGGCACGTGCCAATATCGGCTTTATGCAGGTGCTTAACCGTAAACAGATTAAATTACGCGTTTTTGAACGCGGTGCCGGCGAAACTCAGGCTTGCGGAACCGGTGCCTGTGCGGCGGTGGCAGTCGGTATTATGCAAGGGCTGCTCGACAATCAAGTCGAAGTCGAATTACCGGGTGGAAAACTAATGATTGAATGGCAAGGTGTTGGTTATCCGCTTTATATGACCGGTGATGCCACTTTTGTTTATGACGGCAATATTCAGCTGTAAGGGGAAATTATGAGTGAAATCAATGCCGATTTTGAGCAACAAATTCACGATTATTTAAACGATCATCCCGACTTTTTCGCCCGCCATTTGTCATTATTGGACAAAATGCAGATTCCTCATCAACGTAAAGGGATGATCTCCTTAGTGGAAGCACAATTGGGGCGGCAACGTGAAAAAATCGCAACACTAGAGCAACAGCTCTATCAAATTGGCAATACCGTACAGCAGAATGAAAAACTGTTTTTTAGTTTGCTGCCGTTGCAAAAAGCACTACTGCAAGCCGATAATTTTACTGAAGCGAATCAAAATCTGAACCAATGGGCAAAAACGCTGGCATTAAAAAGTGCCAAGATTTTATTACTGAAAGATGCTTGGACGGAACAAAACAACATTGAAGCACCATATTGGATCGATAGAAAAGCTTTTGAAATCATTCGTTTGGAGCGTTTCGGTTTGCAATCTTTTTATCTCGGTAAATTGACTAATCGAGAAAAATCACTGCTATTCCTCCCTGAAGAACTGCCGGTCGGTTCGGTTGCGCTCTGTTTATTAAAACAGCATCATCAACCTTATCATTCAGTATTATTGTTCAGTTCACATAACGAAGATCATTTTTATCGTGGTCAAAATACTGATTTTTTAGAAAACATTGTTGATCTGATTGAACCGTTAATTGCACAGTGGTTGGCAAAGAAAGCCTAGTTACAAAATATCGTTATGTTACAAGATTGGTTAGAAAAATATTGGGATTATCTCCGCATTGAACGTCAGCTAAGTGCGAAAACCTTGCAAAGTTACCAACAACAAATTGCTGCCTGTGTTGAATTATTGACCAACGAAGGCATTACTGATTGGCGGCAAGTGGACGGCAGCGTGATCCGTTTTATCCTGACGCAAGGGAAAAAATCCGGTTTGCACGAACACAGTTTGGCATTGCGTCTTTCCAGCTTACGCGGTTTCTTTCAATTTTTATTACGCAATCAACAAATTAAGGTCAATCCGACTGACGGTATTTCCGCTCCCAAAGCCGGTAAACGGTTGCCCAAAAGTATTGATGCGGAATCCATTTCGCAACTGCTTGATATTAAAAGCAAAGATCCGCTTTCGTTGCGCGATAAAGCCATTATGGAATTGATGTACAGTTCCGGTTTGCGTCTTTCCGAATTAAGAGGACTCAACTTGGAAGACATCAATTTTAAAGCGCGCGAATTAAAGGTTTTGGGTAAAGGTAACAAAGAGCGGATTTTGCCGTTCGGGCGTTATGCTGCCGGTGCGTTACATCAATGGTTGGAGGTAAGATTACAATTCAATCCTCAAGATAATGCCTTGTTTATCAGCCACTTAGGGCATCGCCTCACCAGCTCTGCCATTCAACAACGCCTTGAACAATGGGGCATTAAACAAGGATTAAATGCCCATTTAAATCCGCATAAATTGCGCCACTCTTTCGCCACTCATATGTTGGAAGCCAGTTCAGATTTACGCGCCGTGCAAGAGTTGTTAGGGCACGAAAACCTCTCCACCACCCAAATTTATACACACCTTAATTTTCAACACTTAGCGCAAGTTTATGATTCCGCACATCCTCGTGCAAAACGGAAAAAATAGGAACGGAAAAATAGGAAAAGTTATGCTGCATTTTTACCGCCAATTACAACCAATTAAAGTGATAACGTTCGATTTAGACGACACTTTATATGATAACTATTTTGTAATCAGAGCTGCCGAACAAGCCTTTCTTGATTGTTTGCAACAGCTAGCAGCCATTAATATTACTGATTGGCAACATTATAAACAGCAACTTCTTCAACAAGATCCGATTCGCTATGAAGATGTGATTGTATGGCGACAAACTGCAGCGGCACAGCTGCTCAAAGCGCAGGGTTTAAAAGATGCCGACATTCAAAATATTATTCAGCAAAGTATGCAACTGTTTGTCGAATGGCGGCATAAAATCGATGTACCGCCAAAAAATCATCAATTTTTAACCGAACTTGCCAAACATTACCCGCTCGTTGCCATTAGCAACGGCAATGTTTATCCGCCGAAAATCGGCTTGGATCAATTTCAACTTATTTTACGTGGCGGTGAACACGGGCGTGCCAAACCGCACCCTGATCTGTTCCAACAAACCGCGCGTTATTTTCAATGCACAATGCAGCAGATATTACACGTTGGCGATAATCTTGTTACCGATGTGCAAGGTGCAATTGAAAGCGGCTGTCAGGCGGTATGGATTAACAGCCAACAGCAATCCCTGTTTGCTTTTGCGGAAGCGACAACCCTGCCGACATTAGCTGTTGCAGAAGTAACCGATCTTATATTTTTGCTTAAAAATTAACCAATAATTGATATTGGTAAACTTTTTTTGAAATTTTATTACTTTTTTTGAAATTTCTATTGCGATCTTTTGTGCTTTCATTATGATCTCACCCAGTTTAGTTATCTTTTAAACAATTTTTGTGAGGTTTTTATGCTATATGCTGAATTTATTCTGCTGCTGTTCTTCCTTTATGTCGGCAGCCGTTTTGGTGGTGTCGGACTCGGGGTCGTTTCCGGTATCGGTCTGTTAGTCGAAGTCTTTATCCTACGTATGCCGCCATCTTCCCCGCCAATTGATGTGATGTTAATTATTATCGCCGTTGTTACCTGTGCTTCCGTGCTTGAAGCCGCCGGCGGTTTAAAATATATGTTACAGATTGCGGAACGTATTCTTCGTAGTAACCCTAAACGTGTCACTATTCTCGGTCCAATGGTTACCTATTTTATGACTGTGATTTTGGGAACAGGTCACGCCGTTTATACTATTATGCCGATTATCGGTGATATCGCCTTGAAAAACGGTATCCGTCCGGAACGCCCTATGGCAGCCGCTTCCGTTTCATCACAAATCGGTATTACTGCCAGCCCGATTTCCGCAGCAGTGGTTTACTATTTAGGACAGATTTCCGAACTTCCGGGTTTCTCTCATATTACACTGTTAACCATCGTATCTATCACCATTCCGGCAACTTTCTGTGGTGTGTTGGCACTTTCACTTTATAGCTTACGCCGTGGTAAAGAGTTAAAAGATGATCCGGAATATCAACGTCGTTTGCAAGATCCGGAATGGAGCAAACTCATTCAAAATACAACCAGCACCAGTTTAAACGAAACCTTGCCGCCTTCAGCGAAAAATTCTGTGTTGTTATTCCTTTTCGCTTTAGTCTGTATCGTGATCGTGGCAATGATTCCGGCAATCCGCACTATCGGGGAATCAAAAGCGATTTCAATGGGGGTCATCATTCAGATGATGATGTTGGCATTCGCCGGTGTTATTTTGCTCTTCACTAAAACCGATCCGAAAAAAGTACCGAACGGTGTGGTATTTAAATCCGGTATGGTGGCAGCAATCGCTATTTATGGTATTGCCTGGATGAGTGATACTTACTTCACTTATGCAATGCCTTCTTTCAAAGCCGGTATCACTGAAATGATTCAGGCTTATCCGTGGACATTCGCCTTTGCACTGTTTGCGGTATCCGTTGTAATCAACAGCCAAGCGGCAACCGGAAGAATGTTATTGCCGGTCGGTATCGCAATGGGATTGCCGGCACCGTTATTGGTCGGTTTACTTCCTGCAACCTATGGTTACTTCTTCATTCCTAACTACCCATCAGATATTGCAACCGTAAACTTTGACGTATCCGGTACAACCAAAATCGGTAAATACTACTTCAACCACAGCTTTATGGTGCCGGGTCTAATCGGTGTGGTTGTCGGCTGTGTGGTTGGTATCAGTTTAGCTAACGTATTAATGTAGCGACATCTCTTCTATAGAAACAACAAGACCACCTTCGGGTGGTCTCAGACTGCTGACAAACCCACCTTTCCAAAATCATTTGATAAAAGTGGGTTTGTTTTTTT
>NZ_KB903668.1 GCF_000379785.1 Gallibacterium anatis DSM 16844 = F 149 | reverse complement strand
CACGGACATCGCTATGCTCGTTATAGAGGATTATCCAAAGTGCAAATGCAATGCTTCCTTGCGGCAATGGCACAAAATATCAAGAAAATTGCCCTAGTGGTATGGGCTATTTTGTCTTATTTATGGCGTCAATTTTACTTGTTTGAGGCATGGGTAAAACAATCAGCGAAAATGACCGCTGGCACCGTTATCTGAAAGGAAAAGCAAGAGAAAAGCGACAAAGTAAAAAAACAAACCCACTTTTATCAAATGATTTTGGAAAGATGGGTTTGTCAGCAGTCTGACATTTCCTCTTATTTTTTATCGTGATAACTGTGCAGATATGGCGATCACATCAGATGATTTTGATGAAAAATATATTGCTTCGGCAAAAGCATTAGCCATTACAGGTACGCATCTTTCTCATCCTAAAACACGCCAAGCGGTTTTAACCGCTTTAGAATATGCAGGACGAAATGGAACAAAACGTTTATTAGATATTGATTATCGGCCGGTGCTTTGGGGATTGACTTCTCTAGGTGATGGCGAAACCCGTTATATTGATTCTGAAGCGGTAACGAAATCTTTACAAGAAGTATTACATCATTTTGATGTATTGGTTGGAACAGAAGAGGAGTTCCACATTGCAGGGGGATCAACAGATACTTTGACAGCATTGAAGAATGTCCGTAAATATAGTCAGGCGACTTTAGTATGTAAGCGAGGAGCATCAGGATGTTCTGTCTTTGATGGGGATATTCCTAATGATCTGGATGGTGGCTTGAATGTTTATGGTGTTCGTGTTGCTGTTTTGAACGTGTTGGGTGCTGGCGATGCGTTTATGTCCGGGCTATTGCGCGGTTATGTTAATGGAGAAGGATGGGAACAGGCGTGCCGTTATGCTAACGCATGTGGGGCTTTAGTGGTATCTCGTCATGGTTGTGCTCCGGCAATGCCAACAAAAACTGAATTAGATGATTATTTATCTCGAGCTGAGAGTGTTCCTAGACCAGATCTTGATAGTAGATTGAATCATTTACATCGTGTTACCACTAGAAAGCAACAATGGGATAATGTCTGTATTTTTGCTTTCGATCATCGTTTACAACTTGAGGAAATGGCGAAGAAATGTGGGGCGGATCTTCATCGAATCCCTGAACTGAAAAAATTATTGTTGAAAGCCGCAGAGCAAACAGCAGCAGAAGAGGGAATTGCAAATGGTCAAGCAGGGATTTTGGCAGATACTACATATGGACAAGATGTATTAAATGCAATTACCGGAAAAAAATGGTGGATTGGTCGTCCGATAGAACAACCTGCCTCACGACCATTGGCGTTGGAGCACGGTGATTTGGGTAGTCAATTAATATCCTGGCCTAAAGAGCATATTGTGAAATGTTTGGTTTTTTATCATCCAAATGATAATGAAGGAATGAAACAAGCTCAGGATAAAAAATTGCTTGAGGTGTATCAGGCTTGTTGTCGTACAGGTCACGAATTATTGTTAGAGATCATTTTACCATCAACAATGGAACAAAAAGAGAGCTATTATCTTGATGTTGTTCGTCATTTGTATCAATTAGGTATAAAACCGGATTGGTGGAAATTGCCGGGGTTAAAAGCAGTCACTTGGCAGCAGCTTACAGCGGTGATTTCAGCCAATGATCCTTATTGTCGTGGCGTCTTGATCTTAGGTCTAGATGCGCCGGGAAGTGTCTTTGATGAAACTTTTAAAGAAGCCGCTAATGCAGATATCGTCAAAGGATTTGCAGTTGGAAGAACTATTTTTGCAGAAGCGTCAGCCAAATGGTTAGCAAATGAAATTAATGATGATGTGTTAATGAAGTCTGTTCGTGAAAAATATCAGCGGTTGATTCATTTATGGAAAAAGTATAAAGGGTAAAGATTAGTTATCATTATATGTGTTAAACGGCTAATTTTGTTGGGAAATTAGCCGTTTTTATTATGATTTTTGTTTAAAAGCAAGTGAAATTGCCAAACTTTGCACAAGATTCATTGTTGAACATTGTGAGCGAAATCCATTGATATGAGCCTCTTTTATAATGAACGCGATATCACTAAAACTGACTAAAGGGCTTAACTGACTGTCTGTAATCGCGATTTGTCTAATTCCAGCTTTAGCTACAGAGTCCAAAATATTAAGTGTTTCTTTGGCATAAGGTGAAAAACTGATTGCGACGACCACATCTCCCGGTTTTATAACATTTAATTGTTCTTCAAACATTCCGCCTAAACCATCAATAATAAAGGAGCGGCGATTGAGATGATGTAGGGCATAATTTAAATAACACGCCACACTATATGAACGTCTTAAGCCGATAATGAATATTGTATTAGCAGAATCCAGTAATTTTACAGCTTCATTGAGTTGTTTTGGATCAATGCTATTAGATAATTGCGTGAGCGCTGTAGCATTGGCGTGTGAAAAAACGGCGAGAATATTTTCAGGACTACTTTGCTCATTTCTTTTTTCCCCCATTTTATGGAATAACTCTGCACGTTCTTGGTAATCAGCAGTTGACTCCATTAAGCTTTCTTTGAAAATTTGTTTCATTTCATTGAAACCTTTGAAACCAAATACATTGGCAAAACGGATTAAGGTAGAAGGAGGAACATCCGCTCGTTCAGCGATGACGGCAACAGTATCAAAAACAACACTATTTGGATTATCTAAAATATATTTGGCAACTTGTTTTAATCGTTTACTTAAACTGTCGTAACGTTCTCTAATTTTATTTTCTAATTCTTCAACTTTCATTGATGTATTCATAATAAAAAAGCATCGGTAATGATGGAAATGTAAGCAATATTCTAAAGTATCTAGATAAAAATTGGAAAGGTGTTTTGAATATTTGGAATAGATTAGTTAATAAAAAGTATCAGTTTTTTTGTGATAGTGATCACCTTTCTTTACTTTGCTTATTGTTATGAAACCGGTTTCATAATAGGTTAAGTATAAATTTAATCATTATATTAATGGGAGTTCCTTATGAAAAAATCAATTTTGGCATTGTTGTTATCTTCTTTGGTGTTACTCAATGGATGTGATGATAAAGGTGGTTCAGATACAGGAAAGGTAAATGTTGTTGCTGCACATAATCAAACAAACCTTGATAGTCCATACCAGACAGGAATGTTAAAACTTAAAGACGATGCGGAAAAATCACAATTATTTAATATTGAAGTGCATGCAGGAACTATTGGTACAAATGAAAATGAGTTGGTTGAAAAACTTATCTTAGGTGGTGCAGATGTTGTTTTAGTTTCACCAGGATTTATGACCTCATTAGGAATTGATGAGGTGGATATATTTTCTCTACTCTATCTTTTTAACGATTATAAACACTGGGAAAAAGTGGTAGATGGCGATATTGGTAAAAAGATCGCAGATATTATTTATGAAAAATCAGGTAAAAAATATTATGTGAAAAGTTATTGGACTGCCGGTGTTCGTCATTGGTATGGCAAGAAACCAGTATTCAAGCCAGAAGATTTAAAAGGACTTAAAATAAGAACTCAAACATCAGGAGTGGTTTCCGATTATTGGCTTAGCATTGGTGCAATTCCTACATCTGTTGCTTGGGCAGAGTTATATCAAGCATTAAGCAGTAATGTCGTTGATGGTGCTGAAAATGCTTATCCTTATTTAGTTCCAATGGAACATCATAAAACAAATAATGGTAAATATATTTCTGAAACAGGTCACGATTATACAACAAGATTTTTGTTAGTACGTGCAGGATTGTGGGATAAATTAGATGATAAACATAAGGAAGTATTTGAAAATGCAATGAAAGCAGCGACAGATGCTGAAAGAAATGCAGTATATGTGGAAGAAAAAAATTATAAAGAAAAAGCTATCGCTGATGGAGCAAAAGTTAATAGTCTTGATACTACACCATTTGTTCTAAAAGCTGTGGAAATTCAAGATAAATGGGGTAAAGAACATAATATGGTAGATGTGATAGAGCAAATTAGAAAATTAGCTAAGGATTAATTATGCGTAAGATAATTGATTTCATAGCTAAATTGGAGCTCGTGATTAGTGCTTGTTTTCTTTCAATATTTGTAGTTACAACATTTATACAAGTTATTAGTCGCTATTTCCATATCAGCGTTATTTGGACAGAAGAGCTTTCAGTCAATGCCTTTATTTGGTCAATGTTATTGGGTGCAGCAGTAATGACTAGGAAAAAAAGACATTTCAGCTTTTCTTTCTTAAAAAATAAAATAGAGTCAGAAAAATATAAATGTGTATTATCACTTATTCAGAATGGGATAATATTATGTTTTTCAATAGTATGTCTTATTTATTCAGCTGAAATCACTTCATCATTTTGGAATTCTAAATGGGTCACTATCCCTGCCTTTAGACAGGGATATGTTTGGTTAATTTTACCAATTACTTTTTCAAGTATTATCCTATTTTTATTAGAAGATAGCTTTGAGAAAATGAGCTTGCTGATAAGGAAGAAACAATGACACTTTTAGCGATTACTATATTATTCATATTATTTATATTTATTGGAATTCCTATTGCATATTCTATTGCTATTTCTGCTTTACTTGGCATTGTTTTTATTGGCAATGTTCCGTATACAGTTATTCCAATGAAAATGTTTTATGGTTTAAATTCTTATGTTTTATTAGCTGTTCCTTTATTTATCTTAACCGCTTCTATTATGAATAGAGGAAATATTTCAAAGAAATTAATCAATTTTTCATTAGGTATCGTGGGACGATATCCAGGAGGATTGGGACACGCAAATGTTTTAGTTTCTATGCTATTTGCCGGAGTAAGTGGTTCATCTCAAGCGGATACAGCGGGAATAGGAAAAATATTGATCCCTAATATGATAGATAAAGGCTATAGTAAAGAGATGGCTGTGGGCGTTACTGCGTCATCTTCGACCATAGGCAGTATTATTCCTCCGAGTATTACTATGGTTATTTATGCCGGATTAACTAATACCTCTGTTGGTAAGTTATTTATTGGTGGATTATTACCAGGAATATTAATTGGTCTTGGAATGATGGCTTTTGTTTATTATGTTGCAATAAAAGAACACTTGCCGAAAGAAAAACCAATAACATTATCTCTATTTTGGCAACTTTTTAAGCAATCATTGCCAGCATTATTAACGCCATTAATTATTATCTTAGGCATTGTATTCGGTATATTTACTGCAACTGAAGCAGCGGCATTTTCAGCGATTTATGCCTATTTAGTGAGTGCGTATTATTATAAAACAATTAGTTATAGAGATATTCCTAAAATATTAATAGAAACTTTAGAGCTAAGTTGTTTATCTTTATTTGCACTGGCAGCAGCCTCTGCATTGGGAGAGTTCTTAGGATATATGAGAATCAACCATATTGTTGCTGGATTTTTTAGCAATTTATATAGTGGAGAATATGTGTTTTTCTTATTAATTATTTTATTCTTCCTATTCATTGGAACATTTATGGATGCTATTCCGGCAATGGTATTATTTGTTCCTGTCATTTATCCTGTGGCTCAATCTATCGGTGTTGATCCTGTTCAGTTAGGTATTGTAATTATTATTACATTATCTATAGGATTGATTACACCGCCTTATGGATTGTGTTTGCTAATTTCTAGTGTAATTGGTGGATTATCTATAGATAGATCATTTAAAGCTGTTTTACCGTATATAGCAATTATTTTAGTTGTATTGGCTGTTGTTATATTTATTCCGAGTATTCTATTAAGTGATATTATAATTAGTTAATTATGTTATGAGATATGAAAAAAAAGCGACGATAAATGATGTAGCAAAATTAGCAAGAGTAAGTAAAGCTACAGTATCTAGATTTTTAAATAAAAAGTTTAATTTAATTGCTCCGGATACTGTAGTTAGGATAGAACAAGCAATTGAAAAATTAAATTATTTTCCTAGCCAAATTGCACAAGGTGTAAAAAGGGGAAATACTAAACTGATTGCACTGATTGTATCTGATATAAATAATCCTTATTCAATTGAATTATTTCAAGGTGCAGAAAAATATGCTTTTGAAAATGACTATGCGTTGTTATTGTTTAATACAAATGATAGTTTTGAAAGAGAGACAAAAATTTTAAAATCGTTATCTAGTTATCAAGTTGAGGGAGTAATTATTCAAAGTCTACAGATAGAAAATTACATTCTTTCTTCTTATAGTATTCCGGTTGTTTCTGTAGATAGAGAAATATCTAATTATAAATGTGATCTTGTTGGGTTGGATAATAAAAAATCTACTAAAATAATGATTGATTATCTACTAAATAAGAAATTTAATGCGCTATTATTTGTGACTGAGAATGTGCATTTAAGCCAAGCGAGATCAATTAGAACACAAACATTTAAAGAATCTATTCCAAGTGATATTAATGTGGTAAGTCAAGTTCTGGAAGTAGATAATTCAGAAGATTCTTCTTTTTTAAAAGATGAGATTTTAAGTTTTTTTCTTAAAAATAAGGATAAAAAGATAGTTATTATTTCTGTAAATGGAAAAGTCGCATTTAATTTATTATCTATACTTAATAAGTTAGAGATAAAAGTGGGTAGAGATATTGGATTTATTACATTTGATAACCCTAATTGGAGTAATATTATCCCAGGCGGAATATCTGTATTAGAACAGCCTACTTATGATATTGGTTATATGGCTTGTAAATTATTAATAAATAGGATTAATAAGTCTATTGTAGAAAGAAATATTATCACTTATTCAGGAAAATTAATTGAAAGAGATTCCACAAAATTATAGAGGTTAAATATGAAAGACAGCTTTGATGTAGTGACTTTTGGTGAAGCAATGATAATGTTTATCGCAGAAGAAGAAAAAACATTGGATAAAGTGGGTTATTTCAGTAAAGGAATTGCTGGAGCAGAACTGAATGTTGCCACAGGCATAGCTAGATTAGGATTTAATGTAAGTTGGATGAGTAGAATAGGAGATGATTCTTTTGGTAGATCAATATTAAATTATTTAAATAAAGAAAGTATTAATAGTGATTTTGTTAAGGTGGATAATAATCATAGAACCGGATTTCAATTAAAATCTAAATTGAAAAATATAAATGGTGATCCAGAGGTTGAATATTTTAGAAAAGGATCTGCTGCAAGTTATTTATCTGTTTCAGATTTAGATAAAGTAGTTAATACTAAATTTTTGCATATTACAGGGATTGCCCCAGCTTTATCGGATAGTTGTTTTGAAGTAGCGGAATATTTGATAGAGAGGGTTCGTAGTGAATCTGGAGTCATTTCATTTGATCCTAATCTTCGTCCTGTCCTTTGGAAAAACGAAAATCTTATGAGAGAAAAGATTAATTATTTAGCGTCTAAAGCAGATATTGTTTTACCGGGAATTAATGAGGGAAAGATATTAACAGGATATGATTCTAGTAAAGATATTGCTGATTTTTATCTAAAAAATGGAGCCAAAAAAGTTATTATAAAGTTAGGTTCAAAAGGAGCTTATTTTAGAGATTTAATTGGGAATGAAGGCGTTGTACCAGGACTTAAAGTTGAGAATATTGTCGATACTGTAGGTGCTGGAGATGCTTTTGCTGTAGGTGTGATTAGTGCGTTATTAGAAAATAAAACATTAGAGCAAGCTGCTAAAAGAGGAAATTTTTTTGGGGCTTTGGCTATTCAATTTCCTGGTGATAATGATGGATTACCAAATAGAGAGCAGTTATCACAATATGATATATAGGATCTAAACATTATGAAAAAGAAAAAAGTTATTTTATATAAAAAAATTCCTACTGATCTGCTAAATTTTTTAGAGGATAATTTTGATGTAGTATTTTTTAATAAAATTAATGAAGAGAATTATTCTGAATTTATTAATCAATTACCTTCTGCAGAGGGATTAATTGGTTCTAGTTTTGATCTAAAAGGGGATATTTTAGATATTGCTAATAATTTAAAAGTTATTTCTACCATTTCAGCAGGTTATGATAATTTTGATGTTAAGCAATTAACAGCAAAAGGTATAAGGTTAATGCATACACCCGATGTTTTAACGGATACTACAGCAGATTTAGTTTTTACATTATTATTATCAACAGCCAGACGAGTAGTGGAAACATCAAATTTTATATATCAAGGAAAATGGAAAAAGAGTATTGATGAATCTCTATTTGGAACAGATGTGCATCATAAAAAAATAGGTATTGTTGGAATGGGAAAAATTGGTGCAGCTGTGGCAAAAAGGGCTTATTTAGGGTTTGATATGGAAGTTCTATATACAAATCGAAGCAGAAAACCTGAAGTAGATAATCATTATAGGGCTAAATGGTGTAGTCTAGATGAATTATTGCAGTTATCTGATTTTGTTTGTATTACTTTGCCATTAACAAAAGAAACAGAACGGTTGATTAATAAAGAAAAATTATTATTGATGAAGCCTTCTTCAATTTTGATTAATGGGGGTCGAGGTAAGATAATTGATCAAAATGCGTTAATAGAAGTATTAAAAGAGAAACGTATTTTAGCGGCAGGTTTAGATGTGTTTGAACAAGAACCTTTACCCTTAGATTCGGAATTATTGAAATTAGATAATGTGGTAATCACTCCGCATATAGGATCGGCGACTTATGAAACAAGATATAATATGGCAAAGGAAGCAGTTTATAATTTAATTGAGGCATTTAAAGTAGCAAAACCAAAGAAGAATTTAGTGAATAGCGATGTAAATTAATAAGTGAAACCTCCTAGATAGTTAGATTTAGGAGGTTTTGTTTTTTCCAACTCCCCTTGAAATCCCTCAAACTTTCCCCAATTACAACAATTACGTTTGTATGAAAAAGGATAATAACAATGTCAAATCCATTACTTGATTTTCAAGGGTTACCTCAATTTTCTAAGATAGAAGTGCAACATATTCAGCCAGCGATTACGAAGTTAATTCAAGAGTGTCGGGATACGGTTGAGAAAGTGTTAAAACAGGGCAAATTTACTTGGCACGATTTTTATCTTCCACTATCAGAAGTGAATGATCGTTTAAGTAAAGCTTGGTCGCCGGTAGCGCATTTAAATGCGGTTAAGAATAGTACAGAGTTAAGAGAAGCGTATCAAGCGTGTTTACCGTTGCTTTCTGAATACAGCACTTGGATTGGGCAACATCAAGGTTTGTATCAAGCTTATTTACAGTTAAAAAATAGCGCCGAATTTGAAACCTTAGCGAAAGATCAGAAGAAGGCAATTGAAAATAGTCTGCGTGATTTTGAATTATCCGGGATTTCATTGCCGGCTGAACAGCAGCAACGTTATGCAGAAATTGTTGCGCGTTTATCGGAATTAAGTTCGCAATTTAGCAATAATGTACTGGATGCCACAATGGGGTGGGATAAAGTTATTACTGATGAAGAAGCATTGTCCGGTTTGCCTGAGAGTGCGTTGCTGGCTGCAAAAGCATCGGCAGAGAGCAAAGGGGTGGAAGGCTATCGTTTTACGCTAGAATTTCCAAGTTATTTGCCGGTGATGACTTATTGTGAGAATCGAGCATTGCGTGAAGAGATGTATCGAGCATTTACCACAAGAGCATCCGATCAAGGGCCAAATGCAGGCAAATGGGATAATTCTGCGATTATGCAGGAGATTTTGACGTTGCGATATGAATTGGCAAAATTGTTAGGTTTTGAAACCTATGCTGATTTATCTTTAGCGACTAAAATGGCGGAAAGCCCGAAACAGGTGCTGGATTTCTTAACCGATCTTGCGCAACGTTCTAAAGCACAAGGCGATAAAGAATTTGCTGAATTGCAGCAATTTTGTAAAAACCATTTTGGTATTGAGCATTTAGAGCCTTGGGATATTACGTTCTACAGTGAAAAACAAAAACAGGCGCTTTTTGCTATTAATGATGAAGAACTTAGACCATATTTCCCCGAAAATCGCGTATTATCCGGTTTATTTGAGGTGGTTTCACGGATTTTTAAGATTAAGGCAGTAGAGCGTTTTGATGTAGATACTTATCATCCGGATGTTCGTTTTTTTGATTTGATTGATGAAACTGGAGAAATCAGAGGAAGTTTTTATCTGGATCTTTACGCGCGAGAACATAAGCGTGGCGGTGCTTGGATGGATGATTGCATCAGTCGCAAACGGAAATTGGATGGCTCATTGCAAAAACCGGTGGCCTATTTAGTGTGCAATTTTAATCGTCCGGTGGGTGGTAAACCAGCATTGTTTACTCATGATGAAGTAACAACGCTATTCCACGAATTTGGTCACGGCATTCATCATATGTTGACGAAAATTGAAACCGGTGATGTTTCCGGCATTAACGGCGTGCCTTGGGATGCGGTCGAATTGCCAAGCCAATTTATGGAAAATTGGTGTTGGGAAGAAGAGGCGTTGAATTTTATTTCCGGCCATTATCAAACGCACGCACCATTACCGAAAGAGAAATTATCACAATTGATTAAGGCGAAAAATTTCCACGCAGCGATGTTTGTATTGCGCCAGTTGGAATTTGGTCTATTTGATTTCCGTCTGCACTATGAATTTGATCCGAATAAAAAGGATCAATTACAACAGATTGCAAAAGAGGTGAAAAAGGATGTGGCAGTCTTCCAAACACCTGATTGGGTGCGCACACCGCACAGCTTTAGCCATATTTTTGCAGGCGGTTATTCAGCCGGTTATTACAGCTATTTGTGGGCAGAGGTGTTATCGGCAGATGCATTTTCCCGTTTTGAAGAAGAGGGCATCTTCAATGCAGAAACAGGAAAATCATTCTTAGATAATATTTTAACGCAAGGCGGATCAGAAGAGCCGATGGCACTGTTTAAACGTTTTAGAGGGCGCGAACCTAAGTTGGATGCGTTGTTAAGGCATAAGGGAATAAATAGTTAATTGTAAACTGAGTATAAAATGGCAGGTCAATAATGAAGTGAACCTGCCATTTTTTATTGGTTAACGCCAAATATTCGCCTTAACTCGAGAGGCTAAATGAGGATATTTTTCAACCTTGAATATAGGAGATTTTGTCGTTTTTAACTGTTGTTGGTAATCTTTTAAAAGCAACCAGACTATTGGAGAAAGCAATAAAATGGCAATTAAGTTGATCATTGCCATTAACCCCATAAAAGTATCAGCCATATCCCACACTAATTGCATTTTTTGTACAGCACCAAAATAAACCATCACGAGGACCAACATTCTAAATAGCATAATCATTGTCGGGTTGTTTTTAATAAATTTAATGTTTCCTTCGGCATAGGCGTAATTCCCGATAATGGTTGAGAAGGCAAACATAAATAAAATTAAAGCAAGGAAATCTTTCCCCCAAGCACCGACCTGATGCTCAATAGCAAGTTGAGTTAATTGCGCGCCGGTAATGCCGGAGGAGATAGATTCGCCGGAAAGTAACACAATGACGGCAGTTGCGGTACAGATAACGATAGTATCAACAAAAACCCCCAACATTTGGATCAGGCCTTGGCTGACGGGATGATCGACATCTGCAGTTGCCGCCGCATTAGGTGCAGACCCCATACCGGCTTCGTTGGAGTAGAGTCCGCGTTTGATACCATACATCATCGCTTGAGAAAATATTGCACCGAAAAAACCGCTGGCGGCAGCATCAAAATTGAATGCGGAAGAAATAATGAGATGAATAGTGGTTGGCAATAACGAAACGTTTTTGCACAAAATAAAAACAGCCATTGCAATGTAGAGTAATGCCATCAATGGCACTAAAACTTCTGCGATTTTAGAAATTCTACGGATGCCACCAAAGATCATTGGTGCAGTGAGAATGACTAATGCAACGCCGGTGGCTTCCGGTGTCCATCCCCAAGCTCCGTTGCCAGCTTCCGCAATCGTGTTTGATTGTACGGCGTTAAATACAAAACCATAAGTCACGATCAAACAGATCGCAAAGAGCCAGCCGAACCAACGCTGTTTTAAGCCGGCGGTAATATAGTAGGCCGGACCGCCACGAAAATGACCGGCGAGATCTTTGACCTTGAATAATTGCGCTAAAGAGGACTCGGCAAATGCACTGCTCATTCCAAGCAGCGCCGTTACCCACATCCAAAATACCGCACCGGGACCGCCATAGGTGATGGCTAATGATACGCCGGCAATGTTACCTACCCCGACTCGACTTGCCAAACCGGTAACAAAGGCTTGAAACGGGCTGATGGCGTGTTTTCTATCGACATTGCGAGCGCCAAGCATTTCGCGGATACTTTGCGGCAGTAGGCGAATTTGGACAAAAAACATTGATAATGTGAAATAAAGCCCTGCACCTAACAACATAATTGTGACGATATTCCACAGAGGATCATTAATGTCTTTAATTAGTTGGTGGAAAATTTCCATTATTGTTCTCCGTGTTGTAATGTTTTATCTCTTCTTATATTTCGCACGCACAATAACATAAGCCGGTTATAAAAAGAATAAAAATTTAATTTATTTAGAGTTTTATCGTTTTTTTAGCATTTAATGGATAAAAATACCTTGATTTTTAATCAAACCATAAAGGTAAGCGGATTTCGATAGATAAACCGCCAAGTTCACTTTTTTGTGCGGAGATATAGCCTTGGTGCTGCTGTACAGTATTAAATACAATGGCTAATCCCAAGCCGATGCCGCCGGTTTCACGTGTACGCGCAGTGTCAATACGATAAAACGGTTGGAAAATATTTTGATATTCGCTTTCATCGATACCATTACCATCATCTTCTACCATCATAATCAGTTCATTTTGGTTGATAGAGAATGAAACTCTAATGGTATTGTTACCATATTTTGCGGCATTACGGATAATGTTTTCTAATGCACCTGCCAGTGCGTTTGGATTGCCGTTAATACGATAACGATGAGGATGTTTTATTTGATTATTAATAATGAGCTGTTGTTTTGATTGTTCCGTTTCAAAACGGGCATTTTCGAGCACATCTTCCCAAATTTCCTCAATAGGAAATATTTCGTGTTCAAGATGGGTGTTAATCTGTTGATGGGAAATATTTAAAATATCACTAATCATCTGTTCTAACCGTTCTGCTTCGGTTTCAATTCTGGTTAATTCCGGTGTTTCGCCATTTTTGCGACGCAGAATTGCGGCTGATAATTTTAAGCGTGCTAACGGTGTTCTTAATTCGTGAGAAATATCGGACAACATTCTTTTTTGCGAGTTTAAGAGATTATCTATTGCTGTTACCATTTGGTTGAAACTTTTTCCCACAGCCTGAATCTCTTTAGGACCATTTTTTTCAAGATCGGTATTAATGGAAAAATTACCGACAGCAACATTATTTACTGCTCTACGTAATTCAATAATAGGTTTAGTAATTCGATAAGAGAGGATTAATAATAACGGTGCGGTTAAAATAACAATAATAATCAGCATTAAAGCCGGCTTGTCAAAAAATGCTTGGATAATAGGAGAAAGTGGTTTGATCGGCTTGATAAAATAAATACGGTAAGTATCTAATTTATCCAAGTCATTGGCATTATTGTTTAATTTAATTTGGAACGGACCTATGATTTGAGAATCATCAAATTGCTTTTTTTGTGGAATTAAGGGGCTGTTTGAGTGGTAGATAAAATCTCTTAAATTCACCAAGTCTTCATAATTTTTACTAAAAATAACATCGTCACTGTTAATAAAAGCAAAATTCAAATTATATTTTTTTTCTAAGAAGTTATCCGTATTTTTTATGTTTAATACATCTGTAGAACTCATCTTTTCCATTATAGAAAAAACGATACTATTGTAATCATTTAATTCTCTTGATTCGATTAAGGAGTAATTTCGGGAATCAAAAGAAGGTAAAATAACAGCGATGGTAAATGCAATGCAGAAAATTAATATAAAAAAGAGATATATTTGACCAGTCAGGGAAGTAAAAGGTCGTAATATTGCATTTTTCATCAAAATTTCCTTAACGCTTAAAAGCTATTGTTTGTGGCAGTCGAATATATTATTTTAAAACTGTAATCTCTATCTACATCAGCTCAATTCTCTAGGTGTTGTTTGCGAATCGAAACAGCGTGAGAAATTGATAAAATAAATTATCGTCTTACAAGATAAAGCCCTCATTGTTGAGGGCTTTTACCAAAATCAAAGATGATTATTGTTCAGTAACAAGAAGATAACCTCTTCCTCTTAAGGTTTTGAACCAAGGTAAATTATCTTTTCTTGGTGGTAACTTCTTACGCAAATTGGACATATGCATATCAATTGCACGATCAAATGGTGTTAAGCGTTTACCTAAAATTTCAATTGAAAGCAGTTCACGTGAAAGAATATGCCCAGGATTACGAATAAGCATCGATAATAAGGCGAATTCCGTACCGGTTAATTCCAAATCTTTGCCTTGATACATCACTTGCTGACGTCCCGGATACAACACAATATCATCAAAATATAATGTTTTTTGATCATCACCGTTATTCAATTCGATATGGCTGACATTAGGTGGTGTCGGCACTTTCGTTACTCGGCGAAGAATCGCTTTGATACGCGCAACAAGTTCACGATCGTTAAACGGTTTTGAGAGGTAATCATCCGCACCAAGCTCTAAACCTAAAATTCTATCAACATCATCACCACGTGCAGTTAACATTAACACCGGTGTAATGTATTTTTGACGAATCTGCTTTAAGGTTTCGATACCACCAAGTTTAGGCATCATAATATCCAATAGAATAAGATCATAACTGAGATCTAAAGTATGTAATGCGTCTTCTCCGTTGTGTACTACTTCAACTTCAAAGCTCTCCATTGCTAAAACTTCAGCAAGTAAACTTGTAAATTCGACATCGTCATCGACCAGAAGTATTTTAGGCATAAAATCGTCCCCTAAACTAAGAAATTGGATTATTGTATAGCAATATTGGATGTAATAATAGTTTATTAAAGATATAAATAAAGAAAAGTTTATTGATGTAGTGTAATTTTGATGAATTTATAGGTTAATTGCGATTAGTTTGATATTAACTATATACTTAATGATAATTTCTTTAAGTTACTTTTAGTTGTTGGCTGAATTAAGTAAATACGGAAACTAAAAACCCTGCCGAAGCAGGGTTTATCTAACTTAGAATGACAGAATTAAAGTTGATCTGCATTTTTCTTCAAGTATGCTGCAACGCCTTCTGGGTTGTCTTTCATACCTTCTTTACCTTTTGACCATTGAGCTGGGCAAACTTCACCGTGTTCTTCGTGGAATGCAAGCGCATCAACCATACGAAGCATTTCATCGATGTTACGTCCTAATGGAAGATCGTTAACAACTTGGTGACGAACAACACCGTTTTTGTCGATTAAGAATGATGCACGTAATGCAACGCCAGCTTCAGGGTGTTCAATACCGTATGCTTGAGCGATAGCGTGTTTAACGTCAGCTACCATTGCGAATTGAACTTCGCCGATACCGCCTTGATCTACAGGAGTTTTACGCCATGCATTGTGAGTGAATTGAGAGTCGATAGAAACACCGATAACTTCAACGCCACGTTTTTTGAATTCTTGATAACGGTGGTCGAATGCAATAATTTCTGATGGACAAACGAAAGTAAAGTCTAATGGCCAGAAGAAAATTACTGCTGCTTTGCCTTCAACGTGTTTTTTAAAGTTAAAATTGTCAACGATTTCACCGTTACCTAAAACTGCTGAAGCTGTGAAATCAGGTGCTTGACGAGCTACTAATACCATAACTATCTCCTTGTGAGTATCTAATTAATCATAAAACTAAAACAATGTTTTTTAAAACCATCATTGTTTTGACGCGGTAAAAGATACCGCTTTCACCTCTAAATATACAGTTGTTTTTATCTATCAAATCAATTAATGTTTAATCGATTTATGTACCAAAAAGAGGTTTAATTATGGTAACGCAAATACAACAAAAAAACACCCGTCTGATTCACGCCGGTAGAGGAAAAAGAGTGACGCAAGGGAGTGTTAACCCTGTTATTCAACGGGCATCATCATTAGTGTTCGATTCAGTGGCAGATAAGAAAAAAGCAACTCAAGAAAGGGCTAAACAGGGGTTATTTTATGGGCGTAGAGGCACATTAACCCATTTTGCTTTGCAGGATTTAATGTGCGAATTGGAAGGTGGAGTCGGTTGTTATCTTTATCCGTGCGGAGCAGCAGCGATTAGTAACAGTCTGTTGGCTTTTGCTCAGCAGGGAGATCATATTTTGGTAACCGGTGCGGCATATGAACCGACCCAAGAGTTCTGCAATATCATTTTGAAAAAAATGGGGATCAGCACAACCTTTTATGATCCAATGATGGGAGCGAAAGTTGCTGATTTAGTTGAAGAAAATACGAAAGTACTGTTTTTAGAAGCGCCGAGTTCTTTAACGATGGAAGTCGCTGATATTCCCGCCATCGTTCAAGCGGTGAGAGCGAAAAAGCCAGATATTGTGATTATGATTGATAACACTTGGTCCGGTGGATTGTTGTTTCCGGCATTGCAACACGATATTGATATTTCAATTCAAGCAGGGACGAAATATTTAGTGGGGCATTCCGATGCGATGATTGGTACGGCTGTGGCAAATGCACGGACGTGGGATCAATTAAGGGATCAATCCTATTTGATGGGGCAAATGGTGGATGCAGATACCGCTTATGTAACAGCAAGGGGGATTAGAACCTTAGCATTACGTTTGCAGCAGCAAGGCGAAAGCAGCATTAAAATTGCACAATGGCTGGCACAACAACCGCAGGTGAAAACCGTCTATCATCCGGCATTGCCAAGCTGTCCCGGACACGAGTTTTTTATGCGAGATTTTAGCGGTGCCAGCGGATTATTTTCGTTTGAATTAAATAAACGCCTGAATGATCAAGAGGTGGCGGCATTTCTTGACCATTTCAACTTGTTCAGTATGGCTTATTCGTGGGGAGGATATGAATCGTTAATTTTGGTTAATCAGCCGGAAGAAATTGCGAAAATTCGCCCGAATATTGAGCGTAAATTGAGCGGCAGTTTAGTCAGAATTCACGTCGGTTTGGAAGCAAGCGAAGATCTGATTGCCGATTTGGCGGCAGGGTTGCAGCGTATCAGTTAGCAAAAATTCTTGATATTTTTAAATAGTTGCAGTTTTTCGGCTGCAACTATTTTTTTATCAATTTTTGTTTCTCTTCGGCGATTTGTATAAGGTTAATCAATAGCTTACGATCGACTTTTCGATGACTGTCCAACACTTTCTGCCAGTAATTGATCGCTAAACCATAATGCGCCTGCTTAAAAGCATCATTCGCCAATAATAATAAAGAAGCGGTATCTTGCGCATCAAGCTGTAATGCTTCATCCAACCATTGTTGCGCTTGAGGTGATATATGTTGTTGATCTTTATAGTAAAGTGCAGTAGCAGCAGCGCCTAAAATATAAGGTTTTCTACCCAATAATACGGTTGCACGAGAGTAAGATTCGATAGCGTTATTAAATTCATTATTTTGTGCATAAGCTAAACCTAATTCATACCAATTTTCCCCGTTATTCGGATCGGTACGAATTTTATTTTGAATCGCAATAATATTGTCGTCATTGAGGCTGGCTGTGGTTGTTTCTTGCTTTTCTATTTGGCTGTTTTCTGTTTGCGTAGTCTGTTGTTGATTTAGCATTTGCAGCCTACCGCTATATAAATAATAACCCACCATTACCACCAGAATAATCACACCAATGCCGCAAGCAATTTTTTTAGAATAATCTGCCATACTGTTGGCAATTTCTTCATCTTTCTGATCTTGCATAAAGCGATAGACAATTTCATTGGCAAGTGCTTCATTTTCCTTAAATTTATGTTGTTGTAACTGTTGTTGCAATAATTGATTATTCAGTTTTTGATTATGTCGATCCTCACTCTCGGTCGGAGAATGTAAATAAAAAATCACGACTAAAATCAGTAGATAAACAACTACACCTGCGAAAAAAACTAAATTAGCCATTCTGTTCCCGTTGTTGTAAAAAATCTGCGATTTTCTGTTGCTGTTGCGGATCTAATGTGATTTCTCTTTGTTTTTTTAAATAAAAAAGTGAAGAGAATAAGGCGATGATGCCGGCAACCAATGGAATTAACCAAAGTAAAAATGTGTTGGAGGTAAAAGGCGGATCATAACGCACAAAATCACCGAAACGTTGCGTCATTATTTGAATAATTTCATCATTGCTTTTACCTTGATTAACCATCTTGTAAACTTCCAAGCGCAATTCAGCGGCAACCTCCGCATTGGATTCGACTAAATTCTGATTTTGGCATTGCGGGCAGCGCAACGTTTTTGCTAACGAAATCGCCCGTTGTTGTGACTCTTCTGAATGAAATTGAAAGGTTTCAACAATTTCAGCGCGTGCAAAAGCAGTGCAGCAGAGCAGTAAAAATATGAATTTTTTCATTAAAAGCCTCTCTTATTCCGCTTGTAATTGTTGAATTAACGGTAACATCTGTTGTTGCCAAATCGTTTCATTAATCGCACCGCCCTCAAAAAAATAACGCATTTTCCCATTTTTATCGATAATAAAGGTGTAAGGTGCGCCGTTAATACCCAATTCTGCGGCAAACATTCCTTTATGATCAAACGCATTGATTGCGAAAGGATTGCCGAGTTGCTGTAAGGTTTGCACCGCATTTTCCTGCTTATCCAAATAATTAATGCCAACAATCGGCAATTGCTGTTGTTGCGTGATTTTTTTCAGCAGAGGGAATTCCTGTTTGCAAAATTGACACCAGCTGCCCCAAATGTTGATCAGGAAAACTTGATTTTGTGGAAAATCTTGATTTTGCCAGTGGCGCTGATGATCGTATAAATCAAGCAAGGAAAATGCCGGCAACGGTTGATTGAGATGCGATTTCATTTTTTGTAACGGATCTTGGCTGATGCCTAAAAATAGGGCGATCGCCAATGCTAAAATAAAAAGAGCCGGAATAAAGAGTAACCAACGTTTCATTTTTCACCTTTGAGTTTGGGTTTTCTGGCGTTCCAAACGGCGATAAAACCGCCTAACATTGCTAATAATCCGCCAAACCATAACCAACGGATATAGGGTTTGTAGTGTAAGCGGAAGGCAAATTCATTCGCTGAAATTTTATTTCCCATAACGATATACAGATCGGATAACCATCCCCATTTTATCCCGACTTCACTCATATTCATTGTGCGTACGTCATAATAGCGGCGTTCGGCACTGACTTCAGCAATAAGTTTATCTTGTTGACTAATCACGAAAAAAGTTCGTTCTGCCGTATAGTTCGGACCAATTTCATTGCGGAAACCGAGATAAGTAAATTGATAATTATGCAATGTTTGTGTGTCGCCGGGAGACATTTTAACGCTAATTTCTTTAGCATAATAGTTGCTCATTGTGCCACCGATGATGCTGATCGCGACACCTATATGTGCCAACCGCATTGGCCACTGTTTTTTATTTTTCCATTGTGAGCAACAGAGCGTATTAAGCAGCAACCACCACGCTAAACTTAAACAGATAAACGCCCAAAGCGGAGGCGGAGAAAAGTTGAAATTCTGTTCCATCAGGATTTGTAAGAGGGTAATGATTACCGCCGGCAACAGATATAACGCAACTTTTTTCATTGATGAAAATGGGAGTTTTTGCCAGTGTAAATATGGCGAAAACAGCATTAAGATCAAAAGAAGAAAAATTAATGGCACGATGAGACGATTAAAATAGGGCGTGCCGACAGAAATGGTTCCCCAGCCCAACATATTGTAGATCATTGGATAAAATGTGCCGGTGAAGACAATAAAGGTTGCGAGGCTGAATAAAATATTGGCGAATAAAAAAGCAGCTTCTTTAGAGAACAGCTGAAATCTGACTATTGAATGTAACTCTTTGATGCGTAAAGCAAATAATAATAGTCCACATAAAGTGAACAGCAGAAAGATTGCTAATAAAGCGTGTCCGCGTTGCGGATCAATACTAAATGCGTGTACGGATGCCAAAACACCGGAACGCACAATAAAGGTTCCCAATAGGCTTAAAGAAAAGGCAAAAATTGAGAGCAAGACCACCCAATAGAGTAAAATTCCCCGTTTCTCATAGACAATAAGTGTATGTAGCAGCGCAGTGGCGACTAACCACGGCATAAGTGAAGCATTTTCTACCGGATCCCAAAACCACCAGCCACCCCAACCGAGTTCATAGTAAGCCCACCAAGAACCTAATACGATACCGATGGTTAAAAATGCCCAAGAAGCTAGCACCCAAGGGCGACATAATCGCGCAAAGGCAGCGTTAAATTGTTGGTAAATCAAGGCAGCAATCACTAAGGCAAAATTGACCGCCAGACCGACATAACCAAGGTACAACAGCGGTGGGTGTACGATCAAACCGATATCTTGCAGCATTGGATTGAGATCGCGCCCTTCAAGCGGAATTGGATATAACCTATTGAAAGGATTAGATAAAAACAGAATAAAAACCGCAAAACAAAAGCTGATCATCCCCATTAATACTAGTGTTGAGATGACAAGACGCTGATCGTTGTGACGGTTATAACAGGCAAACAGGGCTGTCCAAAGCGCAAGTGAAAACAGCCAAAACAGCATTGAGCCTTCGTGCCCGCCCCAAGTTGCAGCAAGTTTATAGAATAAAGGCAGGTTGGAATTAGAATGTTGCGCAACATATTCAAGCGAAAAATCATTAGTAGCAAAGGCATAGGCTAATGCTATCAACGTTATTGTACAGAAGAGCGCATAAAGCATACTTAGCGGATAAGCTAATTGTGCGAAAGCGTGTTTGTTTTGCCATAAACCGTAAGCCGGCAAAAAAGCTAAACAAAAGGTTAAAGCAACAACGATGAGTAAACTTAAAAATCCGAGTTCAGGCAACATTTTTAATTATTGGTAGAAAATAAGTATTAAAAATATGACCTACTTCCGGCAATGGAAGTAGGTCGAAGCTTAGCGTTCTTGGCAGTTTAGGCGAGTGTCATTTGACCTGCATATAATGCCCAAAAACGTAAACAAAGTACGCCGAATAAACTTAATCCGGCAACAAAGAGTATAAACCCTTTGCGATGTTTTACTGTTTCGGAAGCGACTGCATTAAGGAAGAGCGGAGCAATTAAGCCAATACCGACTAACCCTATCCAGAAAACATAAGACCAAAAACCACCGCCGATTGCATTATAAAGCGCAACCGTTTTTTGACCGCCACCAAGGAATAATCCGATACAGAACGCAAAAAGTAGAAATGCTTCAATTAATACCACCGGTAATTCAAATTTATGCACGAAATTCAATGCCGGTGAATGGGTGCTTTCTTTGGTAAAGAGCAGTGTAGCCATCATTAATGCCGCAATACCGGAAGAGGTGCCGGAAGCCAAGAACAGCGCCGGCAGAACCGGATTATTCAACATCGGATAACTGATTAATGCCGATAACAAGAAACCGGTATAAGCACCTAATAACACGGAAAGGAAAATCAGGATAATCTCCACCGGCGAACTGAAACGCTCTAATTTCTCAATAATATTATTGATAAAAGCGAGTTTCGGCAAAAAGCGGTTAATAAGTTGAGCCACTAATGTTTTAAAGATAAAGGCTAACCATAAAAGCAGAAATACCATATAAACTTGGAACAGCATTACCCCCATCGACATAATCGAAGTGTGGTGGTAGTTGAACATCAAATACCAGAAAGTCCAAGGTTTAGTTAAATGGAAAATCAAAATGGTTAAACCTAACAGCAATGTTGTCGGTGCAATAATGGCGGCACAGCGAATAATATTATTTTCACTGGGATGATTGCCGGCGATACCGCTACGTTTGAGCAATACCGCAATCATTGTTGCACCGGCGGAAATACCTAATAAGAAAAGGTAAATCGCAATAATTTCATCCCACACGAGGGATGGAAAATGAAAAGGACTGTTCATCGTCTGATCTCCCCGTGTTTACTTGGAATGTGATACAAGTTAGGTTCTGTGCCTAATTCCACTTTGGTGCGATAAACCTGCTGTTGGTGAATTTTTTTATTGATTTCACTATGAGGATCATTCAAATCACCAAAGGTTAATGCTTTCGTTGGACAAGATTCCACACAAGCAGGCAGTTTACCTTTTGCCAAATTGGTATCGCGACAGAAGTTACATTTATCCGCTGCCTTGGTAATCGGATTGATATAACGAACGCGATAAGGGCAGACGGCAATACAGTACTGACAACCTACGCATAAATCTTTATTCACATCGACAATACCGGTTTTGGCATCAATGAATGAAGCACCGGTCGGGCAGACGTGAACACAAGGGGCATTGCTGCAGTGTTGGCACGAATGGCGGAAAAATTCATATTCCACATCCGGAAATTCCCCATAAGGTTCGCTACGAATAATTTGTAAGCGGGAAACGCCTTCAGGAACTTGATTGACTTCACGACAAGCATCCATACAGGCAGTACAACCGATACAACTGCGTTCATCGTGCAGCATTCCGTAGCGTTTATTTTTTTCTTCGGAGAGTGCAACCGCCAAGGTTTTATTGCTGGTACCGGCAACCAACATCAATGCACTCATACCCGAAACAAAGTTACGGCGTGAACAATTCATCATTTTTCCTTATTCGCTTGATTCTGTTTTTCTTCACGAAGCGCCTGTTGTTTACCGTGGCAATCGACACATAATTTAACGCGTTGTTTCGGTTCGATACCTTTCATTGCGTCGTGTTCCGGGTGTAATGTATGGCAGCTTGCACAAGGCAATTTCATTGCATGAACATCGTGAACCCAGAATTTTTCCCGTAATTTTTCCGGTTGATGACAAGCGAAACAAACTTGGTTCTGTTCCTGAACGGTGTACATCGGTGTTTTTCCGTCAAAAATATCGCCGTGGAAACGCATCACATCTTTTACGCCACGACGGTGATCTTCGGAAATTTTACCGTGACAGCTGACACAATTAATCGGCTTGCCGTTATTCGGGTTTAACTTGCTCAAGTGGGTGCCGTGAAATTGTTGATCATTAAATTTATGGCATTTCGCACAGTATTGATTCGGATCACGTTGATTTTCCAACTGCGGTTGGTAACTTAACGTATTTGCACCGTTTGTGTTACTTGTTTCCTGTGCCGAAACATTAACGGCAAGCAGCAGAGAAGCCGTAACAAACAGCACTTTTTTAAAAGACATATAAAAACTCATTTTCTTATCCTCAAGGAAATCCTGATTTAAGCGGTTGCTCATAACGAGCAACCGGACCAAAATTTATTTTGCATCAGCAGGTAATAAACCCTTCTCTTTAGCTTCTTTATCCCATTGAGGTACAACCGTTTTTAAGAACTCTTCTTTTTCACGTTTCTGTTTTTCAATGTCAATGCCCATTGCTGCCTGTGCTTTTTCTTTAGTGGAAATATCAGGAATAGCAACCGGTTGTTTTACGTTATGTTTGGTAAGAATGACAGCCAATTTACGACGTGCATCTGCTGCTTTATCCAAACCGGAACTTAAGACTTCCAAAGCAACTTCAGGTGCGTGCATATAGAATCCGTGGCTGGCAGAAGTGTAATCCCAGCGCCATTGTGCGTGGCGGATATCTTGCAAGGCATCTTTCATTTCCGCTTCAGTTGCACCGGCATCCCACGCGGCTTTTGCTTCAAAGTGGGCGTGAACCAGGTGATCTTCAAGTTTGATCATTGCGGACTGTACGCGTTCTTTGCGTGAATTAACGATACCTTGTAGTTTTTCTTTACTCTGATCGTGGCAGTTAGCACAGGTATTTTGGAAGTTGTCGAACGGATTACCGATATTGTGGTTAGTAAATACGCGACCATCTGCGGTTTGTTGTTTCGCCATATGGCAATCAACACAGGTTACCCCGTTTTTACCGTGCATTCCCATCGTCCAAGTTTCAAAATCAGGGTGTTGTGCTTTTAACATTGGTGCTTTGGAGAGTGAATGAGTCCAATCTTTAAATTGGAGATCATCGTAATATTTTTCCATTTGCTCAACGCTGACACCGTTCTGCCAAGGGAAAGTGACGATTTTTTTATCGCCGGCGAAGAAATATTCAACGTGGCAGTTAGCACAAATGGCAGCACGTTTATCAGTTTTATCGGAACGTTCAAAATTCCAATCAATTTTATCTAACGCACGTAAAACGTGAGGACGTGCAATGCGTAACGCTGGTTGACCTTCAGCGAACTCTTTTGAATTAGTGTCGTGGCAGTCGGCGCAACCGATAGGATTAACGATTTCATTGCCCCATTTTGCCCATTTTGCACCAAAATAGCCGTCTTCACCTTTTTCAGTAATTAAACGCGCAACATCCGGGCTTTTACAGGTCCAACAAGCTGCCGGCTGCGGGCCGCTGTTTTCATCTTTTGGTGCGCCTGTACGCAAGATATTACGCACATCGGTTACGGCATAATAGTGACCACGAGGATGGTTATATTCTGATGAGAACAGATAGCCGCCCCAAAGCACGACTAAACGAGGATCTTCTGCTAATGCATCACCGATTTCTTCAGATTGGCTGGTGCCTAACCAAGATTGATATTGAAGAGGATATTTCTCTGCAAAAAGATCATTGCGCACCGCAACTTTATCAATGTCAAATTTCATATCTTTGAATTTGTCATTATTCAATTGATTCTGATCCGGTACCGGATTCGCGCTTTTCTCTTCAGCAGAAGCGGACATAGCACTCACTGTTGCCATTCCAGCCAGCATTACGAACAATGCTTGTTTTAAAGTTTTCACGATAATTACCCCAACATAAAGTTATTCACATAACAAAAAGTTAACGATTGTCTATACTTTATACAGAAAAAAGCAAGACAAAATAAGTCGTAAACATAAGTTACTCTATCAAATAATACTATAATTTCTAAGGTTTTATACCGTTTTTTTGAGATTAATCAAAAAGTTTTACACGATTGTGCGAAAAAGAGAGGAAAAATTGTTATTACTACCTATTTGTAGTTAATAAGGTGATATTAATCAATAAGTTATATAATTTATTTTTACTACTCATTTAGAGGTATTTAATGCGATTTTTGTAATCTATATTCATTTGGTGTTTGGTTAAACTCTTTTTTAAACACGAAATAGAAATATTGAACGGAAGGATAACCGCAGACTTCTGCAATTTCTTGGATAGCAATATCGGTATCGGTCAGTAACTGCTTGGCTTTGTTCATTTTTTCATCGTGCAACACTTGATGAATAGTTTTACCGGTTTCAGTACGAAAACGGTTTTCGAGGTTAGAACGAGAAGCCTTAACATAATCCAGTACCTGTTCCACTTTAATACCGGAGCAAGCATTAACACGAATGTAATGCAATGCCTGAATCACTAAAGGATCTTGAATTGAGCGATAATCCGTTGAGGTGCGGGCTTCAATGCGTAATGGTGGAATTAAATATTGGTACTGTTTAATCGGGCGATTTTCTAACTGAGCGTGTAACAATTTTGCTGCTTGGTAGCCCATATTTTTAGTGCCTTGCACGACTGATGAGAGCGAAACACGTGAAAAAGCCTGAATCAATTCTTCGTTATCTATCCCGATAATACAAAGTTGATCCGGTACCGGAATATCAAGCAGATCACAGGTTTGCAGCAGGTGTCTGGCACGTGCATCGGTGACGGCAATAATGCCGGTATGCTTCGGCAAAGCAGTGATCCATTCACTGAGTTGTTGTTGCGCTTGCTGCCAATTCGCGGCATGTGTTTCTTGTCCGAGATAGATTTCCGGTTGGTAGTTGTTGTGTTGCATTATGCGCTCAAAAGCCATCCGACGTTCATTTGACCAGTGTTGAAAGCCGGGATCGGGCAAGCCATAAAAAGCAAAATGATTGATACCTTTACGTTGTAAATGTTCAAATGCGACTTGCAGAATAGCATCGTTATCTGTGGCAATATAGGGAATATTGGACGGATAATGTTGAGGATTTTGATAGGAACTGCCGACCGCCACCACCGGCACCGGACAATGCTGTAATTTTTGTGCTAATTCCGGATTATCAAAATCTGCAATAATGCCGTCCAAATGATGTTGATCGAGACTTAATTCACGATGAACAAAATCATCCTCCAGAAAGACATTCCAAGCTGTTTTAGAGGTTTGGATATATTCACCGATGCCCGCCATCACTTCACGATCATAAACCTTGTTGGCATTAAACAGCAGGGCGATTTGGTAATAGGCTTTAGTCATAATGCTCCCTATGATGGCGGAAATGCTATTTTGCTTTAGATTTTTTTGTCGGCTAATGGTTCAATTCGAGTAATTTGACTGATCAATTTGCCATCAACAGTTCGAGTGGCGATTTCTTGTCCGATAGTAACCTGTTTAATGCTGCTGACCAGTTTTGTATCCAACGAAGTAGTAACGGTATAACCGCGCTGTAACACTTTTAACGGACTGATATTATCCAAGCGGCCGCCGAGATTGGCTAATTTATGTTGTTGGTGCTGTAAAAAAGTATTGATTGCAGTCTGTAACCGAGTTTGCCAATGATTGAGCGTTCTTTGTTGCGTTTTAATTTGCAAGGTTAACGGTAACTGAGAAAGCCGTTGTGATAATGACGCTTGTAACTGCTGACGGCGTTGCAAATAATCGGCAATCGCCTGTGTTAAACGCTGTTGCAAATAGAAATATTGTTGCCGTTGCAGTTGTAATCTGGCTTGCGGATGTTGATTTTTTAATCGTAACTGTAAACGTTCCAACCGCTGCAAATAGCGGTTCAACTTATAAGTAAAAGCAATTTCCAAACGTTGTTGTAGATAATCAATTTTTTGCCAGAGTTCTTTTTGATCTCGGCTCAATAATTCGGCAGCAGCAGATGGCGTTGAGGCACGCAAATCAGCGACAAAATCAGCAATGGTGACATCAGTTTCGTGACCGACAGCGCTGATAATTGGAATTTGTGAGGCAAAAATGGCGCGGGCAACAATTTCTTCGTTAAAACACCAAAGATCTTCCAATGAACCGCCGCCACGCCCCACAATTAACACATCACACTCTTGACGCTTATTGGCGATTTCGATACTGGCGACAATATCCTGTGCAGCCTCTTTTCCTTGCACTAAAGTTGGATAAATAATCACTTCAAGTGCAGGATTTCGGCGGCGTAAGATTTGTAGAATATCGTGTAATGCCGCACCGCTGGCGGAGGTAATGACCCCGATTTTTCGACAATGTGCCGGAATCTCTTTTTTATATTGTTGTGCGAATAAGCCTTCAGCTGCCAGTTTCATTTTTAACTGTTCAAATTGCTGTTGTAACAAGCCTTCGCCGGCGGGCTGCATACTTTCCACAATGATCTGATAATCGCCACGCGGTTCATACAAACTAATATTGGCACGCACGACAACCTGCATTCCGTTTTGCGGTTTAAAATTAACCCGTAAATTACGCATACGAAACATCGCCGCACGTACCTGAGCATTTTTATCTTTCAGGGTAAAATACCAATGCCCGGAAACCGGCTGTGTAAAATTAGAAATCTCACCGCTCAACCATAGGCTTCCTAACTCTTGTTCCAAGATTTCTTTGGCAAGGCGATTTAATTGGCTAATAGAATAAATTGTTGGGCGGCTTTCGTGACTAAATATCATCTGCACTCTCTACTAGCAGCCAGCCGTTGTCGAGCCAATCACATAGACTGTCTAATAACAAATCGAGCGAAATGTGATCCGCAAACTGTTGTAAATGTTGCCAATCAACGGATTTACCATTAGCAAAATCTGCCAAAAGAGCTTGCTCCACTTCGCTTAATTCATCAATCCATTCGCCATTAATGAAAATATTGCCGTTATCGGTATAGATAATTTTGCAGTTCGCATCTTGACTGAGTCTGTCACCGGCTTGCAACATTTCGAGCAGTTCATCAGGATAATACTCCGCTTCGGTCGGTAACAATTCATAACGGCGCGCGCTGACGGTTTGTGCTACAGCCTGTTGTAATAAGGCATCAAATTGGTTTGAATTAGCCAATAAATCCAGCAAATGCTGTTTAAAATCAGCAACGGAAGCACTGTTTAATTGACCGTTCGGTTGCGGTTGTGGCGATAACCGGAAAGGGATGGCAAATTCACTGCTATTGATTTGCTCACTGTGGTGTTCGATCGTTTTGCACAAATTTTCCAGCAAATCAGCCGCATTCGGATAACGCAAACCGAACGAAAAAGTTAAACAATCACTTTCGGCAACACCGTAATGAGAAAGGCGAGAAGGCACATAAAGCACATCACCGGGTTGTAGCACTTCATCAAAAATTAACTCACCCATATCATCAAAAATGCGAATCGGTTGATTGGCTTTAAATTCGGTCGAAGGATCACACCATTTACCCAGTTGCCAACGGCGTTCACCATAGCCTTGCACCAGAAAAACATCATATTCATCATAATGTTTGCCGACTGAACCGCCTTTTGGCGCGAATGAAACCATAATATCATCCCGTTGCCATTGAGGAATAAAAGCGAAAGCCTGCCATAATTTGCCTAATTCCGGAGACCACTGTTCCAAATTTTGCACTAATACCGACCATTTCTCCGGCAGATTGCTAAAATCTTGTGCTGATAGCGGACTGGTTTTCAGTTGCCATTGCGCTTGATTCTGTACCATATCGGTGCGGATAAGACGCGCGGTGGCATCCGGATCTTGTGCCAATTCGATAATATCTTGCGGTTCAAACATTCCGATGATTTGCGGCAAACCTTGACGGATTAAAAGCGGTTTTTTCTGCCAATAATCACGGAGAAAAGTTTCGGCATTAATGGTTGTGGGTAAACAAAAAGCGTGTGTCATAACGGCATTCCTAATTATTTTGTTTGTGCTTTTTTGGCTTGTTGCTGTGCGGCTTGTTCGGCAGCACGTTTGCGGCGGATCTCTTTCGGATCAGCCAATAAAGGACGATAGATCTCTATCCGATCTCCCTCCTGTACGATATCGGTTAACTTGGCTAAACGCCCGAAGATACCGACTTTATTGTTACGAAGATCAATATCGTGATAGATCTGTAAAACACCTGATTGCAAAATCGCAGCTTGCAAATTGCTGCCTGCGGTGACTTGAATTTTTTTTAAAAAATGGTGATCGGGTAAAGCATAAGCAATTTCTACATTAATGTTAGACACGATAGATCTCCTTTGCACGTTGTTTGAAGGCTTGCACCATTTGTGAAGTGAGTTGTTGAAAAATTTTACCGAACATTTTTTCCACTAATGCATTAGAAAAAGAAAATTGTAATTGCAGGCTGATTTGCGAGCTGTATTCATCCAATTCAAGGAAACGCCATTCTCCTTTTAAATGTTTAAATGGACCTTCCACTAATTTCATTTGTATCGACTGATTCGGTTGCATTGTGTTATGCGTGGTAAAGGCTAAACGAATGCCGGCTTTGCTGACAATCAGTTCCGCATCCAATTCATTGCCTTGTTGATGTAAGGTTTTGCCTGAAATACAGCCGGGTAAAAATTCAGGATAACGTTGATAATTATTCACAAGCTGATACATCTGTTCGGCACTGTGCGGCACTAACATTGTTTGAGATACACGATTCATTCGTTTTCCTTAGTAGAGGTTATCGCAGCATAGCGATTTATCTAATGACATAAGCGATAGAGATAAAGACAAATGCGGTGTATTATACGGGTTTTGTCGCCATTTTGCATTGGAAGGAAAAGGAATGATTGCGTTATTGTCCGCATTATCAGATGGTAAAAAACATTTTTATACTGATCTTTGCCAAGAATTATCCGTAACAAAACAACAACTTGCGGAAGATTTGCAGCAATTGGATCAACAAGGAATAGAAATTTGTTGTGAAGCGGACGGTTGTTATTGGCTAGCTTCGGCAGAGGTGCTGGACAGTGAGTTTTTAACAAAAAATTTGCCGCACCAACAGTTGCTTATCCAACCTGTGATTGATTCTACCAATCAATATTTATTAAACAATTTATCTAAATTATCGAATAACAGTGTTTGCTTGGCGGAATATCAATTTGCCGGACGTGGGCGGCGTGGGCGTCAATGGGTATCGCCGTTTGCCGGGCAGGTGATAATGAGTTATTACCGCATTTTTTCAACAAATTGTGATATCTCCGGCTTGAGTTTAGCGGTTGGAATGGCGGTAGCCCAAGCATTGACCGAGCTTAACTTACATTCAGTTCAGTTAAAATGGCCGAATGATATTTGGTTAAACGGCAAAAAGTTGGGCGGAATTTTGATTGAGATGAAGCATAATCCGCATTTAGCACAAAATCAGGTGGTTATCGGTTTAGGCTTAAATGTCAATTTGCCGAAAAAAATTGTCGTGGATCAACCGATTACAATGGTGAGCGAGCAGCAGAATATCAATCGTAACTTATTGATTGTTAAACTAATTCAGCATTTAGCGCAGGCATTAACTTTGTTTGAACAGCAGGGGTTATCGGCTTTTATTTCTCAATGGCGACAATATGATGCGTTTTATCAAAAGAAAGTAAAATTATTACTGGAAAATCAATCAATTATCGGAATTGAGCAAGGCATAAATGCCAAAGGAGAATTGTTGTTGAATACAGAAGACAATCAACAACTTAGTTTTTCTATTGGAGAAATTTCATTGCGTCCGATAAGTGATGAATCGTGATTGTGATTGTAGAAAAAGGGGTTTTTGCATAAAATAGCAGCCCATTTTAGCGACAGGATAAGAATTGTGGCAAAAATAAAATTAATTGTAGGGTTGGGTAATCCGGGCAGTAAATACGAAGATACGCGGCATAATGCCGGTGAATGGATGATTGCCCGTTTGGCACGCCGTTTTAATGTCAGCCTGAAAGAGGAGAATAAATTTTTCGGCGAAACCGCAATGGCAACCATTTCGGGCAAAGATATTCGCTTGTTGGTGCCGACCACTTTTATGAATTTAAGTGGAAAATCAGTCGGTGCATTGGCGAATTTTTATCGTATTTTGCCGGAAGAAATTCTGGTGATTCACGATGAGTTGGATTTACCGCCCGGCAGCGTGAAGTTAAAACTGGGCGGCGGACACGGCGGTCATAACGGTTTGAAAGATATTATTGCGCAGTTGGCGAATAACAAAAACTTTTACCGCCTTCGTGTCGGTATCGGGCATCCCGGCGATAAAAATTTGGTGGCGAGTTATGTGTTGAGCAAACCGGCTCCGCAGGATCAACGCTTAATTGATAAAGCGTTGGATGAAGCAGAAAGTTGTATTGATATTTTAATTAAAGATGGAGTCGAAAAAGCGATGAATCGCTTGAATGGCTTCCGAGCTGAATAAGGATAAATTATGGGATTTAAGTGTGGAATTGTCGGTTTACCGAATGTGGGTAAATCAACATTGTTTAATGCATTGACGAAAGCGGGAATTGAAGCGGCAAACTATCCGTTCTGTACGATTGAGCCGAATACCGGCGTGGTGCCGATGCCTGATCCGCGTTTGGATGAGTTGGCAAAAATTGTGAACCCTCAGCGTGTGTTGCCGACCACGATGGAGTTTGTTGATATTGCCGGTTTGGTAAAAGGCGCTTCTAACGGGGAAGGCTTGGGCAATAAATTCTTGGCCAATATTCGAGAAACCGATGCGATTGGACACGTTGTACGTTGTTTTGAAAACAATGATATTGTGCACGTTTCAGGGAAAATTGATCCGGCAGATGATATTGAAGTCATTAATACCGAATTGGCATTGGCAGATTTAGAAAGCTGTGAAAAAGCCATTTTGCGTTTGCAAAAACGTGCTAAAGGCGGCGATAAAGAAGCAAAATTCGAGTTATCGGTGATGGAAAAATGCTTGCCGGTGCTTGAAAATGCCGGAATGTTACGTTCTATCGGCTTGGATGCGGAAGAGTTGCAAGCGATTAAAAGTTATAACTTTTTAACTTTGAAACCGACAATGTATATTGCCAATGTCAATGAAGATGGTTTTGAAAATAACCCTTATCTTGATCGTGTGCGTGAAATTGCCGAAAAAGAGGGCGCAGTAGTGGTGCCGGTCTGTGCGGCGATTGAGGCGGAAATTGCTGAATTGGAAGATGATGAAAAAATCGAATTCCTACAAGAACTTGGCTTGGAAGAACCGGGATTAAACCGAGTGATTCGCGCAGGTTATAAGTTATTGAATTTACAAACTTATTTTACTGCCGGTGTTAAAGAAGTGCGTGCTTGGACAGTATCGGTCGGTGCCACCGCACCAAAAGCAGCGGCAGTGATTCACACCGATTTTGAACGCGGCTTTATTCGTGCAGAAGTGATCAGTTATGATGATTTCGTGCAGTATAAAGGTGAAAATGGAGCAAAAGAAGCCGGCAAATGGCGTTTGGAAGGAAAAGATTATATCGTTCAGGACGGCGATGTAATGCACTTCAGATTTAATGTGTAACGCTTGGAATATATTTAAATGAACAGAATGCGTGAGCTACAGCTCACGCATTTTTTATGGTTAAAACAGTTCATTTGAAGTAAAGAAATAGGCAATTTCTCTTTCTGCTGATTGGCTGGAATCTGAGCCGTGAACGCTGTTGCGACTACCATCTAAAGCAAAATCACGGCGTAGCGTACCCATATTGGCTTCAGCCGGATTGGTTTTCCCCATTAAGGCACGATAGTCCGCAATGGCATTCTCTTTTTCCAACACTAGAACGACTACCGGAGTAGAGGTCATAAAGGCAATTAAATTTGCAAAAAACGGCTTGCCTTCGTGTTCAGCATAGAAACCGGCGGCTTGCTGTTGATTTAGATGAACCATTTTCATTGCCACAATGGAAAATTGAGCCTGCTCCAAACGCGAAATAATCGCTCCGATTAAGTGGCGTTCGATAATATCCGGTTTAATAATTGCGAGTGTACGTTCTAATGCCATAAAGATTTCCTATTTTTCAAATGAAATTAATAAGTTAGCTAAAGTTTTCATTCCGATTCCGGTTGCGCCGACCGACCATAATGGGCTTGCTGCTTTACGGAAAGTCGCAGAACAGTCGATATGTAACCAATTTTGCTGATAATTTTCAACAAAGTGAGATAAAAATGCAGTTGCGGTGCTTGCACCTGCTGGTGTATTTACACTCGCTGTATTAGAAATATCGGCAAAAGATGAACTGATTTGATCTCGATGAAACGGCTCAAATGGCAAACGCCAGAATGGTTCGTTTTCTTCTTTAGCTGAATTGAAAAGTGCAGAAACTAACTGTTCATCCATTGAGAGTACGGAGTGATAGTCATTGCCGACAGCTACTTTGGCAGCACCAGTCAAGGTTGCGCAATCAATGATAATATCCGGTTTTTGTGCAGAAGCTTCAATCAAACCATCAGCTAACACTAAGCGTCCCTCAGCATCGGTATTCAAGACTTCAACACTGACACCGTTACGATATTTGATAATATCGCCTAATTTATAAGCCTTGCTGCTGACCAAATTTTCAGCACAGCATAAATAAAGTTTTACGCGTTTAGTTAATCCACGCGCAATGGCAAAACCGAGCGCACCGGTTAATAGTGCTGCGCCGCCCATATCCGAACGCATAGAGTCCATACTGTTGCTCGGTTTGATGCTGTAACCGCCGGAATCGAAAGTAATCCCTTTACCGACCAAACAAGCGAACACCGGTTCATCAGGGTTACCGCTAGGATTGAAATCTAATTGCAGCATCGCCGGTTTATTATGAGAACCTTTACCAACTTCCCAAATACCATTGTAACCACGTTCTTTCAGTTCTTCACGACTAATAATGTGATAACTAACACAACCTTTTACGGCATAATTATCTGCTTGTTCACTAATAAATTTTGCTGCTCTGCTTGCCAATTCAGTTGGAGTGATGATTTCTGCAGGTAAATTGATGATTTCACGAATAAAATCGCTACAACGAATACGTTCATAAAGCTCCGCTTCATCATCTTCAGCTAAACAAGGAAATTCAATAGAGAAGTTTTGTTTTGCAGTATAAAATCCTTGATAGAATGCCCAGCAATGTTCTAATTGCCAGTTATCGCCAATTAATTTTACCTCTTTGAAATTTTGGTTACGTAATTTACGAGCCGCTTTTTGGATATCGTTAATGTTCTGTTTTTCAGTGATGTGAATAATGGTTTGATCGTTTTGAAATGAGATTAATGCATTTTCTCCCCAAACTTCAGCTGCCGGCTGTGAGGATAATTGAATTTTCATAGTCATCAAAAACTCCTAAATGGTTTAAATTCCGCCATTGACGGCGGATAGAGTATTTTTAATTTGAATTCAGAGAGCAACGCTGTTGGTGTTGTTCTGTGAATTGAAACATCGTTATTTGCCTTAAATAGAAAAAAGCGAATTACCGCAGTAATTCGCTGATAAAGGGATTAAAGTACGGAAACGTTTAGAGAACCGCCACTGCCGACAATTTGTACTCTCGCACCTGGTACAAAACTAGGATCGGCTTTTTGTACTACCGCGATGCGTTGACCGTCTTCTTTTTGGATCACAAGTTCAACACCGCTGGTTTGATCCACTTTTTGTTCGATTTTATTACCAACAACCGCACCGGCGATCGCACCGACCGCAGTAGCGATAGCTTGACCTTTACCGCCACCGACAGTTGAACCGACAATACCACCTAAAGCACCACCGCCGACAGTACCGATAACGCCTTGAGAATTGCTTTCACCTTGAATGGTGACCGGACGTACCGAAACAATGCGTCCGTAACTTACAGCTCTGGCTTCTTTTGCTTGTCCGCCGCTATATACACTGCCGCTGTAGAGATCGGAATTGGAGCAGCCGGCTAATGTAACTGCCGCTAATAGACTCGCAACTAAAGTGATCTTTTTCATATTTTTCTCCTATATCTGCTCTGACATCACGATTTCTTTAATTGAAAAAGGATGCAGTTTGATTGTTGTAAAATTATTTTCATCCATTAATTTTATGGCAAGTGCCGGATTTGGTAAACCTTCGCCATCTGCTTTATGACAGCTTTTTTTCAAAATAATTCTGTGGGAGTCGATCTTAAGCTTATTTTCTGCACGATGAAACCACTGCTCAACGGATTCATTCTTTAAAAAAGGTAGAACCAATTCAATATGTTCCCAACCTTGTTGCGGATACCTTTTTTGGTTTGGAAACGGTAATTCCACGATATTCACTGCTTGATTTAGGATGAATAACGGCTGCGGCAGTTGATAAAGGTAAATCGGACGACCGTTGATCTGATTGTCGCTTAATAGTTCCGCATCAGCGGCAAGTGCCTGTTGCCAACGGGTAGCGGTATCAAGATCATTGACACGTAATGCAATATGATCGATAGCAAGATGTAGTCGATCCAGCTGTGTCGATGCGAGAATTTGCGCAAATAGTTTTTCGGCTTCAACTAATTGAGTTGATAATTCAGGAAATTGTTGTAGTAATTTTGCTTCAGTCATAATGCGAGGGTATTTTGTTTTTTTATACTTTTCTGATAATGGAAAGCCTAGTATCATTACGGGTTTAAATTTATCGTTTAAATTCAATAAGGCATATATTTGTGAATATTCAAACCATTCTATCTGAAAAAATTAAACAAGCAATGATTGCCGCCGGTGCGGATCAGCAAAGTGAAGCTTTAGTTCGTCCGTCAAGCAAAGCGCAGTTTGGTGATTATCAAGCAAACGGAGTGATGGCGGCAGCAAAGAAATTGGCAATGCCGCCACGTGATTTGGCACAAAAAGTGGTGGAAAATCTTGATCTTGGTGAAATGATTGAAAAAGTGGAAATTGCCGGACCGGGATTTATCAATATTTTTCTTAATCCTGCTTGGTTGGCGACACAAACCAATAAAATGTTGGCGGATCACCATTTTTTAATTTCGCCGGTCAAAGCGCAAACTATTGTGGCGGATTATTCAGCGCCGAATGTGGCAAAAGAGATGCACGTCGGGCATTTACGTTCAACCATTATCGGTGATGCGGTAGTGCGTACGTTGGAGTTTGTCGGACATAATGTTATTCGTGCCAATCACGTGGGCGATTGGGGCACACAATTTGGGATGTTGATTGCCTATTTGGAAAAAATGCAGAATGAAAATGCATCCGATATGGAATTAAGCGATTTGGAAGCATTCTATCGTGAAGCAAAAAAACATTACGATGAAGATGAGGTTTTTGCCGAAAAAGCTCGTGGTTATGTGGTGAAGTTGCAAGGCGGTGATGAATATTGTCGTAAGATGTGGCGCAAGTTGGTTGATATTACGATGAAACAGAATCAACGCAATTACGATCGCCTAAATGTGACGCTTACCGATAAGGATGTTATGGGAGAAAGCCTTTATAACCCAATGTTGCCGGGCATTGTTGCCGATTTGGAAGCAAAAGGATTAGCTGTGAAAGATGATGGCGCAGTAGTGGTGTTTTTAAATGAGTTTAAAAATAAAGAGGGTGATCCGCTAGGCGTTATTATTCAGAAGAAGGATGGCGGTTATCTTTATGCGACTACCGATATTGCCTGTGCAAAATATCGTTATGAAACTTTGCACGCCGACCGTATTCTCTATTTTACCGATAGTCGTCAAAGCCAACATTTACAACAGGTTTGGTTAATTGTGCGTAAAGCAGGATATGTGCCGGAAAGCGTAACTTGGGATCATTTCAATTTCGGAATGATGTTGGGTAAAGATAATAAGCCGTTCAAAACGCGTACCGGCGGCACAGTGAAATTGGCGGATCTGTTGGATGAAGCGGTAGAGCGTGCAGAAAAATTGATTAGCGAGAAATCAACCAATTTAAGCGCTGAAGAACAGCGTCAAGTGGCGGAAGTCGTTGGTATCGGTGCGGTGAAATATGCTGACTTATCCAAAAACCGCACGACTGATTATGTGTTTGATTGGGATAATATGTTGACGTTTGAAGGCAATACCGCACCTTATATTCAGTATGCTTACACGCGTATCCGTTCTATTTTTGCCAATAGTGGCATTGATCCTCAGCAGTTGGTAGGTGAAATTCAAATTAAGGATGATAAAGAACGTCAATTAGCATTAACTTTATTGAAATTTGAAGAAGCGATTAACACCGTAGTGAAAGAGGGTACGCCTCACGTTTTATGCGCTTATCTTTATGATTTAGCAGGGGCATTTTCTTCCTTCTATGAACATTGCCCAATCTTAAATCAAGCGGAAGAGGTCAAACAAAGTCGTTTGAAATTGGCCGCATTAACGGCGAAAGTGTTAAAACAGGGATTGGATCTGTTAGGCATTAAAACTGTTGAAAAAATGTAATTTCCGTTATCGGTGCGGTGATAATGCCGCACCGGATCTTGTGCTTATCCTTATCCTATTATGACAAATCAGCAACAACTCATCTCTCAATTACAGCAACAATTACAGCTTTTCTACCGTTATGACGGTGAGCAGATTATTAAGCAGCAGTTTGAACGTACCGTTTTTGCAGAATCGGGACAGCCGTTACGCTACTACATTGCGCAAATTGAACAAAATATCGCTCGCTTAGCAACCTTAGATAAGGTTGAGGTGGTTGCTTATTTGGCGGAGCAAATCAGTATTCAGTTCCGAGTGTTGTTGGAGGCTTTGCAACGCACTGAAAGATCTGCGAAAAAAGCGGAAACGGCAGCAGCTCAGCCACAAAAAACAGAGAAAAAACAGTATGATGTTTTTCAATTACCGGCAGAGGAGAGAATTCATAAATATTATGAATTTTTAACGCGTTTTAATGATCGCATTGCTGATTTGGAACAACAGCAACAACTAGCGCCGAGAGAGCAGAAACCTCTCTTTCAGCAACAGCTTGCACTATTGCAACAACGGCGACAACGTTGTCTTGCCGCCATTGAACAATTGGAAGAATACCTAGAATTTAAGGCTTCTCAAGCCAAAAACGAATTAAATTAAGTTACTGATAAAGATTACAATAATGACAAGTGGCACGATATATTTAACATAGCTGAACCACCATTGTGCCAATTTAGAATTTTCACCTAATCTCAATTCTCGTTTAGCTTCATCTTTCATTACAAAACCGACAAAAACAGCACAGAATAGTGCGGTGAGCATAAAGAGAATATTGCCGCTGACAAAATCAAACGCATCAAAAATATTTTTGCCGAAGAAATGAACGTCGTGCCAAGGACCGTAACTTAAAATTGATGGCACATTGCCGAGAAGGAAGATCGCGCCGAGAACGAAGAGAATCGCTAAACGGCGATTAATTTTCGTTTTTTCCTGCAAGGCGGTAATCAAGACTTCATAAATGGTGAGTGAGGTGGTTAATGCCGCAATCAGCAATAAACTGAAAAAGATTACCGCAAAAAACTTACCCGCCCACATATGAGAAAACACGATCGGTAAACTTTGGAATACTAAGGTTGGTCCTGAATTTGGTGCAATCCCGAAAGTGAACAGTGACGGGAAAATCATAAAGCCGGCCAAGACCGCAATAATGGTATTCACGCAGCCGGTTATGACCGCAGTTTGCACCAAATTTTCTCCTTTTTTCAGATAACTGGAGAGCGTAACGATAACGCCGAAACCTAAACTTAAAGCGAAAAAGACTTGCCCCAAGACAAAAACGAAAAGCTGCGGTGTGATCTTAGAGAAATCAGGTTTGAGATAGAACACAATGCCTTGCCAAGCACCCGGCAGCGTAACATTACGAATCACCATACAGATTAAAAAGATAAATAACAGCGGCATCAAATATTTCACCGATTTTTCAATGCCGTCAATCACCCCTTTCACCAGAATCACATAGTTAACCAAGACAAACAGAAAAGTGTACAGGCTAATCATTGCCGGATTATCCATAATGGTAGCTTGGAAGAAATTTTTCGTGGTGTCGGCAGTAATCGGTGCGCTGATGTCCAAAGTGCCACTGAGCAAACTGACGATATAATTAATCACCCAACCGCCAAGCACCATATAGTACGCCATAATACAAAACGCACCGAGCACGCTGAGATAACCGACAAGTTTCCAATAGCGAGGGATAGGTTTATGATGGATATTGCCGCTGAAAGCGTCGATAGCATTAACGCGAATCCGGCGACCGATAACATTTTCAACCAGAATCATTGGAATGCCGATCACAATCATTGCGATGCAGAACAGTAATACATAAGCACCGCCACCGTTTTCACCGACCAAATAGGGGAAACGCCAAGTAGCGCCGAAACCGACAGTTGCACCGGCTACGGTTAAAACATAAGTCAGTCGGCTTGACCAAGTCTGTCTTTCTGTGTGAGTAGTCATATTATCTCCAATAGTTTTTAATATTCGGTTTTATCTTTAAATTCACACAGATCTTCAATCAAACAGGCACCGCAACGAGGTTTACGAGCGATACAGGTGTAGCGTCCGTGCAAAATAAGCCAATGGTGAACATCGACTTTAAATTCATCCGGAACGACTTTTAATAATTTTTTTTCAACGGCGAGCACATCTTTCCCAGGTGCGAAACCGGTACGATTGGCGACACGAAAAATATGGGTGTCAACGGCAATCGTTGGCCAACCAAAAGCAGTATTCAACACCACATTTGCGGTTTTACGCCCAACGCCCGGCAAAGATTCCAATGCTTCACGTGATTCCGGAACCTCGCCATTATACTTTTCAATTAACACTCGACAAGTTTTTATAATATTTTCAGCTTTACTATTATATAAACCGATAGTTTTTATATAATTTTTTAAACCATCTACACCTAAATCAAGAATTGCCTGCGGTGTATTCGCGATCGGAAATAATTTTGCAGTGGCTTTGTTTACGCCAACGTCAGTCGCTTGTGCCGATAAAATAACGGCAATAAGCAGCTCAAAAACCGAATGGTATTTTAATTCGGTGGTAGGGTGCGGATTAGCATCACGCAAACGAGTGAGAATTTCTATTCTTTTTTGTTGGTTCATTATTTGTTCCGTTCAATAATGTTTTTTAGTGCTAACAGTGTTCCTAAGCCAAGGAAAGCGCCGGGCGGCAAAATCGCAAGTAAAAAATGGCTGTCGGCGTGAAATAGAGTGATTTTCAGTGCCTTTGCCGATTCACCGAACAGCTGTTCCATACCGCTGAACAGTGTGCCGCTACCGATCGCTTCACGTAATGCGCCTAATACGACCAAACTTAGCGTCATTCCCAATCCCATTGAGAAACCATCGAACATTGCGTGCCATAAACTGTTTTTTGAGGCATAGGCTTCGGCTCGACCGATGACGATACAGTTGGTAACAATGAGTGGAATAAAAATCCCTAATGATTGATAAAGCGAATAAGTATAGGCATTCATTGCCAACTGGACGATGGTCACAGTTGAGGCAATAATCATCACATAAATCGGAATGCGGATGGCTTTCGGAATAAGATGCCGACATAGCGAAACCATACTGTTGGTACAAATCAACACCAACATAGTTGCCAACCCAAGACCTAACGCATTGGCAACAGAATTAGATACCGCCAATAACGGACACAGCCCTAATAATTGCACCAATGCTGCATTATTCTTCCATACGCCTTGAATAAACAAGGTTTTCCAAACGGAATCGACATTATCAGTGTGGGTTGCTTGTGGAGCATTATGATTCATTTAACACCTCCTTTCTTAATTGCAACGGCTGTAATCGTCAGGATTAAATACAAACGGTTGAGAGAGTAATTGCAACAACCCTTTTTTCACGGCATTAACCACCGCGCGCGGCGTAATAGTCGCACCGGCAAATTGATCAAATTCACCGCCGTCTTTTTTGACAGCCCATTTGTCTAACTCATTAAGATTAAATTGTTTATTGCTGAAGGCTAAGATCCAGTCGGAAAGCCGTGTTTCGATTTTATCACCTAAACCGGGGGTTTCGTGATGTTCTAAAACACGTACGCCCAACACTTCACGCTCCGGCGTTACTGCCACCAAAATACGAATATTACCTGAGTAACCATCCGGTGCGGTGGTTTCAAACAGATAAGCAACGGTTTTATTCTGTTTTTTGGCTAAATAAAGTTTAGAAATATCGGCTAACTGCTTGTTATTATTTGGAATGTAGCACGATTTTAACAGATCATTATCAGCAAAATTTGGTGGTAGCACTTCAGATAAAAGTTGTTTCTGTTGATTTTCCATTACTCGTTGAATTTTATCTTGTGTTAATGCGTACATTGCCAATGTGATTAAAGTACAAACCAAAGCGACAAAAGCTAAGATTAAAGCATAAGTAATGGTTGTGCGTTTTAGAGTTGCCATTCTTTCTCCTTAGCGACCATAAAGACGAGGACGAGTGTAATGATCGATTAGCGGGACACAAATATTGCTTAATAAAACAGCAAATGCCACCCCGTCCGGATAACCGCCGTAGAAACGGATAACGTAAAGTAACAGCCCGACCAAGCTACCGAATAATAATTTTCCTTTTGGCGTAATAGATGCCGTTACCGGATCGGTAGCAATAAAAAAGGCACCGAACATTGTTGCGCCGGAAAAGAGTTGCCATAACGGTGATGGATAAGTTTGCGGCGCAATCAGCCAAGTTGCAGTAGCAAAAATGGTTAATGTCAGCAACATTGCGACAGGAATTTGCCAGTGAATCACTTTTTTCCAAATTAGGAAAAGACCGCCGACAAGGAAGGCAAGATTAAGTTGCCACCAACCGATTCCCATCGTGATAGCGAGGTTATCTTGCCAATTATCGTGTTGGAAAATGGGTGAAGCTGCAATATGCCCCAAGGTAAGGTGATTTTTTATTCCGGTTTTGACGCTATCCAATGGGGTTGCTTGAGTAATGCCGTCAATCGTAGAGGTCAGTTGATGTAAGCTGTAACCGTCACTGGTAACACCTTGAAATATCAGTAAATAAGCATCTTTAAAGCCGGTCGGTTCAAGTAATAAATGATTCGGCAATGCCCAAGCGGTCATCTGTGCCGGAAACGACACCAACAAAATAGCATATCCTACCATTGCCGGATTGAAAGGGTTTTGTCCGAGTCCGCCATAAACCTGTTTGCCTAAAATAACAGCACAAAAAACACCGAGCAGAATGATCCAATAAGGTGCATAAGGCGGAATGGCAACCGCCAAAATAATGGCAGTCAAGATCACGCTCATATCCGATAAATCGGCAAAATTTTTCTTAGCGCGCAATCTGGTTACGATCCACTCCAGTAAAACCGCAAAAATCACCGCTAATAACAGCTGAATTAAAGTGCCGAAACCAAAGTAGTAGATTTGCACCATAATTGCCGGAATCATTGCCGCAATTACCCACAACATCACTTTGGCGGTCAAACTATGGGAATGTACGTGAGGGGAACTTGCCATTCTAAACATTATCTTGATTTCCTTCTCTTGCTACTTTTTTTGCCTTTGCTCTGGCTATTGCTGCTGCAATCGCCGCTTTTCTGGGATCTGTATGCTGATGATTATCAATGGAATGATGATCGGCACTAGGACTTTGTTGCTGATCTAATGTTTCGTCTGTTGTTATTAAAATGACTTTTTCTGCTTCCGCAAGCGTTTGTGCTTTTTTCGCTTTAGCTCTGGCAATGGCAGCGGCGATAGCCGCTTTACGTGGATCGGCATCTGCGCTGCTTTCAGCTGTTACTGAAGATTTGGTAGCACTATTGCTGTTTTCTGCTTGCTGCACTTTTTTCGCTTTAGCTCTGGCAATGGCAGCAGCGATAGCGGCTTTACGCGGATCGGTATCTGCGCTGCTTTCAGCAGCCACTGAAGAAGATTCAACAGCATTATTGCTGTTTTCCGTTTGCTGCGCTTTTTTCGCTTTAGCTCTGGCGATAGCAGCGGCAATAGCTGCTTTACGTGGATCGGTATCCGCGCTGCTTTCAGTTGCCACTGAAGAAGATTCGGTAGCACTATTGTTGTTTTCCGCTTGCTGCGCTTTTTTCGCTTTAGCTCTGGCAATGGCGGCGGCGATAGCGGCTTTACGTGGATCGGTATCTGCGCTGCTTTCAGTTGCTGCTGAAGAAGATTCAACAGCATTATTGCTGTTTTCCGCTTGCTGCGCTTTTTTCGCTTTAGCTCTGGCAATGGCAGCAGCGATAGCGGCTTTACGCGCATCGGTATCTGCGCTGCTTTCAGCTGTTACTGAAGATTCGGCAGCACTATTGTTGTTTTCCGTTTGCTGCGCTTTTTTCGCTTTAGCTCTGGCAATGGCGGCGGCGATAGCGGCTTTACGTGGATCGGTATCTGCGCTGCTTTCAGTTGCCACTGAAGAGGATTCGGCAGCACTATTGCTGTTTTCCGCTTGCTGCGCTTTTTTCGCTTTAGCTCTGGCGATGGCAGCGGCGATAGCGGCTTGTTTATTCTCTTTATCCGTTGTTGCCGTTGCTGCCGGTTGAACGGTTTGTGTTTGTGCCTGTTTGGCTAAACGGCGCGCTTTACGAGCTGCCATAATATCGCTGTTATCAGGCAGTATTTCACCTTTATCGTTGGTGATAGTTTTGATTTGTGGTGTTACATTGCTTGCCTGTTTTTGACGAACACGTTCCAATGCAGCTTGTACAGGATCAACGCCTTGTTGTTTTGCCATCTCTGCTCGACGAGCTTCCGCCGCTAATTGAGTTCGGCGATCTCGTTCCTGTTTTTCCCGCTCCATTCGCGCTTGTTTAGCTTCAAAACGGACTTTCGCCTCTTCCGCCAATTTTGCTTTTAATTTTAATTCTGCGATTTTGGCTTTTTCTTGGCGAAAATATTGGATCAGCGGAATATTGCTCGGGCAGACATAGGCACAAACGCCACACTCAATGCAATCTTTTAGGTTGTACTGTTCTGATTTTTCGTGATCTTCACTGCGCGCAAACCAATAGAGTTGCTGTGGCATCAATTTAATTGGACAGTGATCGGAACAGGCAGAACAACGAATACAATTACGCTCTTGCGGTGGCGGCTGATATTCAAAATGATCCGGCGCAATTAGGCAGTTGGTTACTTTGGTTACCGGAGAGTTGAGATTCGGTAAAATAAATCCCATCATCGGTCCGCCCATAAAGACAGGAAAACGATCATCATATTGATAACCGGCTTGTTGTAACAGGTGATAAATTGGTGTCCCGATTCTTGCCCAAACATTACGAGGTTGCGGAATTTTATCACCGGTCAGTGTTACCACGCGTTCAATGAGCGGTTCGTCATCAATAATCGCTTTTTTTACCGCAAAGGCAGTGGCAACATTGTTCATTAACACGCCAATCTGCGAAGAGCGACCATTATTCGGCACTTCTAGACCGGTTAAAACTTGAATTAATTGTTTCGCCGCACCGGAAGGATATTTGGTAGGAATCACGCGAATTTCAATATCGTTAGCACCGGATAGGGCTTGTTGCATAGCCTCAATAGCTTCCGCTTTATTATCTTCGATTGCCAATACCACTTTTTGTGGCCGTAAAATATAACGTAGAATCCGAATGCCTTCGAGAATATCAAGACTGCGATCACGCATTAAGCGATCATCACAGGTAATATAAGGTTCGCACTCTGCGCCGTTAATAATCAATAATTTAACTTTATTTTCTGCACTGGCGATTTTAGAGGCGGTCGGGAACACGGCACCGCCTAAACCGGCAATGCCTGCTTGATAGATTTTTTGCAATAATTGTTCCGGCGGTACAGTCAGAAAATCTTCAATCGGTTGGCGATCGCACCACTGATCTTTACCGTCAGCTTGTAAGGTGATGGTGGTTTCAGGCAAACCGGACGGATGCGAAGAGGCATAATCGCCGATAGCGGTAATGGTGCCGGAAGTAGGTGCGTGTACCGGCAGCGTACGATAATCGTCGCCTTGAGTTAATGCTTGTCCTTTTAATACATAATCGCCAACTTGAACTAACAATTGACCGGCTTTACCGGCGTGTTGTTTCAAGGCAATGTAGTAAGTGTCAGGCTGTTTTAAGCGGGAAAGTTTAGTGCCGTTCGATTGCTGTTTCATTTCCGGCGGATGAATACCACCGGGGAAATCCCACAATCGATTTTTATTTATTCTGGTTAATACATCATCTAACATCTTAACTTTCCTATGATTTTACTTGCTCCGGCTCATTTTGCGTTTGTATCTGCACGACAGGGATAATTAATTTTTGATCATATTTCCAGTTCCAAGAATCAAGAGAAGGTTTAACCTTCTCCATCGTAATACAATCGGTCGGACAAGGGGCAACGCATAATTCACAACCGGTACAGAGATCAGGAATAACGGTGTGCAATGCTTTATTGGCACCGATAATGGCATCAACCGGACAGGCTTGAATACATTTTGTACACCCAATACACATCTCTTCGTGGATAAAGGCAACTTTAGGCACAGGTTCTTCTTCAAATACGCCTTGAGGTGCATCCACACCGAGTAAATCAGCCAATTTTTCGACTAAAGGTTGTCCGCCGGGAACACATTTAGTGATGACATCGCCATTGGCAATCGCTTCTGCATAAGGGCGACAACCCGGATAACCACATTGCCCACACTGACTTTGCGGCAATAAGGCATCAATTTTGTCTACAATTGGATCGGCTTCTACTTTCAGTTTAATTGAGGAAAACCCTAGAATTGCGCCGAAAATTAAAGCAAGCAATGCAATACTGATCAAAATCCACATATAAGGGGACAGAGATAATAACCAAGACATTAGACTCTCACTAATCCACTAAAACCCATAAAGGCGACAGACATTAATCCGGCAGTGATTAAGGCAATGGATGCGCCCCGAAACGGAAAAGGCACATTGGCAGCTTCAATCCGTTCGCGAATAGCGGCAAACAACACCAGTACTAAAGAAAAACCAAGTGCGGCACCGAAACCGTAAATAACGGATTGGATAAAGTTATGCGCCAAATTAACGTTTAACAAAGCAACGCCAAGCACTGCACAGTTGGTGGTGATTAACGGCAAAAAGATACCGAGTAAGCGATAGAGTGTCGGGCTGGTTTTATTAATCACCATTTCGGTAAACTGTACGACTACGGCGATCACTAAAATAAAAACTAATGTGCGTAAATAGATAGCGTTCAACGGCAATAAAATATAGTGATCAACCAAATAGGCAACTAAAGAAGCGACAGTTAAAACAAATGTTGTTGCCAACCCCATTCCGACAGCAGTATCCACTTTTTTGGAAACTCCCATAAACGGGCATAAACCTAAGAATTTAACCAACACAAAATTGTTGATTAAGGCAGTACTGATAATTAAAAGAATATAACTCATCATTGCTCTATCACTAAAAATAAGGGGGCTATTATCGTGTTTTCTTGCAGTAAGAACAATAGCCAAAAGCGAGTATTTGTTCGATTTTTATGTGAAATCTTACTCTTCAGGCGGCGGCAAAATTGGTGGTGGTAACGGTTCCGGTTTGCCTAAAAAATAAGGCTGTTTGCCGAGCATAATATCTAAAACTGCTTGCACACGAGCAAAAAATTCACGGAAACGCACCCAAGTATAACCTTCGGGATTATCCGCCTCATAGCAAATAGCATCGATATCATAATGTTTGGCAATAAACAGTGCACGTTCACAATGGAAGCGCTGGGTGATAATGGTTAAAGATTGCGCTTTGAAAACTTTATCGGCACGAACAACCGAATCAAGCGTACGAAAACCGGCATAGTCAAAAAACATCGTTTGTGAAGGCACGCCCATTTTTAGCAAATCCTTAAACATTCTTTGCGGCTCATTATATTGGAGCGTGCGATTATCGCCGCTGAGTAGCAGGTAATCGACTTTATGATACTTGATTAATGATTCGGCGGCGGAGAGACGATTATAATAGAATAGATTTAAGGTATTGTTTTTAAAGTATTTTGAAGTTCCCAACACCAAGCCGTAAGGTCGATAAGGCAGAAGATCGATATCGCGATAGATACGATCTTTGACCCACCAGCTGATGCCGACATCAACCGTCACCAACAACACGACGGTCAGAGAAAGCAGCGAGAGCAGTAGCATAATCCATTTTTTGTAGTGCGCGACAGCGATACGTTTGCAGTAAGCAAACACATTATGTATCAATGCCGGGAATCTGTGTGATTTGCTCATTTGCTCAAACTCTTTATTGCTTTCATCATAAGGAATGGATTTTATACTATCATAAAAGCAGGGTGAGATCTGTGATAATGCGTGATTTTGTATGCAGAGCCGAATCGGAAACTTGAGAAAAAAACGATAGTATGAAACAATCAACGCCATCTTTTTTATCTGAATTTAAGTTTAAGGTTGTCGATAGTGATCGATTTCGACGGTTATCGTCCTAACGTCGGTATTGTTATTTGTAACCAAAAGGGACAGGTCTTTTGGGCGAAACGATATAATCAAAATTCGTGGCAATTCCCTCAAGGCGGCATTAATCCAAAAGAAACGCCGGAACAGGCGATGTATCGTGAGCTCTATGAAGAGGTCGGCTTAACCGCCAACGATGTCAAAATTATTTATAGTTCAAAACACTGGTTGCGTTATAAATTACCTAAACGTCTTATCCGCCACGATTCACGTCCGGTTTGTATCGGGCAGAAACAGCGTTGGTTTCTGTTACAACTCGTCAGCTCGGAAAAGAATATTAATATGAATGTTGGCTCATCGCCGGAGTTTGACGGTTGGCGCTGGGTCAGTTTCTGGTATCCGGTCAGACAGGTAGTGTCATTCAAACGGGATGTTTATCGCAAAATTATGAAAGAATTCTCAACGGTCTTATTTAGCCAAAGAGAAGATGAAGCTGTTTCATCTCCGGTAAATTATCAGAACGTTCAAAATAAGCGTACTTACGCCAATAATAAACGCTCTTCTTCCGCTAAATATCCAAAACGTTTGTTTAACAAAACAAGGGGTTAGCAATGCTCACATTTTTTCTTATCTGTTTAGTGGTCGGTGCGCTTGTCGGATTTCTCGCCGGGTTATTCGGCATCGGCGGGGGGTTAATTATTGTGCCGGTGCTGGTCTATTTATTACCGATGGCAGGCATTCCGGATAATTTATTGATGTCATCAGCGTTGGGCACCTCGTTCGCCACCATTGTCGTTACCGGTTTTTCTTCCGCACAACGCCACCATAAATTGGGCAATATTGTTTGGGATGCCGTGAAAATTTTGGCACCTGTCATTATGGTAACCACATTTATTTCAGGGCTGTTTATTGGCAAACTGGATAAAGCGATTGCCAGTAAAATTTTTGCCTGTTTAGTCGTCTATCTTGCATTGAAAATGGTGTTGTCGATTAAGCCAAAACAGGCAGTGAAAACATTGACTAAAACGGCTTCGGTAGTTGGTGGAATATTGATTGGTATCGCTTCCAGTGCTGCCGGAATTGGGGGCGGCGGTTTTATTGTGCCGTTTTTAAATTCTCGCGGTATCGATATGAAAAAAGCGATTGGGTCGTCCGCTTTCTGTGGAATGCTGCTTGGTTTGTCCGGTATGTTAAGTTTTATTATTGGCGGCTGGAATGCCGATATGCCGGATTACTCTTTGGGTTACGTCTATTTACCGGCGGTGGTCGGCATTACTGCAACCTCATTCTTTACTTCAAAATTGGGTGCAACAACAACAACTAAATTGCCGATTCCTACCTTAAAACGTTATTTTGCGTTGATGTTGATTGCCATTGCGATAGATATGTTTATTAAATAGAGTGGTTATGAATAGCGAATTTTTTACCTATCCTCAATTTGATCCTGTCATTTTTGCTGTCGGACCGATTGCGCTGCGTTGGTACGGCTTGATGTATTTGATCGGTTTTTTATTTGCGCGCTGGTTGGGAATGCGTCGAGTAAAACGCCCTAACAGCGGTTGGAGCGCCGATCAGTTTGATAATTTGCTTTTTAACGGATTTTTAGGTGTCTTTTTAGGCGGACGTATCGGCTATGTTCTGTTCTATCAATTTGATCTTTTCTTGCAGGATCCGCTTTATCTGATTCGGGTGTGGGAAGGCGGAATGTCGTTTCACGGTGGGCTAATCGGTGTAATCGTGGCGATGTGGTTGACTGCCAAGGCTCAAAAACGGCAATTCTTTGCCGTTGCTGATTTTATCGCACCACTCATTCCATTCGGTTTGGGAATGGGGAGAATCGGTAATTTTATTAATGATGAATTGTGGGGCAGAGTAACAGATGTTTCTTGGGCAGTGCTGTTTCCGAGCGGCGGCTATTTACCGCGACATCCGTCACAACTCTATGAAGCCTTTTTGGAAGGCGTGGTGTTGTTTACTATTTTAAATCTGTTTATTCGTAAACCTCGTCCAACCGGCGCGGTTTCAGGTCTGTTCTTGTTCTGTTATGGTGTGTTCCGTTTTATTGTTGAGTTTTTCAGAGAACCGGATCCACAGTTAGGGCTTTATTTCGGACACGAAATTTCAATGGGACAGATTCTTTCGACACCGATGATTGTTATCGGGCTTGTCATTATTTGGTTTGCATATCAGCGTAAGGGGAAAAACAATGAAACAGTATCTTGATCTTTGCCAACGTATTATTGATGAAGGCGTTTGGGTAGAAAATCAGAGAACCGGAAAACGTTGTTTGACCGTGATTGATGCCTCATTAACTTACAATGTCGCTGATAATGAATTCCCATTGATTACCACGCGAAAGAGTTTCTGGAAAGCGGCTATTGCTGAATTATTGGGCTATATTCGTGGCTATGACAATGCAGCTGATTTCCGTAAATTGGGCACCAAAACGTGGGATGCGAATGCCAATGAAAATGCGGCGTGGCTTGCCAATCCGTATCGCAAAGGTGAGGATGATATGGGGCGCGTCTACGGCGTACAGGGGCGTTCGTGGCGTAAACCAAATGGCGAAACGGTCGATCAGTTGCGCAAAATCGTCAATGATTTAAGCAAGGGCATTGATGATCGTGGCGAAATTTTAACGTTTTATAATCCGGGCGAGATTGAACAAGGCTGCTTGCGCCCTTGTATGCATACACACACATTTTCGCTATTGGGTGATACGCTCTACTTAACCAGTTATCAACGTTCTTGTGATGTGCCGCTCGGATTGACGTTTAATCAAATTCAGGTGTTTACCTTTTTGGCATTAATGGCACAAATTACCGGACATAAGCCGGGCAAAGCGTTCCATAAGATTATCAATGCACATATTTATGAAGATCAACTGCCATTAATGCGTGATGAACAATTAAAACGAGAACCTTATCCGTTACCGCAGTTGGAGATTAATCCGGATATCAAGACATTGGAAGATTTGGAAACTTGGGTCACATTGGATGATTTCAAAGTGCATAATTATCAGTGCCATCCGGCAATTAAATATCCGTTTTCGGTGTAACTGAGTAAAAGATAGCACTGTATGCAATGTTTTAAGCAGTGCTATTTTTTTATTAAATCATTTCTCAAAAAAAGATGTAACATTGACACTGTTTTGCGATAGATCAAAAAAAAGTGTGTTACTAATATAATAAAAAAACTTTATATATCAATAAATTAAAATTTATTTAATCTGGTTTTGCAGTGAAAATTACTACCAAAGAGGTATAATTCGCATCTAGATAAAAATACCACCTATTGCTTGCTTGTGTTAGAATTTCTGCCCGTTAAATTAATCTCAAAGTGCATTTATAAATATATGAATTCAATCAATCAGTTACAAGTTAATCATCTCAGTTGCCAACGAGGTGAGCGCATTTTGTTTAACGATGTGAATCTCTGTTTTCAGAGCGGTGATTTTGTACAGATTGAAGGGCATAACGGAGTAGGCAAAACAACACTGTTACGTGCATTAAGTGGACTTTCTCGTCCACGGGAAGGCGAGGTTTTATGGAATAATGAGCCGATTTTGCAACAACAGGAAGAATTTAATCAAAATTTGCTGTTTTTAGGGCATCATTCTGGTACGAAACCGGAACTTTCGGCTTGGGAAAATTTGCGCTTTTTCCAAAAAACAACCAATAGCCGTCAGCAAGCGGAAGTATTGTGGGAAACCTTGCAGGTTGTGGGATTGCTCGGTTATGAAGATATTCCGGCGAGTCAATTGTCGGCAGGACAGCAAAAACGTGTGGCATTGGCAAGATTATGGTTATCAACTGCGCCGTTATGGATCTTGGATGAGCCGTTTAATGCGATTGATAAACGTGGTGTGCAGGTTTTAACGAATTTATTTGAGTTTCACATCAGTCAGGGCGGAATTGTGATTATTACCAGTCATCAGGATGTGCCGAGTCGAATAGTGCAAAAAGTGCAGTTGGAAAAATATAAATTTATTAAAAGCGAATAAAGATGATTTTTTACGAAGTAATTAAGCGAGAATTACAAATTGCAATGCGAAAACCCGGTGAGATTTTAAATCCGCTGTGGTTTTTTTTAATTGTCATTACGCTGTTCCCATTGGTTGTCGGGCCTGAACCGCAATTGTTATCCCGTATTGCGCCCGGTATTGTTTGGGTGGCGGCATTATTGTCGGCATTACTCTCTTTTGAGCGTCTGTTTAAAGATGATTATTTGGACGGCTCTTTGGAACAGTTGATCTTATTGCCGATGCCGTTAGCAATGACGGCGCTTGCCAAGATTTTTTCGCATTGGTTATTAACCGGTTTCCCGTTAATACTGTTATCACCGATTGCCGCACTTTTATTATCGCTTGAAGTGGACGTATGGTGGGCGTTGGTGCAAACCTTATTTGTCGGCACACCGATTTTAAGTTGTTTGGGTGCAGTAGGCGTGGCATTGACCGTAGGCTTAAGAAAAGGCGGTGTGTTATTAAGTTTATTAGTGGTGCCGTTATTTATTCCGGTGCTTATTTTTACTGCAGCCGTATTGGATGCTGCTTCACTGCATCTGGCTTATGGCGGACAGTTAGCAATTTTGGGAGCAATGTTGGTGTTGTCTTTGGTCAGTTGTCCTTTTGCGGTAGCGGCGGCATTACGCGTAAGTTTGCAATAACAATAAATAAATAGAAGGGTAGAAAAATTATGTGGAAATGGTTACATCCATACGCAAAACCGGAAACGCAATATCGTATTTGTCAGCGTTTGATCCCGTTTTTAGGCATTGCTTCACTGCTTGTACTTATGGTCGCGATGATTTGGGGGTTGGCATTTGCACCGGCAGATTATCAGCAAGGCAATAGCTTCCGCATTATGTATATTCACGTGCCGGCGGCCATTTGGTCAATGGGTATTTATGCTTCAATGGCAATCGCTGCTTTAGTGGCATTGGTTTGGCAAATTAAACAGGCAAATCTTGCTATGGTGGCAATGGCGCCGATTGGTGCCGTGTTTACTTTTTTGGCATTGGTAACAGGGGCAGTTTGGGGAAAACCGACTTGGGGAACCTGGTGGGTTTGGGATGCACGATTGACTTCTGAATTAATTTTATTATTCCTCTATTTTGGCGTTATTGCGTTATATAGTGCCTTTCAAGATAAGAGTATCGGTGCTAAAGCGGCAGGTATTTTATCGATTGTCGGTGTGGTAAATCTGCCGATTATTCATTTTTCAGTGCAATGGTGGAATACCTTGCATCAAGGGGCGAGTATCACCAAATTTGAAAAACCGTCTATTGCTACAGAGATGTTGATTCCGCTATTGTTGGCGATTTTAGGTTTTATGTTATTGAGTGTTTATTTAACAGTGGTGCGTTATCGCAATGCGTTGCTTAGTGCGGAGAAAAAACGTGCGTGGGTGCAAACATTGGTCGCAAAAAAGTAGAAGGAAGAAAAAATGACACCATTTTTTGACAGTTGGAGTGCTTTTTGGCAGATGGGAAACCACGGTTTATATGTGTGGCTCTCTTACGGTATTTCAGTGATTTCAGTATTGGCATTAGTGGTTATTAGCCATAGAAATAAAGCAAAAATTTTGCAGGAAATAGAAAAAGATAAACAGCGTCAACAACGAATGAAACAACAAGCCTTAACGGAGAACGGATTATGAACCCACGTCGTAAATCAAGACTGTATTTAGTGTTATTTGTGCTTGCCGGTATTGCGATTGCGGCTGGATTAATGTTGTATGCGTTACGTCAAAATATCGATCTCTTTTATACGCCGAGTGAAGTGATCTATGGCAAAAATAATGATGACTCTTTGAAACCGGAGCCGGGACAACGTATTCGTGTCGGCGGAATGGTGGTGGCAGGAACGGTTGAGCGCGATCCGCAGAGTTTGAAAGTGAAATTTCAATTAAACGATATTGGACCGGCAATTAATGTGGAATATGAAGGTATTTTGCCTGATCTTTTCCGTGAAGGGCAAGGCATCGTGGCACAGGGTACACTAAAAGATGCCACGACATTAGTGGCAAGTGAAGTATTGGCAAAACACGATGAAAATTATGTGCCGCCTGAATTGGGTGAACAGATGAAGAAAGTGCATAATCCAATGGGCGTATCTGCGAAAGATCTCAGTTCGGAATCGGAGCGAGATAAAATGATGTTGGAACAAAAATCGCAAGCTGAGGAGAAACAATGATTGCTGAACTCGGGAATTATGCGTTAGCGTTGGCATTGGCGATTGCTGTTTTGCTGACCATCGTGCCGTTATGGGGCGTTAAACAAAATAATCCATTATTAATTTCCTTAGCAAGACCGATGACAGTGGGGCTGTTTTTAAGCCTCTCTTTTGCTTTCTTTGCGCTAATGTATCTGTTTGCGATTAACGATTTTAGTGTGCAATATGTGGTAAATAATTCCAATAGTCAGTTACCGATCTATTATCGCCTGTCCGCCGTTTGGGGATCGCACGAAGGATCTTTGTTGTTGTGGATCTGGTTATTAAGTTGTTGGAGTTTGGCAGTTGCTGTTTTTAGCCGCCGTTTACCACAAGATTCGGTCGCCAGAGTGTTGGCGGTAATGGGAATGATCAGCATCGGCTTCCTGATTTTTGTCATTTTTGCTTCCAATCCGTTTACACGCACATTTCCGGATTTGCCGGTTGATGGTAAAGAGTTGAATCCAATGTTGCAGGACATCGGGCTGATTTTCCATCCACCATTGTTGTATATGGGATATGTCGGTTTTTCAGTGGCGTTTGCCTTTTCTATCGCCTCGTTGATGAGCGGCAATTTGGATACCGCTTGGGCAAGATGGTCAAGACCTTGGACATTAGCGGCTTGGTGTTTCCTGACATTGGGAATTGTGTTGGGATCTTGGTGGGCTTATTATGAGCTCGGCTGGGGCGGCTGGTGGTTCTGGGATCCGGTAGAGAACGCCTCGTTTATGCCGTGGCTTGCCGGTACAGCGTTATTGCATTCCCTTGCGGTAACGGAAAAACGTGGTAGTTTTAAAGCTTGGACAGTTTTATTAGCCATTTTAGTCTTTTCGCTCTGTTTATTAGGCACATTTTTAGTGCGTTCCGGTATCTTGGTTTCGGTGCACGCATTTGCTTCTGATCCGACTCGTGGCTTATATATTTTGGCGTATTTAGTGGTTGTGATCGGGGGCTCACTGGCATTATATGCTTACAAAGGTAGCCAAATTCGTTCTCGGGATAATTATCAACGCTATTCACGAGAATCAATGCTGTTACTCAATAATGTGTTGTTGATGACGGCGTTGGCAGTGGTGTTGTTAGGCACATTGTTGCCATTGGTACATAAACAGTTGGGCTTGGGTTCAATCTCAATTGGCGCACCGTTTTTTGACCAGATGTTTTTAATTATTATGGTGCCTTTCTCTTTGTTGTTAGGAATTGGGCCTTTAGTTAAATGGCGACGCGATCAATTTTCTGTGATTAGAAAACCGGTGGTGATTAGCGTGATTTTAATGGCGTTATTAGGGTTTATTTTGCCGTTAATATTGGCAGATAACATCACGGTTAGCGTTGTCTTAGGCACAATGATGACAGCAATTATCGTATTGTTGGGTGGTTATGAATTGCAGCAACGTGCCACACATCGCAGCTCGTTTTTGCAAGGCATCGGTAAACTTTCTCGTTCACATTGGGGAATGTTTTTGTCCCATATCGGTGTTGCAGTTACTGTATTCGGCATTGCTTTCAGTCAGAATTTCAGCATTGAAAAAGATGTGCGAATGAGTGTTGGAGATAGTGTTGAGGTTGCCGGTTATCAATTTACCTTCAGTCAGGTTAAAGAGAGTAATGGGCCGAATTATTTAGGTGCTACGGCAGAAATTGATGTCAGTAGAGAGGGCAAAAAAATTACGCAATTGGAAGCGGAAAAACGTTTTTATCAAGTGAGCCGAATGAGTATGAGTGAAGCGGCGATTGATGGCGGGATTACGCGCGATCTTTATGCTGCACTGGGTGAACGTTTGGATAACGGTGCTTGGGCAGTAAGACTCTATTATAAGCCGTTTATCCGCTGGATTTGGTTTGGTGGTTTATTGATGGCATTGGGCAGTATTTTATGTATGTGCGACCGCCGTTATCGTTTCAGTAAATTGGTGAAGGGGGCAGTTTATGAATAAAAAACTCTATTTGCCGTTAATTATCTTTTTGATCTTTGTCATTGTTGCAACAGTAGCGTTGATTCGTAATGCACAGGGTGAAGATCCGAAAGCGTTGGAGTCTGCATTGGTCGGCAAAAAAGTGCCGCTTACGACACAGCTAATTGATCTGTTTGATCAGCGCAAATCTTATAACGATCAGCTGTTTTTACAGCAAAAACCGCTATTGTTAAATGTATGGGCAACTTGGTGTCCAACCTGCTTTGCTGAACATCAGTATTTAAATCAATTAGCGAAACAAGGAATTACCATCATTGGCATCAACTATAAAGATGACGTTGAAAAAGCCCAAAAATGGCTGAATGATTTGGGCAATCCTTATCAAGAGGTGATCAATGATCAAAAAGGCAGTTTCGGTTTGGATCTTGGGGTTTACGGTGCGCCGGAAACGTTTATTGTTGATTGCCAAGGCATTATTCGTTATCGCCACGCCGGAGATGTGAATCAGCAAGTGTGGCAGCAGAAATTGCAACCGCTTTATGAGAAATATGCGAAGGAGGCGGTATGTTCAGCCAAATAAAAAAAATAGCGTTTGCGCTACTGCTATGTTGCGGATATGTCGTTGCTGCCAATGCTGCGATTGAGGCGTTACATTTCAGTTCTACTGAGCAGGAGCAAACTTATCATCAATTAACTCAGGAGTTGCGCTGTCCGCAATGTCAGAATAACAATATCGCTGATTCCAATGCCTTAGTGGCGACCGATATGCGATCTAAAGTGTTTGAATTGCTGCAACAAGGAAAAAGCAAACAGGAAATTATTGATTATATGGTCGTGCGTTACGGAAATTTTGTAACCTATGATCCGCCACTTACCGCTGCGACACTGGTTTTATGGTTAGTGCCGCTATGTCTTTTAGTTGTCGGCGTTATCATTTTTTGGCGTAAACGCAACCCGTCGGCAGATAATATCATAGAAAAAGATTTGGATGAGGCGCAGCAACAACGGTTACAGCAGATATTAAAAAAGGATAAAGCATAGATGAATTTTTGGTTAAGTGTTTTAGGATTAACGTTGGTCATTGCCGTTATCTGTTTTTTACCGTTGTTACGCAAACCTAAAAAAACAACGGAAATTAAACGTGAGGCATTTAATAAAGCCTTTTATTTCGATCGCGTGAAAGAAATTGAAGTGGCAGCGGCACAGGGATTATTGGATAACGAGCAACAATTAAAAACAGAATTACAGCAGTCGTTGTTATCCGATATTCCGGAACAGACTAATGCGATACCGCTTTCAGGGCGACAGTTTGGTAAAATATGGTTTGTTTCCGGTTTTTTGTTGTTGCTAACAATGGCATCAGCAAGTTATTTTGCAGTTGGATCTTGGCGAGCCGAACAGATGTTGGAGCAATCTTATCAAAACTTACCGCACTTTTTTGAGCGTTTGAAAGATGAACAAAAACAACCATTATCCAATGCTGAATTGGAGCAGTTTATTGTTGCGTTACGTCAGGAATTACAACGTAATCCTGAAAATGCCGAATATTGGTGGCTAATGGGACAAATGGCGATGGCAACCGATAAAGCACAGTTAGCGCTGGACAGTTACGCCAAAGCCTATCAATTGCAGCCGAGCGATCTTACCTATAAATTGGCTTACGCCAGAATTTTAATGTTTTCTCAAGATCAAAATGATAATAGCAAAGGGCGAGCGTTATTATCCGAAGTGATTCGTCAAGATCATAGTAATGCTGATGCATTAGGATTATTGGCATTTGACAGTTTTCAGCGTGGTGATTATAAAATGGCGATTGTCAGTTGGAATATGATGTTGCAACTGTTGCCAAAAGATGATCCGAAACGTGAATTATTGGAGCGCAGCATTGAAAATGCGCGCCAAGAGATGCAACGCCAACAGCCAAATTCATCACAACAATAAAACAATAAAAAAGGAGTAAGCAATAATGATCCCGATGCTGGGTATTACAGGGTATAGCGGTACCGGAAAGACGACATTACTGGAAAAGTTATTGCCATTGTTAGCAGCACGCGGGATTCGTACGGCAGTGATCAAACATACACACCACAATGTGCAGTTGGATAAGCCGGGAAAAGACAGTTGGCGAATGCAACAGGCAGGCGCTAAACAGGTGATTATGACTTGTGATCAACGTTGGGCGTTGATGACGGAAACGCCCGCGCCGGTTTCGTTGGATTATCTTGCTGCCCAATTTGATCCGCAGTTGGTTGATCTGATTTTGGTGGAAGGGTTTAAACAGGAACCGATTGCAAAAATTTTATTGCATCGCCAACAATTGGAAAAGCCATTGCCTGAAATAGATGATTACACCATTGCATTGGCGTTGGATTATCGCTTATCCTTAAGCGCAACAGATGTACCTCAGTTAGATATTAATCAACCACAGCAGATCGCTGATTTTATTGTTAAATATTTCAATCATCATTAAGGGAAGTAGTCTATGGCTTCTCAGTTAAGCAAAGAGTATCGAGGCTTGGCGTGGATCGCATCGGTTGCGTTTTTTATGCAAACTCTCGACGTTACGATCTTAAACACTTCATTGCCGACCATTGCACGAGATTTAAATGAATCGCCGTTAAATATGCAATTAACGGTGATCAGTTATGCCTTGACCGTAGCATTGTTTATGCCGCTTAGCGGCTGGATTGCCGATCGCTATGGGACGTTAAATGTTTTCCGTTATGCGGTCGCGATGTTTGTGATTGGTTCGATATTCTGTGCATTTTCCTCTTCATTAAATGTTTTAATTTTATCTCGTATTGTGCAAGGTATCGGTGGTGCAATGATGATGCCGGTTGCCAGATTAACTTTGATCAAAGCAGTGCCGAAAAGCCAGTTGTTATCGGCGTGGAATTTAATGGCAATGGCAGGATTAACCGGACCGATTATGGGACCGTTACTTGGCGGTTGGCTGGTCACTTATATGTCGTGGCATTGGATTTTCTTGATTAATATTCCGGTTGGTGTGTTCGGCATTGTGTGTGCACGTTTTTATATGCCGAATTTAACAGGGAAAGCGAGCAGATTTGATATTATCGGCTTTGTCCTTTTTTCCGGTGGAATCGTGTTGGCGACTTTAGGCTTGGATTTTGTCGGCGAAGCAGCGCATGATAAGGCGTTAGCTTGCTATTTTGTCGCTATCGGTTTTCTCTTGGTGGGAAGTTATGTGTTTTATGCTAAAGGGAAACAGCGAGTGCTGTTTCCGCTTTCAGTCTTTAGAAATTCCACGTTTTCGTTAAGTATGATCGGCAATATTTTAATTAGGCTCTCTTCCGCCGGTGTGCCTTTTTTATTACCGTTAATGTTGCAGTTGGGTTTGGGCTATCCGCCGGATAAAGCCGGAATGATGATGGTGCCGCTTGCAATCAGTTCAATTATTATGAAGCCGATTAATACTAAAATCATTGTGAAATTCGGTTATAAAAAGACTTTAATTTGCGTCAGTGTGTTATTAACGTTGGCTATTCTTTGTTTAGGCTTGGTCGGTATCTATCAGCAATTATGGTGGAGCATTATCAGCATAATGTTTTACGGTGCTTGTATTTCAATGATTTTCTCCAGTGTCAATACCTTAATGGTCAGCGAATTGAAAGATGATCAAGTTAGTGCTGGTACAACGTTATTAAGTGTGGTACAACAGATTGGTATCAGTTTAGGAATTGCCGCTGCTTCTGTGGTATTAAACTTATACTATCAGCACACAGCGCAAGGTACGGAGCTGATTGCGAATTTCAGTTATACCTTCTTTACCTTATCTGTTTTCGGCATATTATCGTTGGTAACATTCCTGTTCTATCGTGCGGATGTCGGTGCTGTAATGCAGAATAAACGTGGTAAATCATAGTTATTCAATTTAGTTATAAAACGAAACTTTTTGTTATTTCAGTTTCAATTTTGATTGACTATGCTATATCGCCATAATGCGGAAGTTGATCTCGGATGCATAATAAACTATTACGTAGGAGTAATCAGATGAAGTTAAAATCAGTTTTTGCTTTAAGTGCAGTGGCGGCGACTTTATTAGGAGCGGCTAATTTTGTTTATGCAGATAAAACCTTTATTAACTGTACCAGCCGTTATCCGCAGGGAATTAGTCCGGCATTGGTAATGGATGGCATTTCTTATAATGCCAGTTCGCAGCAAGTTTATGATCGCTTAATTAACTTTAAGCGCGGATCAACTGAGATTGAACCGGGATTGGCGGAAAGTTGGGAGATTTCTGCAGATAATTTGACTTATACGCTGCATCTTAGAAAAGGCGTGAAATTCCACAGTAGTAAAAATTTCAAGCCAACACGTGATTTCAATGCCGATGATGTGATTTTCTCTTTTATGCGTCAGCTTGATCCGAATCATCCTTACCACAATGTATCGAAAGGCACTTATCCTTACTTTAATGCGATGAAGTTCCCGCAATTATTAAAATCAGTCAAAAAAGTGGATGATAATACGGTAGAAATTACCTTAACTCGTCCGGATGCGACCTTTTTACCGACATTAGGAATGGATTTCCTTTCTATCTATTCGGCGGAATATGCGGATCAAATGATGAAAAAAGGAACACCGGAAAAAGTGGATACCGATCCGATTGGAACCGGTCCGTTTATTTTTGCCGGTGCAAAATTGGATCAGGCGTTGCGTTATAAAGCCAATCCGGATTATTGGCGTGGTAAAACTCCGATCGATACGTTAATTTTCAGTATTACACCGGATGCAACAGCGCGTTATGCAAAATTGCAGAAAGGGCAGTGTGATATGATTGATTTCCCGAATGCTGCCGATCTTGAGCGAATGAAGAAAGATCCTAAAGTTCAACTGGTTTCACAACCGGGCTTGAATGTTGCTTATATTGCGTTTAATACAGAGAAAAAACCGTTTGATAACGAAAAAGTCCGTCAGGCATTAAATTATGCAGCGGATAAAGCGGCGATCATTGAATCTGTGTATCAAGGGGCAGGTATTCCGGCAAAAAGTCCTTTGCCACCAACAATTTGGAGCTATAACGACAGTATTCAGGATTATCCGTTTGATCTGGAAAAAGCGAAACAGCTGTTAGCGGAAGCCGGTTTCCCTGATGGTTTTGAAACCGAACTTTGGGTACAGCCGGTGGTGCGAGCCTCCAACCCTAATCCACGTCGTACCGCAGAAATTTTACAGAATGACTGGGCGAAGATTGGTGTAAAAGCAAAATTGGTCAGCTATGAATGGGGCGATTACATTAAGCGTACCCGTGCCGGCGAGTTTACTGCCGGAATTTATGGTTGGTCGGGAGATAACGGTGATCCGGATAACTTCTTATCGCCGTTGTTAAGTTGTGAAAATGCTAATAACGGCAGTAACTATTCTCGTTGGTGTAATAAAGAATTTGATGCTTTGTTGGCAAAAGCGATCGTCACTTCAGATAAAAATGTGCGTACTCCGTTATACGAACAGGCACAGGAAATTTTCCATAAGGCAGTGCCGTGGATTCCAGTGGCTCATTCGGTCAGTTATACTCCGCTAAGTCCACGTGTTCGTAATTATGCACAGAGTCCGTTCGGGTATAACGCATTTTATGGTGTTGATATTGTTGAATAGAATTTAAAAAATTTAGAAAACACAAAAGTAAAGCGGGCATTTTGATGGATTTGCCCGCTTTTTATTTGCTTAAGATTTGCTTATTTTAAGCTGTTACATCTTAAGGTAACGGCATTTTTATGTGCTTGTAACTGTTCTGCTTCTGCCATTAATTCAACGGTTTGCGCAAGATCTAAGAAGCCTTGCGGCGTTAACTCCTGAACGGTCATTCGTTTACTAAAGTCCGCCAAACCAAGACTGGAGCTGGTTTTGCTATAACCATAGGTTGGTAAAACGTGGTTGGTGCCGGAGGCATAATCACCCATACTTTCCGGTGAATACGCACCTAAGAAAATTGAACCGGCGTTATCCAACTGCGGCAATAAGGCTCTTGCCTCTTTCACCTGAACAATTAAGTGTTCAGGCGCATAATCATTACTGATTTCAACACATTGCGCTAAATCCTGTGCCAAAATAATACGACTGTGTGATAACGCTTTTTCAGCCGTTTCCGCACGCGGCAGCTGTGCAAGCTGGCGTTGAATTGCCAATTCTGTCTGCTGTGCCAATGTTTCACTGGTGGTAACCAAGATAACTTGAGAGTCAGCACCGTGTTCTGCCTGTGATAACAGATCTGCTGCCACAAATTCCGGATTAGCAAATTCATCAGCGATAACCAATACTTCTGAAGGCCCAGCCTGCATATCAATAGCAGCACCGTTAGGATCTTGGCTAACTTGACGTTTTGCTTCAGTCACAAAAGCATTTCCCGGACCAAAAATTTTATCCACTTTCGGAATCGACTCGGTACCGAATGCCATTGCCATTACCGCTTGAGCACCGCCCACCTGATAAATGGTTTCTACACCGCACAAAGAGGCAGCATAGAGAATTTCATCGGTGATAGGTGGTGGAGAACACAGAATGATTTGTCGACAACCGGCAATTTTTGCCGGTGTTGCCAGCATTAATACCGTTGAAAACAGCGGTGCGGAACCACCCGGAATATAAAGCCCGACTTTATTGATAGGGCGAGTTAATACTTGGCAACGAACGCCGGCTTGTGTTTCTAAATCAACAGGTTGTGGTTTTTGTGCCTGATGAAAAGTTGCAATATTTCGTTGTGCGGTCTGAATTGCCTGTTTTAATGGTGGTGCAATGCGATCTGCAGCTTCAGCAATCTGTTGTTTGCTTACTTTTAGCTGGGTTAATTTAACTTTATCGAAACGTTCATTGAGTTGAAACAGCGCCGCATCGCCTTGAGAAAGCACTAATTCACGGATTTCATCCACTGCCGCTTGAATTGTTTTTGAACTACCGATAGCCGGGCGTTGCATTGCTTGGCGGTGTTGTTGTTGATCTAAATTATTCCAAATAAGCGTCTTCATAACGATTCCTTAATTCATCATTTTTTCGATTGGTAATACCAGAATGGAGCTTGCGCCGACCGCTTTTAATTGCTCCATTGTTTCCCAGAAGAGATTTTCTTGGCTCACCATATGGAGTGCTACACGATCATCCTCGTTTGCTAACGGTAGAATAGTCGGATCTTCAACCCCCGGCAATAAAGCGACAACCTCTTTTAATTTGCTCTTAGGCGCGTGCAACATAATGTATTTAGATTCTCTCGCCTGCATTACGCCTTGAATACGAGTTAATAATTTATCGATTAATTGCTGTTTTGCCGGATCTAAAGTACCGGTTTGTTGAATTAAGCAGGATTTTGAACGATAAATAACATCGACTTCACGTAATCCGTTCGCTTCAAGTGTCGCACCGGTAGAAACCAAATCGCAAATGGCATCGGCTAATCCGGCACGAGGCGCTACTTCAACTGAGCCGTTCAATAAACAGCTTTTGAATTTTAAGCCTCGTTCATTCATAAAACGTTTCAATAACTGTGGATAAGAAGTGGCGATACGCATATTATTCAACGATTCCGGTCCGTTATATTCTGCATCTTGAGGCACAGCTAATGATAAACGGCAGCCACCGAAATCAAGACGAGTCAACATTTTATAATTGGCTTCATCGCCGCTGGATAGGCGTCTAAGTTCTTCTTCTTCCAGTACATTTTCACCGATAATACCGAGATCGACCACGCCATCGAAAACTAATCCGGGAATATCATCATCACGAACACGCAAAATATCTATCGGTAAATTTTCTGCGTAAGCGATTAAACGTTGTTCATTTAAATTAATTTTTACCCCACATTGTTTGAGTAATTCTTGTGATTCTTTACTTAAACGACCTGATTTCTGCATGGCGATGCGTAAACGAGATTTATCTGACATTGTGTAATTTCCTTTTTCTATTTGTTAAATATTAAAAAACCCTTCGAAATCACTTCCGAAGGGTGTAACTGAAATTCGTACTCTCGGAAGTTGAACCTTCCAAGCAATACCAAACGCCTGAAAGATTATTCAGTAGCGTGATGGTGATGATGAGAGTAACGAATAAATAACATTTGCTTAATCCTAATTGAAAAACTTTGTTTAAACTATGCGATTTTTTTTGATTATGCAAGTTTTTTCTTGCGAAATTTGGCAGAAATTTTAAATTCTCAGTAATGTTTATTGTTTTATCGCCTTTACAAATAAAAGCACCGGGCGATGTTGCAGATCTTTAAACTCTTGATGCCATTGCGGCTGATCGGCAAGCATCGGTTCTTGTAATTGTGCTATTTGAAATCCGTTATTAATCAGATCATTTACAATGGTGGATACGGTGCGATGATAAGTTTTAAACGGTTGTTTAAACCAATTTCGTTGCCGTTCTCCCTCATCACGATAAAAGTTGAGGCGATAGGCAATTTGCTGCTTATTTTCATCTTTTAACCAACGATCTCCGCCTTGATAGCAAGTGACAATCGGGTGTTCTTGGGAAAAGACAAGGTATCCGTTCGGTTGCAATCTTGCGTAAATTTGTCGCAATAGCGCAGAAAAATCTTCGATATAGTGAAAAGCGAAAGAACTGGTAACAATATCAAATTGTTGATCGGTGTATTGTGATAAATCCTGCATTGCGCCGGCGAACAACTTAAATTGATCGGTGTTAAATCCGGCACTTTTAAGATTTTTAGCCGCTTGTTCCAGCATTTTGGTCGATAAATCGATGCCGATGACCTGTTTAGCACCTTGCTGTAGATAGTGCAATAAATGTGAACCGGTGCCACAACCGAGATCAAGGATAGATTTGTTGCGAACATCCCCAACCATTGCAAACATAGTCGGTTTTTCGACAATTTCATTCAAGCTAATCGGATTTTTCCGCAGTTTTTGATATAACTCGAAAAAATCCGCTTGATCATAAATACTGGTCCGCATCATTAACCTTTAAATACAGGTAAATAACCGAAACGAGCGGCTAATTGTGCGATGATATTTAACACACCGAACAGAATGATGAAGTAAATCATAAAATTGCCACCGAATACGGTATAGTTTTGATCCGGAAATTTTTTGCGGCAAGCACGTGCCAATAATGCCGGCACAATGGCTGCCCAAATGGTTGCCGCTAAACCGGCATAGCCGATTGCAATCACGAAACCGAACGGAAATTGCAAACTGAGTAATAACGGCGGTAAGAAAGTAATTAAGGTTGTCTTTGTTCTGCCGCTAATGCTGTCATCAAATTTAAACAGATCGGCGATGTAATCAAACAGCCCTAAAGTCACACCGAGGAATGAACTGGCAATCGCCATATAGGCAAAGAAGTTTAGAATAACCGCCATATATTCTGTTTGAATATATTTATTTAAAGCGCCGAGCAATGCGGCAATATCACCATCTTTTTCGATAACCGGTGCAAATTCCTGACGAGGCAAATTGCCTTGAATCGCCAACTGCCATAAAACATAAATCAACAATGCGATTAATGTGCCTAAAATGATCGCTTTCTGTACGCGTTGACCATCGCGATCATAATATTTGACTAAACTCGGTACGTTGCCGTGAAAGCCGAAAGAGACCAAGCAGACCGGCAGCGCTGCAAGTAGATAAGGGAGATAACTTTGCTCACCTTGGGCAATGGTATTGAATAAAACTTCAGTTTTTACTGAAGTTAATAAGCCGGTGGTGGAAAGGAAAAAAGCAACGACCATACCAAAAATTAACACAGTGGTAAAACGGTCTACCGCTTTAGTGGATAACCAAACAAATGCGGCAAGAATTAAGCAGAAAATTAATGAGCCGTAACTTCTTCCCAATTCGACTGCATTGCTGTCGGTGGTAAGCAGTTGATTAAGCAGATTTTCTGTAATGCCGCCACCTGAAGTGATATAGGCGTAAGTTAAAATATATAGCACGAACACAAGCGATAAACTATTGATAATGTTCATACTATTGCCAAGTAAATCTTTTACGATAGTACTAAAACTCGCCCCTGTCGGATAATGCAAGTTGGCTTCTAAAATCATTAATCCGGAGGTGGTCATACAGAACCAAGTATAGATTAACGCAAGAATTGAGCCGACAAACCATAAGCCGGCGGTCGCGGTCGGGTTGGCAAACATTCCGGCGCCGATTGCCGTTCCGGCGATAATCATTGCACCACCAAGTAAGGAAGGAATTTTTTGGTTCATAATCTGTTCTCCGATAAAAATTTTGCACTATTATAGTAGTACATTGTAAAAAGTAAATAGTGAAACGAATGTATTTTTCAGTAGATAAAGCGAACAAGAAAAATTTTTTTGTTATAAAAAATTCGGCTAAATGATAAAAATGTGCTTTAAGTAATCGATTCCGTTCTCATTTTTACAATTTTTTCAGCAAATTTTTCAGAAAAAAGGTATAGTTATCAGCGTTTATCCTAAGGTAGAGAATATTTGATGCTATGGGATAACTTGAGGGTTTCTTCTATCAATTAATAGCCATTTTCCAATTAGGGGTAGTTATGGACTCACTTATGAGTATTATCGGCATTGTTGTGTTATTGGCAATTGCCTTTCTATTATCAAATAATCGCAGAGCGATCAGTCTTAGAACGGTCGGTGGCGCATTCTTAATTCAAATCGGTATCGGCGCATTGGTGCTTTATTCGGAGTTAGGGCGTCAAGCATTGCTCGGTGCGGCAGAAGCTGTGAACAAAGTTATTGCATACGGTAATGAAGGAATTAGCTTCCTTTTCGGTGGTTTGGTCAGCGATAAAATGTTTGAGTTGTTTGGCGGTGGCGGCTTTATTTTTGCTTTCCGGGTCTTGCCGGCAATCGTTTTCTTCGCCTCTTTAATTTCTGTGCTTTACTATTTAGGCATTATGCAATGGGTTATCCGCTTAATCGGTGGTTTCCTCCAAAAAATTCTTGGTACGTCTAAAACTGAGTCTATGTCTGCCGCAGCCAATATTTTCGTAGGGCAAACCGAAGCGCCATTAATCGTGCGTCCGTATATTGCCACAATGACACAATCTGAATTGTTTGCGATTATGTGTGGTGGATTGGCTTCTGTTGCCGGTTCAGTAATGATCGGTTATGCACAAATGGGCGTGCCGCTTCCGTATTTGATCGCAGCATCATTTATGGCGGCACCGGGCGGATTATTATTCGCAAAAATCCTATTCCCACAAACTGAAAAAACCAATGATGAATTGAAAGCAAACGATGTGGATGAAAAACCATCCAATGTGCTTGATGCGGCGGCAATGGGTGCTTCTTCAGGTATGCAGTTGGCGATGAACGTTGGTGCGATGTTACTTGCTTTCATTGCGTTAATCGCATTATTGAACGGTATTATCGGCGGAGTTGGCGGTTGGTTCGGTTATGGTGAGCTTAATCTACAAACTATTCTTGGTTGGGTGTTCCGTCCGTTAGCTTGGGTGATCGGCGTACCTTGGAATGAAGCTGAAATTGCCGGTGCAATGATTGGTGAAAAATTGGTATTGAATGAATTCGTTGCTTACGTCGATTTCGTTAAATATCTTTCTCCTGACTCTTCGATAGTCTTGGCGGAAAAAACGAAAGCGATTATTACTTTCGCGCTTTGCGGTTTCGCTAACTTCAGCTCAATTGCGATTTTAATCGGTGGTTTGGGTACAATGGCACCGAATCGCCGTAAGGATATTGCTCGACTTGGAATTAAAGCGGTTATTGCCGGTTCCCTCTCCAACTTAATGAGTGCGGCAATTGCAGGGTTATTTATCGGTTTGGTTGGACCTGTATTAATGGGATAGTAATTGTGCTAGAATAATGCACAGTAAAACACCACGGCAATTTGTCGTGGTGTTCTGTTATTAGGGGATAGAAAACGTTTGCTTTTCTAAAAAAGGAAGAATTATGACAATGCTTACTCTTACTCAAGCGGCTGAATTAGCCCTATCCTTAATGGATTTAACAACATTAAACACGGATGATACAGATGAAATTGTGATCTCACTTTGTGATAAAGAACAAAATAGCATCGGGCAGACTGCTGCGGTTTGTATTTATCCACCATTTATTCAAACTGCAAAAACAAGATTGCAACAGCTCGGTTATCCACAAGTGAAAGTGGCAACGGTAACGAACTTTCCACAAGGCGCAGCCGATATCGAATTGGCGAGATCCGAAACTGAAGCGGCAATTAAAGCCGGCGCAGATGAAGTGGATGTTGTTTTCCCATATCGCGCTTTGATGGCAGGTGATGAGAAAACTGGCGCAGAGTTGGTGAAAGCGTGTAAACAGGCGTGCGGTGATAAATTGCTCAAAGTAATTATCGAAAGCGGAGAGTTAAAAACAGCGGAATTGATTCGTAAAGCGTCTGAAATTGCTATCCTTGCCGGTGCCGATTTTATCAAAACCTCAACCGGAAAAGTGGCAGTTAATGCCACTTTGGATGCGGCAAAAGTGATGTTGGAAACTATTCGTGATTTAGCTGTCCAAGATCGCGTCGGCTTTAAAGCAGCAGGTGGTGTTCGTACCGCTGAAGAGGCACAGCAATATTTACAACTTGCAGCAGATTTGTTCGGTGAACAGTGGCTTACACCGCGTCATTTCCGTTTTGGTGCTTCAGGGCTATTAAATAATTTATTAGCAACTTTGGGTGAGAAGACAACTGCGGCGCGTGCCGGTTATTAATCATCATAATCAAAAGAAAGAGGGATATTATGAAACGTGTATTTATTATGATGTTAGATTCTTTCGGTATCGGAGCGGCGGAAGATGCCGATAAATTTGGTGATGCCGGTTCTAATACTTTGGGTCATATTGCACAACGTTGTGCTGACGGATTGGCGAATGAAGGGCGTGAAGGCGTATTGAACGTGCCGAATTTGACTAAATTAGGGCTAGGTTTGGCAGCGAAAGAGTCGTGCGGAACATTTCCGGCAGGTTTGGATGAAAATGCGGAAATTATCGGCGGTTATGCTTATGCAAAAGAGATTTCATCCGGTAAAGATACTCCGTCCGGTCACTGGGAGATTGCCGGTGTGCCGGTGTTATTTGATTGGGGCTATTTCCCAAAACACGAAAATTCATTTCCACAGGAGTTATTAGATCGTATTGTAGAAAAATCAGGCATTCCGGGCTATTTAGGCAATTGTCATTCATCCGGTACTGTTATTTTGGATCAGTTGGGTGAAGAGCATATGCGTACCGGCAAACCGATTTTTTACACCTCTGCTGACTCTGTATTCCAAATTGCTTGCCACGAAGAGACTTTCGGCTTGGAAAAATTATATGAACTTTGCCATTTAGTGCGTGAAGAGTTGGAAGGTTACAATATCGGTCGTGTCATTGCGCGTCCATTTATCGGCGATAAAGCAGGTAATTTTCAACGTACCGGAAATCGTCACGATTACTCTATTGAACCGCCTTCAGCAACGGTATTACAAAAATTAGTTGATGAAAAGCAGGGTGAAGTGGTGTCAATCGGTAAAATTGCCGATATTTATGCTCACACAGGGATTACCCGTAAAATTAAGGCAACCGGCTTGGAGGAGCTGTTTGACCGCACTTTAGAAGAGGTTCGAGCTGCCGGTGATAAAACCATTGTTTTTACTAACTTTGTCAATTTTGACTCTGATTTCGGTCATCGCCGTAATGTAGCAGGATATGCATCCGCATTGGAATATTTCGATAAACGTTTGCCGGAACTGCTCAAATTGGTTAGCGGTGATGATCTGTTGATTATTACTGCCGATCACGGTTGTGATCCGACTTGGAGCGGTACCGATCATACTCGTGAACATATCCCGGTGCTTTTATACGGTGCAAATGTGCCAAAACAATCTTTCGGTAAACGTGAAACTTTTGCCGATATTGGGCAGACCATTGCGAATTATTTTGGGTTGAGTGCAATGGATTATGGTACAGCAATGATTGATTTTGAAAATAAATAATAAGAGGAAATTAAATATGGCAACTCCACATATTAATGCGGTTGATGGTGCATTTGCAGATGTTGTATTGATGCCGGGCGATCCGCTGCGTGCAAAATACATTGCGGAAACCTTTTTAGAAAATGCGGTTGAAGTGACCAATGTGCGTAATATGCTTGGTTTTACCGGCACTTACAAAGGTCGTAAAATTTCGGTGATGGGGCACGGAATGGGCATTCCTTCCTGTTCTATTTATGCCAAAGAGTTGATCACTGAATATGGCGTGAAAAAAATTATTCGTGTCGGTTCGTGCGGTGCAGTGCGTCAAGATGTGAAAGTGCGTGATGTGATTATCGGCTTGGGGGCTTGTACTGATTCTAAAGTCAACCGTATCCGCTTTAAAGATAATGATTTTGCGGCGATTGCTGATTTTGATATGACGCAAGCAGCTGTTCAGGCAGCAAAACAGAAAGGGGCAAAAGTGCGTGTCGGTAATCTTTTCTCTGCTGACTTGTTCTATACACCGGATGTTGAGATGTTCGATGTTATGGAAAAATACGGTATTCTTGGCGTGGAAATGGAAGCTGCCGGTATTTATGCGGTGGCGGCGGAATATGGCGCAAAAGCATTGGCGATTTGCACCGTTTCCGATCATATCCGTACCGGAGAACAGACCAGCGCTGAAGAGCGTCAATTAACCTTCAATGATATGATCGAAATTGCATTGGAATCGGTTCTAATCGGCGATCAACAATAAATCTTAATGATTGAATCGGGTGCTGACAAGCACCCTATTTTTTTGCAAGAAGCAAATAAAAAATTGCATTATTTGTATAAAAAAACACTTTCTTTTTTAATAAAAATCGGTACCATACCGCCCTCATTGTGAATGAATTATTAATCTATGGTGATTTATTTGCAATTCATCTACTCTCCATCAATCATCCTTGAATTGATCCGGAGAAAGATAAAAAAGCTGAAACGCTTTTTTTAATAAGTAGCGAGTCAAAATGCCCCATGGCATCTGTTTTTTCAGGAACAGAAAGCTTAGGCTTCCCGCAAGGCACCCGACTTATTTTTTTCACCTCTATTAGAAGGTTTAGTTTTATTATGACAATTATCACTCCTGTAAAATCAATCGATAACGCCACCAATGCCTATTATTTGGATCGCCAAAATAAAATGGAATCCAATGTGCGTAGTTACCCAAGAAAATTACCTTTAGCGATTGCGAAAGCTTCCGGTTGTTGGGTAACCGATGTGGAAGGGAATGAATATTTAGATTTCTTAGCCGGTGCCGGTACATTGGCACTTGGACATAATCATCCTGCAATTAAACAAGCCATTTTGGATACCATCGAAAGTGGTTTGCCATTGCATACTTTAGATTTAACCACGCCGTTGAAAGATGCTTTTACCGAAGAATTACTCTCTTTCTTTCCGAAAGATAAATACTGTTTACAGTTCTGTGGTCCATCAGGTGCGGATGCAAACGAAGCGGCGATTAAATTAGCCAAAACCTATACCGGACGCGGTAATGTGATCGCATTTTCAGGTGGCTTCCACGGAATGACTCACGGCGCATTATCGTTAACCGGTAATTTAGGTGCCAAAAATGCGGTACAGAATCTGATGGCAGGCGTACAGTTTATGCCATATCCGCATTCCTATCGTTGTCCGTTTGGTATCGGTGGAGAAGCAGGTGCCAAAGCGGTAACGCACTATTTTGAAAACTTTATTGAAGATGTTGAAAGCGGAGTGGTTAAACCAGCTGCCGTTATTTTGGAAGCCATTCAAGGAGAAGGTGGTGTAGTGCCAGCACCAATTGAATTTCTACAAAAAGTACGTGAAGTGACACAAAAACACGGTATTTTGATGATTGTTGATGAGGTGCAAGCTGGATTTTGTCGTTCAGGAAAAATGTTTGCTTTTGAACACGCTAATATTGAACCTGATATTGTGGTGATGTCGAAAGCCGTTGGTGGTAGTTTGCCATTAGCAGTATTAGCTATTCGTAAAGAGTTTGATGCTTGGAAGCCGGCAGGTCATACTGGTACTTTCCGAGGAAATCAATTAGCGATGGCAACAGGGTATGCTTCTTTAAAAATTATGCGTGAACAAAATTTAGCACAAAATGCACAAGAGCGCGGAGACTATTTAAAAACAGCATTGCAAGCATTAGCAAAACAGTATCCTTGTATCGGTGATGTGCGCGGACGTGGTTTAATGATGGGCATTGAAATTGTTGATGAACGCCAGAAAGCCGATCATACCGGCGCATTCCCGGGCGATGCCGATTTAGCGGTGGCTATCCAAAAAGCCTGTTTTGACAATCGTTTGTTGTTGGAACGTGGCGGACGTAACGGTAATGTGGTGCGTGTGCTTTGCCCGATTATCATCAGCCAGCAAGAGTGCGAAGAGATGATCAAACGCTTTACCAAATCATTGGTGGAAGCGTTAGCAGCGGTTCGTGGTTAATTGAGGATAAAAACAATGTCAATGTTATCTCAACATAAACAGGCACTGTTTTGCCGCGATGAGCTATCTATTCAAGATTATCAGCGCGCAATGAATAAAGCGGTCGAAGCTGTTTGTCAATGGTTGCAGAATGACAAAATGTATACCGGTGGCAGTATCCGCCGGTTACGTTCAACGATTGAATTTGCGCCGACAAAAGAGGGAGCCGGTTTAGAAAATACCTTACAACGATTGGTAACCATTTTCCTCAATCCAAGTTTAAAAGTGCATCATCCGCACTCTTTGGCACATTTACACTGTCCGACAATGGTGTCCAGCCAAATTGCTGAAGTGTTGATTAATGCGACCAATCAATCAATGGACTCTTGGGATCAAAGCCCGGCCGGTTCAATTATGGAAGAGCAGTTAATTAATTGGCTGCGGCAAAAAGTCGGTTATGGCGAAGGCACTGCCGGGGTATTTACTTCCGGCGGAACGCAATCCAATTTGATGGGCGTATTGTTGGCACGAGATGCCTGCATTGCTAAACATTGGCAAAATGAAGATGGCTCGGAGTGGTTGGTGCAGCAAAACGGTCTGCCGCCGGATGCTCTGCAAAAAGTGAAAGTGGTTTGTTCCGAAAACGCTCATTTTTCCGTACAGAAAAATATGGCAATGATGGGAATGGGCTTTCAGTCAGTGGTGACTGTGCCGACCAATAAAAATGCACAAATGGATATTGCGGCATTAGAAAAAACGTTAGCCGAACTTCAAGCACAAGGAAAATTGGTTGCTTGCGTGGTTGCAACGGCAGGGACAACCGATGCTGGTGCGATTGATGATATTGAAGCGATTCGTGCTATCAGCGATCAATATGGCGCGTGGTTGCATATTGATGCGGCGTGGGGCGGTGCATTATTGTTATCAAAAGATTTCCGCCATTGGTTAAACGGTTTGGAGAAAGCCGATTCGGTGACGTTGGATTTCCATAAACATTTCTTCCAAACAATCTCTTGCGGTGCGTTTTTATTGAAAGATGAACGAAACTTCCGTTTCATTGATTACAAAGCAGATTACCTCAATTCAGAATATGATGAGGAGTATGGAGTACCGAATTTAGTGGCGAAATCGTTGCAGACAACACGCCGTTTTGATGCCTTAAAGTTGTGGTTCACAATGGAAGCATTGGGGGAAAATCTTTATGCATCGATGATCGATCACGGGGTGTATTTGGCGCGAGAAATTCGTGATTATATTAATGCTACCGATGATCTGGAAATGTTAGTTGAGCCGCAATTTGCCTCTATTCTGTTCCGTGTGAATCCGCAAGGTTATCCGGCAGAATATGTTGATCTGTTAAATCAGAATGTGGCGGATGAGCTGTTTGCACGCGGTGAAGCCAATATTGGTGTAACAAAAGTGGGTGAACAACAAGCCTTAAAAATGACGACATTAAGTCCGATTGCGACTTTGGATGATGTGAAATCTTTATTAGATCAGGTTTTATCTGAAGCGGCTAGAATTAAGGATGCTATTGTTGCCGGCAATTATGTGCCGCCGATAGCGTAAAACAGAAAAATGGTGCAGCGTGTTTTGCTAAGCACCATGAGTGTTGTAAGCAGACAAGAGTAGCAAACCTTTTATCTGCTTTTCTTTTTTTCATCAGTTTTTCAATGATTGAACCGGTGCCGGAATGCGTCCGCCACGATTAACGAAAATTTCGCAAGATCCCTCTTTAACCGGCATAATCGGGGCATAACCGAGTAAACCGCCGAACTCAACCATATCACCGACATCTTTCCCCGGAACAGGAATGATGCGCACAGCAGTGGTTTTGCTGTTGATCATCCCGATTGCCGCTTCATCAGCAATAATGCCGGAAATGGTACTGGCGGAAGTGGAACCTGGAACAGCGATCATATCCAAACCGACTGAGCAGACCGCAGTCATGGCTTCCAATTTATCCAAGGTTAAAGTGCCTTGTTTAGCGGCGGCAATCATTCCCTCATCTTCGGAAACCGGAATAAAAGCACCGCTTAAACCGCCGACAGAACTGCTTGCCATCATTCCACCTTTTTTCACCGCATCATTGAGTAACGCTAAAGCTGCGGTTGTGCCGTGAGTGCCGCAAACTGTTAATCCCATTTGCTCTAAGATACGAGCAACGCTATCTCCGATAGCAGGAGTTGGAGCCAGTGATAGATCTAAAATGCCAAACGGAATGCCTAAACGCTTGCTAGCTTCCTGCCCGATCAATTCGCCAACACGTGTAATTTTGAATGCCGTTTTTTTCACAATTTCTGCCACTTCAGTTAAGGTGGTGGCTTGACTGTTTTCCAATGCCGCTTTTACAACGCCCGGGCCGGAAACGCCGACATTAATCACCGCATCACCTTCACCGGCACCGTGGAAAGCCCCAGCCATAAAAGGATTATCTTCCACTGCATTACAGAAAATCACCACTTTGGCACAACCGAAACCTTCCGGCGTGATTTCAGAGGTCTGTTTAACCATTTCGCCCACCAATTTAACTGCATCCATATTAATGCCAGCTTTGGTTGAACCGATGTTGACTGAACTACAAACAATATCAGTGGTTTTCATTGCTTGCGGAATAGAGCGGATTAACACTTCATCAGAAGGACTCATCCCTTTATGCACCAAGGCGGAAAAACCGCCGATAAAAGATACACCGATAGCTTTGGCGGCACGATCTAAGGTTTGAGCAATCGAAACATAAGAATTTGCTTTAGTAGCTGCAGCAATCTGTGCAATAGGTGTGACGGAAATGCGTTGGTTTACGATAGGAATACCATATTTTGCTGAAAGTTCGCGTGCGGTTTGCACCAGATCACCGCCAATACGCACAATTTTGTCATAAATATTTTGATTTAATACATCAATGTTATCACTGATACAGTCGTGTAAATCGATACCAATAGTGATAGTGCGGACATCAAAATTTTGATCCGACACCATTCGCAATGTTTCTAGAATTTCATAAGATTGAATACTGTTGCTCATATAGCCACCTTTAAATGCGGTACATTGCGTTAAAAATTTCAGTGTTTTGTAGGCGCAAATCTAATCCTAATTTTTGCCCCTCTTCACTGCAATAAGCGGCTAAGGTTTGATAATCTTTTTTACATTCAGTGGTATCCACCAATAAAATCATTGTGAAATAACCATCCATTAATTGTTGGCTGATATTCACAATGTTGATCTGTTGTTCGGCAAGTAATTTTGCAACATCATAGACGATACCGATTCGGTCTTTGCCGATCACAGTTAATACAGATTGATTCATTTCAAATTCCCTCTTTGGTGATAAAAAGCTAGTTGTTCAAGTGAGTTTATGTTTGTAAAACAGGATTTTTGTGCGGAAAAATCAGCAGTTTCATAATTATGTTGTTGAAAAAATTGTAATACACGCCGATTTCCCTGTTGCAAATAACTCTTTAGATCGGCACTTAAAGTTCGTTTTAACAGGCAACAGGTCGGATGCTCACGCTCACCATCAGTAACATAAACAACCTCTGTGTTGGTGCGGCGTTTATCCAGTAAACGAGTTACTAAATTTACAGGTAAAAAAGGCGTATCACAAGGCACAAATAGCACCCAATCGTGTTTTGCCGTCTGTAATCCGCTAAACATTCCGCTTAACGGACCAAGAAAGCCCTCAATGTGATCTGAAATCACCGGCAAGCCGCTTTCGGCATATTGTGATAATGAACGATTTGCACTGATGATTACTTCATCGACTTGCGTTGCAATTGCCTGATAAACCCATTGATATAACGGTTTTCCTTGTAATCGCTGTAAGCCTTTATCAACACCGTTCATTCGCCGAGCTTGCCCACCACACAAAATAACTGCACTAATCTGTTCCTGCATTGTAATCTCTTTTTGGCAATTAAAAAATTAAGTGGTATTATCGCACACCAACTAAAAACTGTGAGGAAAATCCGATGAAATGTCATCGTTTAAATGAAGTTTTGGAGCTGTTGCAGCCTTATTGGTCAAAAGATCCGGACTTGAATTTAATGCAAATTCTGCAAAAAATTGCTAAAGAAGCCGGCTTCGATGGCGAATTAAGCGAGTTAAGTGATGAGGTTATTATTTATCATCTGAAAATGGCGGATAAAGATAAAAATGAACCGATTCCGGGAATTAAAAAAGATTACGAAGAAGATTTTAAAACAGCGTTATTAAAGGCGCGAGGAATTATTAAATAGGAGTTTAACAACGATGAAAAAACTGTTATTAGCAATCGTAACCTTGCTTTTTGCGGTGAATGTATCACCGGCAATGGCGGCGGAAAATTTTACTGAAGGAAAGGATTACACTTCACTTGGCTTTAAACCAAGCAATGATAGTAGTGTGATTGAGTTTTTCTCCTTTTATTGCCCTCATTGTTATGACTATGAAATGAAATTCCATATTCCGGAAAAAATTAAACAATCTTTGCCGAAAAATGTTGAATTTAAACAATATCACGTTAATTTCTTAGGCGCTCAATCAGAAAATCTCACTCGAGCTTGGGCGTTAGCAATGGCGATTGGTGCTGAAGATAAAGTGCGTGCGCCTTTATTTGAAGCAGCTCAGAAAAACAGCCTCTCTTCAATGGACGATATTCGTCAAATCTTTATTGATAACGGTATTGATGCTAAAGAGTTCGATGGTGCAATTAATAGTTTTGCTGTTAATGCATTAGTATCCGCACAAGAAATGGCAGCAGAGAAATTTAAAGTTCGTGGCGTGCCGGATTTCTATATCAACGGGAATTACCATATCGAAACCGGCAATGACAGCGGTTTCTCAAAAGTGCAGACGATTGAAGAGTTTATTCAACGTTATGTCGATTTAACCCAATATCTTTTGAAAAAATAATTGACTTACGGCGAAAAGTTGCTTAAATGCGATTTTTCGCTTTTTGATTAAAATGAAGGAATTTTAACTATGTCTGAAAGTTTTAGCGTTACTCGTCGTTTCTTTGATGATAAAAATTATCCGCGCGGTTTTGCGCGTCACGGAGATTACACAATTCGTGAATCTCAAGCGTTGGAAAATCACGGTTTAGCTTTTCTTGAGCTAGAAAATGGTAATCGTGAACCGGTTACTGAAGAAGAAAAACAATTTGTGGCTTTTTGCCGTGGTGAACGTCCGGCAGAAACCTTTTTTGAAAAAACTTGGGCAAAATATCGTGCGCGTATTTCTCGCACCAAACGTGTTTATACCTTAACAGGTGAATTATCAAATGATGCGGTTGATGATTACAATGCTGACTAAGTTTTAGAAAGAAAATGAATAGAACAGAAAAACGGCAACGATAAAAGTTGCCGTTTTTTATGCTTGAATTTGATTAGTGCTGAAAGCCGGTAGAAACATCCGCATCCGGATTGCGTTTGTTATACGGTTCGTCCTTTAGTTTGCCGCTAAAGATCGCTGGATTTTCATCACCTGTTACCATTAATGTTCCCTTCGCACCTTTCTCAGTACGAAAAATGGAATGATCTACGAAAGTGTATTGTCCCGGCACCGGAATAGTCGTTTCCGCTATCATCGCCCCACCGGCTGGAATTAACGTAGTCTGCACATTATGATTTTTTAACGAACCGGCCTCGACATAGACCGTATCAAACGTTTTCCCAATTAAATGAAAAGAAGATACTTTGTTTGGGCCGGCATTACCAACGTAAAAACGCAATTTTTCACCCACTTTGGCTTGCAAGGCCTTATCTCCCATCATTGAGGCAAAATGACCATTAAAAACGACATAATCCGGTAATTCATAACTGGCTTTTTGTGAACTGAAAACCTGTAATCCCGGTTCACCAAATTCACCATTGGTATAAAATTCGTTTTGTACAATGTAAAACTCTTTATCAACCGGCGACAATCCCGCTTTCGGCTCCACCAGCATTAGCCCGAACATTCCTTTACCAATATGTGTCGGTGCACCGGGCATTGCGGCACAATGGTAAAGATAAAGTCCGGGAGAGAGTGCTTTGAAGCGATAAATACTGGTGTGTCCCGGCAATGTATTACTCGCCATTGCCGTTCCGTCAGGTGCCGCTGAAGAGTGGAAATCAATGCTGTGCGGTAGTTTTGAGTTAATCGGATTGGATAAATGCACTTCCACCGTATCGCCCTCACGCACACGAATAAAAGGCGCCGGTGTAGAACCGTTATAAGTCCAATATTTAAATTGCACTTTCGGCATAATTTCCATAATTTTTTCTAACGCCTCTAATTTTACAATTACACGAGCCGGATAATCACGTTTAATGGGTGCCGGCACATTCGGTGCAACAGTCAATTCCGCATCAATAACCGGAAGAGATGAAACTTCATCTTGACCATTTTGCTCCACCTTCTGCGGCACATCTGTAGATTGTGCGGCAGCAGATAAGCTCAAATTCCCGATTAAAAATGCAGAAAGCAGTAAGTTTAATGTCGTTTTTTTCATAGTTTTGAATGGTTTGAGTTGAATAGTATTCGAACTATTTTAGTGAATGACAGCGATTTTTCCAATAATCATAAAGACTTATTAAACCACCTGTTCTTAATATAACATTTGGCACTTAATCATATCTAATCCATATAAAATGATTAAATAAAATCTTTTTGATTTAATTTAATCATTTTGTGATCTTGTTCACAGTTTTAATCGCTTTTTATGCATATAATTTAGACTAAATTTAGGAGGTATGAGGAGTGCTATGTGATTTCCTTATATTTGTGTGATTAAATTTAATCAATAGGAGTATTAAATGAAACCAGTTTTAGGAATAACAATGGGGGATGCTGCAGGGATTGGTGCTGAAATTATTGTTAAATCTCTGGCGGATAAACATCTTTATGAAATTGCTCAACCCATTGTCATTGGCGATAAGAAAATGATGCAACGAGCATTGGATTTATTGCAATCACCGTTAAAGATAAATGTTGTAACAAATTTAGATAATTTAAATGCGAAATATGGGACTATCGATTTAGTCGATTTGGACAATGTGCCGGCGGATTTACCTTATTCTCAAGTGGATCCTCGAGCGGGTAAGGCGGCGTATGAATATGTGGAAAAGGCAGTTCAATACGCTATGGCAAATAAAATTCAAGCGGTGGTAACAGCACCTTTGAATAAGGAAGCGTTACACGCCGGTGGGAAAATGTTTCCGGGGCATACTGAAATTTTGGCGCAATTAAGTGGCACAAAAGACTATTCAATGATGTTAGTGAGTGAAAAACTTCGAGTTATTCACGTGACGACACACGTTCAGCTCCGTAAGGCTTGTGATTTAGTAAAAAAAGAACGGGTATTGACAGTCATTAAATTAGCGGATGAAAACGCAAAAATGCTCGGCTTTAAACAACCAAGAGTTGCTGTGGCAGGATTAAATCCGCATTCAGGCGAAAACGGAATGTTCGGTGATGAAGATAGTAAAGAAATCGTGCCGGCTGTCGAGGCGGCAAAACAGTTAGGCATTAATGCAAGCGGACCGATTCCACCGGACACTGTGTTCCATCGTGCTGCCAATCTAAATGAATTCGATATTGTGGTGGTGATGTATCACGACCAAGGTCATATTCCAATTAAGTTGTTGGGATTTGATACCGGTGTGAACGTGACTGTCGGTTTACCGTTTATTCGTACTTCTGTCGATCACGGTACGGCATTTCCGATTGCAGGTAAAGGGATTGCAGACAGTAAAAGTATGACTGAATCACTTTATCTTGCCGCTCAAATGGCACAGATAAAATTTGGAAATTAAGTTTAATTAGGAGCGAATTATGTCTACACAACAAGCTACCAAATCTATTATTCCTCTGTATGATGGAATGAATAAAATACCAGGTGGAGCTATGGTTATTCCTTTAATCTTAGGCTCTGTTATCGGTACTTTTTTCCCTGAATTTCTAGGGTTAGGCTCGTTCACAACGGCATTATTTAAATCTTCTGCAGGACCGTTGATCGCATTATTAATTTTTTCTACAGGGATGCAAATTACTTTAAAAAGTTCTGGCCCAGTGCTTGCTCATACAGGTGTAATTCTTTTCTTTAAAACCATTTTGCCAGCAGCATTAGTAACTGCGTTTGGCTTTTTTGTCGGTAATGATGGTGTATTAGGGATTTCATTACTCGCTATGTTAACAGTAGTGGCTAATTCTAATGGTGGTATTTGGTTGGCGTTTACAGGTAAATATGGTGATTATCGTGATAGAGGCGCCTATATTGCTTCAGCAGTGAATGATGGACCATTTTTTGTATTACTGTTTTTAGGGGCATCAGGCTTGGCAGATATTCCATTGTCATTAATGTTAGCTGCTGTAATTCCTTTAATTGTTGGTATGGTAGTAGGGAATTTAGATCCTAAATGGACAGATCTTATGAGACCGACCGGGGCAATTGTTATTCCATTCTTTGCTTTTGCATTAGGTACAGGCATTAATTTGCACGCGATTGTTACCGGTGGTGCGACAGGGATTGTTTTAGGTGTTATATCATCCGTATTCACAGGCTTTCTCGTATTCATCGGGTATAAATCCATCCTAAGAAGAGGAAATTTATCTGGTATAGGCTTTGCTGCAGGAACAACAGCGGGCAATGCTATTATTACGCCGGAAATTGTTGCTCAAGCTGATCCGACTTTTGCCCCGTTTGTACAAACTGCAACGGCTCAAATTGCAGCAGCAGTCTTGGTATCAGCCGTTGTAGCTCCTTTACTTGCAGCCTGGGTGTTGAAAAAACAGGGTGGTTTAGTGAGTGAAGTAAAAGGAGAAAATTAAAATGAGTCAAAATTGTTTATTAGTTGTTGCTGATGATCTTACCGGAGCCAATGATACAGGTGTAATGTTTGCAGAAAAGGGCTATTCGACTATTTTAAAAACAAATAGTAGGTTGTTAAATAAAACAGATTTTTCGCAAGCTGATGTATTTACAGTTTCTACCGATACAAGAGCGTCACGAGAAAATGCAGCAGAGATCACTTTTTCAGCTATTCAGGCTGCGAGTGGTATTTCTCAATTATATTTGAAAATAGATTCAACTATGAGGGGATCTGTTCAATATCAGATAGATGGTGCATTAAAAGCGTGGAAAACACGCTACCCAAATGCAAAAGCAATCATTTGTTCAGCGTATCCGGAAATGGGAAGGACAATAGAAAAAGGCATATTGTATGTTAATGGGATTCCAGTTACAGATACTCCATCTGGAAAAGATGTTATTTGCCCGGTAACCTCTTCAATTATGACGGATCTTTTACCGAATGCAGAGCAAGTTTCATTCAGTACAGAACAAGAATTATTGCAAAAAGTGCAATCTTCCACTTTAGAGCAAATAGTTGTTGACGCAAAAACAGAAAATGATTTAGAAATAATTGCTCGTGTTATTGAACGTTTAGGTAAATCAGTGATTCCTGTCGGATCAGCCGGGTTGGCTAATAAATTAAAACTTCAGACATTACCCTCTTCAAATAATAAGAGAGCTTTAACTCATGGAAGAAGCCTAATCTTGGTAACGTCTATCCACGAAACTAGCCAAAATCAAGTTGATGAATATATTGCACACAATGGCGGTGATTCAATAGTTTTTAACCCATCTCCGTCACAATTACTCAATCATAAAATCTCGGCAAAAGCATTAAGAGAACAATTAAATGCATTAATTACCTCTAGTGAAGCTGATGTCATCATTAGAGCTAATCCAACAAAAGTTGTTAGTGCAGAAAACGATATAAATATGATTGCTAGAACACTTGCAAAGGATTTGGCTGAATTAAGCTTATATTGTTTAAATCATAAACATTTTGATCATTTAATTTTATTTGGTGGTGATGGGGCTGCGACACTCTTGGAGCAAATGAATGTCACAGAGATGAAATTGCTTTATTCGATCGTTCCGGGAGTACCGGTCTGCCAGATTCAAAATGGTCAATATGAAAATTTAACTGTAATGACAAAATCAGGAGGCTTTGGAAATAATCACTTATTAAGTGATATTATGAAATTGAATTAACATCAATGTATTGCCGACTATTTGAGAAAAACAAAAATTTAGTGAATAATTAATACATTCTTAAACGTTTTAACACGCATTGTCTTCAATGCGTGTTTTCTTACAGTTAGAGGCGAATATGTCTGCAGACCGTTTAGATCAAATCCTGTTATTTTTAAAAAATCATAATTTGGCAACTGTTGATCAGCTAGTGAAAGCAACAAATGCTTCTCCTGCAACAATTCGCCGCGATTTGATTAAACTTAATCAACAGGGAACGATTATCCGAACTCACGGCGGTGTGAGTTTAAACCAGTTTATCCCGTTTCAACCTACTACTAATGAAAAGCAACTGAAATTTATGGTGGAAAAGGATCGGATTGCAGAATATGTTTCTTCCTTTATCAGTGCTGGAGATTCTATTGTGCTGGATGCCGGCACCACAACGTTGAGTATCGCAAAAAAAATTGCACATTTACCATTAAGGGTGATCACTACAGATCTTCACATTGCACTTTTCTTATCTGAATATAAACAGATTGAATTAATGATCACTGGCGGCTATATCGACAGTTCCAGCCAATCTTGTATTGGTAATCACAGCCTTTCGTTATTGAATAATCTTTATCCTGATTTAGCGTTTATCAGTTGTAATTCGTGGAGCTTGGAACGGGGGGTAACCGCGCCGACAGAAGAGAAAGCCGAGCTAAAAAGTGCTTTATTACAGCACGCTAAACGCCGAGTATTGGTTGCAGACAGCAGTAAATACGGTAAATACTCTTTATTCGGGGTGGCAAAATTATCGGAATTTACGGATATTGTCACAGACGATAATTTGATTAGCTCTGCACGCCCATTTTTATCAAAAGAAAACTTTAAATTGGCGTTGGTGTGAGATTAAGCCATATTCCTTCAGAGAAGAGAATTTATGATTAAAATTAATCTGACAGATTCATTGTTTGATGAAACTGTCAGATTAATTATTTTCTCCTTATTTAAAATAATTTTTTGCGTTATTAAAACAGATGTTTTGTACCATTTGTCCTAATAGCTCCATATCATTTGGTGCTTTCTTTAATTGACAACAAAAAATCTTCATCCATAAATGCTTTCATTTTACACCCCACTGTAAGCGGAGAATCCGCCATCGATCGGTACAATCACACCGTTGATAAAGCTAGAATATTCAGTGTCAATTAAAAATAGCAATGCACCTAATAACTCTTGTGGTTCACCAAATCTTCCCATTGGCGTATTGGTCAAAATTTTATTTGCTCTTGCAGTAGGCTGACCATTTTCACCAAATAATAATGCTCGGTTTTGGTTGCTGACTAAAAATCCAGGCGCAATCGCATTGCAGCGAATACCTACTTTAGAAAAGTAAACTGCAAGCCATTGCGTAAAATTACTAATCGCTGCTTTTGCGCCAGAATATGCTGGGATTTTGGTTAAAGGCGTGAACGCATTCATACTGGAGATGTTGACGATATTTGCCCCTTGTTTTCCTATCATATCTTTAGCAAATACTTGCGTTGGCAAAAGCGTTCCTAAGTAGTTGAGATTAAATACAAATTCAATACCGGATTTGTCTAAATCAAAGAAAGTTTTAGTATGTTCCGGTAAATCCGGTTGATGAAATTCGTTATCGGTTGTTGCTTTAGGATTATTACCGCCAGCGCCATTAATTAAAATGTCACAAGTGCCGAAATCTTCTGCAATAATATTACGCGTTTGTTGAATACTTTCTAAATCAAGCACATTGGTTTTATAAGCTTTTGCGATTCCACCTTGTTGGGTGATTTCATCAGCTACTTTATTTGCCGCGTCTAAATTGATATCAAGCAATGCAATTTTCGCTTGGGTTTTTGCTAATTCTTTTGCCAAAAAGGCGCAAAGCACACCGCCGGCTCCGGAAATGACAATGACTTTGTCTTTGAAATTATGGTTTTTGGATATATTCATTTTATACTCCTAATTAAGATAACCAATTCATAGGGATAATTACAATATCAGGGAAAAATACCATTAATAGTAAGATCAATATATAAACTCCAAGAAATGGTAAAATTCCTTTAGAAATAGATCCTATACCTAAATTTGCTATTCCAGAACCTACATATAATACAGTGCCAACTGGAGGTGTAATTAGGCCAATAGATAAATTTATAACCATCATAATACCAAAATAGGCAGGATCTATATGATATGCCCGTAATAAAGGTAAAATTACAGGTACAAAAATAAGTACAGCAGGAATAAGATCCATAACGCATCCTACTAATAGTAGGAATATCATTAATATAAGCATTAAAATTGTAGGGCTAGTTGTTATACCTTGTAAAAATTCTACTAATTCCATTGGAATTTGTGCAACTGTAATAGCAAATGCGGATATCATGGCTGCGGCAGCAACGAACATTACCATAGAGGTGGTTTTTATAGTATTAAGGAAAATATCTTGTATTTTTTGTAAGTTTAATTCTTTATAAATAATACTAATAATGGCTGCATATATCGCAGCTACAACACCTGCTTCTGTTGGAGTAAAAACGCCTCCTCGTAGACCTACTATAATAATGACAGGAAGTAATAATGGAAGGAAAGCTTTTTTAAATGCGTCCCATCGTTGTTTTGAGTTTTGTTTTTCTTGTAGATTGGACTCTTCGTGTCGATAAAGGATTTTCCAAGTAAACCAAAGACCTAATACCATTAATAAACCAGGAACAGCGCCACCCATAAACAATTTTGTAATTGATGTTCCAGCAGTGATACCATAAATAATCATTGGAATACTAGGAGGAATTACAACAGAAATAATTCCTGCAGCGCAAATTAAACCTGTTGATCTTGATATATCATATTTTCTGGCTGCCATCATTGGAATAAGTATAGCTCCGAGAGCGGCAGTATCTGCTACAGCTGAACCAGATAATCCAGCGAAAATTAATCCAGATATAATAACAACATATCCTAAACCCCCTTTAATATGACCTACCATACTCATGGCAAAGTTAATAATTCTTTCAGAAATTCCCCCATATTTCATAATTTCCCCAGTAAGCATAAAGAAAGGAATAGCCATTAGTGGGAAATTATTTGTTCCCATAACGAAATTTTCTGTAATTAATTGAGTGTCAAACATATCCATCTTAATTAACATTATGCTGGCACTTAATAACATTGATAAGGCAACAGGAACTCCTAGAAAGAGGAGTGTAAATAAGCTAACTAGAAACAATATTAACATTATAGACTCCTGTTTTTAAATACTGATTTAAATAAATCAATTATAATTAATGTGAAATACATAATGGCTGATAATAAAGCTATTACATATAAAAAAGAAGAAGATATACCAGTAGCTGGCATTTTTTGAGTATAAGTTAATATCATTAATTGGTAAGCACCAAGAGCAATAAATGATGTTGATATTAATATCAAGATGTCAGCAATTATATTGAATAGTATTTTATATCTAGATGGTAGATAAGAAATAATGATGTCTACTGTTAAATGCTTCTTTTCTTTAGCAACAAGAATAATTCCTAGAAAAATCATATATACAAAGCAAATTCTAGCAAACTCTTCTGACCAAGCAATTCCAGAATCAAAAAAGTAACGTAATACTGCATTAAAAAATACTAGAGATATCATAGTAACTAATGCTAGTATGGATAAATATTTTAAAGTTTTATCCAGTATTTTTGATAATTTCATATTATCTCCTAAGAAATTCCGCTATTAATTTTTATTAATAGCGGAAATTGTTTATTTGGATTCATTTATACGTTGAATCACATCTTTAGACCAGTCGTATTTCTTATAGAATTTTTCATATAAGGTTTGAGAAGAATTAATCATATCTTGTCGTAGCTGCTCATTTGGTATAACTATGGATGTACCACTATTAGCTAGAAAATCTTTAACTTCTTGTTCAGTCTTCATTGCTAATTCCCATTCTTTTTCTTGATATACTTTAGCAGCCTCTAAGAATACTTCTTGATCTTCTTTTGGCATTTTATTCCAAGTTTTTAGACTAATTTGTAATAGCCCAGGAGAAAAGATATGATTCGTTTGGATTATATATTTTTGAACTTCATATAAACCAGAATCTTTAATAAGCATGTATGGGTTTTCTTGACCATCTATGACTTTTTGTTCTAAAGCAGTAAATACTTCACTTAGAGGCATACTTTGAGGATTCATTCCCATAGCATTAGCCCAATCTACAAATAAAGAATTTAGAGGCACTCTTAATCTTAATCCTTTAAAGTCACTAAACTTTTCTACATTTTTGTTTGAAGAAATTACTCTGAAACCATTCATTCCGTACGCTAGTAATTTAATGCCATAGTTTTCCATTTTATTCCCTATTTCTGTAGCAACAGGAGATTCCAGAACTTTTTTAGCTTCTAGATTATCTTTAAATAGATATGGCCATTCCCATACGCCAAAAATTGGATCAACATTTTGAAGAAGTAACCCTGTTATCCCCATTTCTATAGTTCCATTTCTTAATCCATTAACAATTTGATCTTCTCCTCCTAGTTGATTATTAGGATAAATTCGAATTTCATATTTTCCATTAGTCTTTTCTTCGACTATTTTTTTAAAATAGTCTTTTAATATAATGTTTGAAGGATGGGTATCAGAATTATAGTGTCCTAATTTAATGATAGTCTTTGCCCATACAGAACTACTTATTAACATTGTTGGGATTAATAATAGTTTAGCAAGTTTATTTAATTTCATATTGAACTCCTTGAGTTAAGTTGTTAATTAAAGTACTGCATTTATTTTGAGATAATTGTCTGGCTCATTAGACAATTTTCCTATATATTCAGGAATTTCATCAAATGAAATAGTTTTGGTGACAATATCTTTAGCATCGAATTTTCCAGATGAAATTAGATTAAGAGCTTCTTCAAATTCCCCCTTGCTTGTTCTTGAACCATAAATATCTAATTCTTTAAATGTAATAATGTTTGTAGGTAATAAAGTTTCTTTTTTAGGCCAACCTGTTAATGCAATTCTCCCAGCAAAAGAAGTGTATTTTAGTGTATTTTGAATAGACTCATTTGCACCGGATGCTTCAATGACTACTTGAGATAATTGAGAGTTGGTAATTTTATTAATTTGTTCTTGAGGATCTTCTTTTAGAGAATTTATAGTGTGTGTAACACCGATAGATTTTGCGTATTCTAATCTTTTATCTAGAATATCTATTAATATAGGAGTTGCTCCGTATAATTTGCTTACTAAAGCCGCCATCAATCCTATCGCACCTGCTCCTATAATTGTGACGAATTCACCTTGTTTCACCTTTGTCCTATGGATTGCATGTAAGGCGATTGTAAGAGGTTCTGCTAGAGGTAATAAGTTAAGAGGAATATTGTTTGGTACTTTAGTTATAAGATGTGCAGGATGGGTTATGATTTCTTGCATACCACCGTCAATATGTACACCAATAACTTTAAGATTGGTACAACAATTTGTTCTTCCTATCGAACAAGGATAGCAGCTCCCACAATAAATATAGGGATCTACTATAACACGATCTCCAATTTTTATATTGGACGGCATTCCTAAGCCTGATTCTATAATGCGTCCAACGACTTCGTGCCCTAAAATTCTAGGGTATGTTACAAGTGGGTTGGTTCCTCTATATGCACCAATATCAGAACCACAAATACCAACGGATTCAACTTTAATTAAAACTTCATTTGCTTTTTTTACTGGAAATTGTGTTTCCTGTATAGATACCTGATTTGGTTTATCTAATTTCACTGCTTTAATAAATTGTTTCATTATGGTCACCTTAATTTATTCAATAAAAATAATTCGACAGTAATTTGTCCAAGTGATACGCTAAATATTAATCTAATATTGTTTTATTTGGTATACCAAAATTTTAAATTTGTGATCCAGATCGTGTTTTTAATATTTTGGTATTCCAAAAAGGAGGATTTATGTATACCATAATCAATAGAACATATAGCAAGGTTGGGGAATTACTTAAAAAAGAGATATCTCAAGGTGTTTATAAGATAGGAGATAAATTGCCAACAGAAAGGGAGATTTCTGAAAGACTTGGTATTAGTAGGACAATAGTTAGAGAAGCTATTGTGATGCTAGAAGTTGAGAAATTAGTAGAAGTCAAGAAAGGTTCAGGTGTCTATGTAATAAATACACCGGGTAATATCAAAGGAGATGATAAGTTTGCCCTACCGGATGTAGGGCCATTTGAATTATTGCAAGCAAGACAACTAGTGGAAAGCAGTGTTGCTGAATTTGCAGCTCAAATGGCAACTAAAAGGGATATCCAAAACCTTAAAGAAATTTTAATTGAAGAAAAAGAAATGTTATCTAAGAACATAGATGATTATACGGCAGATAGAAATTTCCATTTAGCTTTGGCTGAAATAACACAAAACGACGTATTGATAAAGTTCCAAGAACAATTGTGGGAGTATCGTTTTAATAGTGCTATGTGGGCTCAATTGCATACTCGTATTTTAGAAAAAAATTACCATCATTTATGGTTGAAAGATCATCATGAAATATTTGTAGGTATCCAAAAAAAGAATGGTCTTCTTGCTAGACAGGCAATGTGGCAGCACTTAGAAAATGTAAAACAGAAATTGTTTGAACTTTCTGATGTAGAGGATCCTAATTTTGATGGATATTTATTTAATGTAGCACCAATGGGTATAAAAACTTAACATATTAATTTAAAAGGAGTCCTTATGGAACAAACTTGGCGTTGGTACGGACCGAATGACCCGGTATCATTGGCGGATATTAGACAGGCGGGAGCGACCGGTATTGTGACTGCTTTGCATTATATTCCGAATGGTCAAATCTGGAGTATTGATGAAATTAATCAGCGTAAACAGTTAATTGAACAGGCTGGCTTAACTTGGTCTGTGGTGGAAAGTGTGCCGGTACACGAAGAAATTAAAACTCAAACAGGGAATTACAAGCAGTGGACTGAAAATTATAAGCAGACTTTGCGTAATTTAGCACAATGCGGTATTGATACAGTTTGTTACAATTTTATGCCGGTTTTGGATTGGACACGGACTGATTTGGCATACCAATTGCCGGATGGTTCTAAAGCACTTCGTTTCGATCAAATTGCATTTGCTGCGTTTGAATTATATATATTAAAAAGACCTGGAGCAGAAACAGTTTATACTGAACAGGAACGTCAAGCGGCAAAAGCCTATTATGACAAGATGCCAAAAGAGGAGATTGAGCAACTTACTCGTAATATTATTGCAGGTTTACCAGGGGCGGAAGAAGGCTATACGCTCGATGAATTTCAAGCTCAGTTAGATCGCTATAAGGATATTTCTCCAGAAAAATTTCGCACTCATTTGGCTTATTTCTTGCACGAAGTTGTGCCGGTTGCGCAGGAAGTTGGCATTAAAATGGCGATTCATCCGGATGATCCGCCACGTCCGATTTTAGGTTTGCCTCGCATTGTATCAACAATAGAAGATATGCAATGGTTTGTGGAAACTGAACCTCTTCAAGCGAACGGCTTTACAATGTGTACCGGTTCTTATGGGGTACGTTCTGATAATGATCTTGTCAAAATGACGAAACAATTTGCTGATCGTATTTATTTTGCTCATTTACGTTCAACTTGTCGTGAAGATAATCCTTTGAGCTTCCACGAGGCGGCGCATTTAGAGGGCGATGTCGATATGTTTAATGTGGTAAAAGCATTATTAGATGAAGAATATCGCCGTTTGGATAATGGTGAAAAACGTCTAATTCCGATGCGTCCGGATCACGGTCACCAAATGTTAGATGATCTGAAAAAGAAAACAAACCCAGGTTATTCTGCAATTGGGCGGTTGCGCGGTTTAGCGGAATTTAGAGGGTTAGAGTTGGCACTGAAGAAAGTTTATTTTCAAAAATAACATTATTTTTTATTAATATGAAAAAAGACTAATTTGCTAAATGGCAAATTAGTCTTTTACTATCAAGTGGTTATGAATTTTCTTCCATAAAAGCAGTCTTGATTTCCTGATAAAAAGCTTCTTTCATCCTTCTGCTTTCATTTATATCAACACTTCCGCCCATATGTTCAAATACCTCTGCTTTATTGTTTTTTCGTAAACGTATTGAGCGGGCAAGATAGCTGTTGCCGTGAATTTTCCCCATCAATCGGCGTAATTTAATCGTATCACGAAAACTGAATGGCGCGATGAAGTCAATAAACCATAGTCGATCGCCACTTTGCCAATCTTGGTAGCGTAATGAGTTAGGATCTAAGATATAGCGTTTTTCAGCCTCCGCACTTAACCACGCCCAACTGGCATAACCGATAGGCATTCCTTCCTCATTGACCAGCAGTCTACATTGCTGCTTTTCTATCGCAGGAATAATGTAATGTATCGCTGACTCAATTGGCCAGCGACGATGTAGTGTTGAATGGCTCCATAGCCACATTACTTTTCCTAAAGTTGAGAAGTTATCCATAATAATTAAACAAGATACATAGTGACCAGTTCATTAAATGTTTTGCTCGCATAATCTGTATGCCCCGCACCGGACAACGTAATATAGGTATTGCCGGAAGTAATATTAACATCTCCTCCTTCAACATCATAACCACTGAATCTTAATGTAGTGTCTGAGCTTAAATTGTTGCTGAGCAGTGATAATTGTAGCTTATCTTTACCAACTTCAAAGCCTTTAATATTAGTCTGCGTATTACTATAAATATTAATGTAATGCTTATGTTCGTGATCTAATATAATTTGGTTATCCTTGGCAGCAGCATGAACTTGAAGTTCTTCACCTTTATTAAAATGTAATGTATTTTGAGCTAAATCGGCATTGGAGCTTTCTCCGGATAAAATATACTTAAATTTGCCATCATTAAGATCTAAGTAATATCCATCACCTATTGAGAATGTGCCAAATTGGCTCGCTTTTTCTATAATGGTTTTACCGATAGTATTGCCATCTTTGTTGAAAGATAAGGTAACATTGTCATCGCTATCTTTAGTGAATTGAAGGTTAAGATCTTCTGAATTCTCTAATTTTGCTAAATTATTTTTTGTCAGATCGAAGATATAATTTGTGGCGTTGGTGGATAAGAGATAAATATCTGCTCCCTGTCCGCCATAAAGTTTATTTATGCCACTTCCTCCGGCAAGTACATCATTACCGCTATAGCCTTCTAAAATATCATCACCATCATTACCGATTAAGATATTATCTTTATGATTTCCAATAAGGTTATCATTTCCTGATGTACCTATAATATTCTCTATATCATAGATATGATCAAAGATGGTTCCTTTATAAAGCTTCTCGGACTGGAGATCAGCAACAACACCGAGTCCTTCATCATTAATCACTAAATGACGAAGATCTAATGTATCAATCCCTTCATCGCCGAAGATAGTGTCGGAACTAAGGGCATCATCTTGAATAATGGTATCATTTCCTTCGCCACCATAAATTAAATCTTTGCCTAAACCGCCATTTAAGGTGTCGTTACCGGTTTCTCCATAAAGTTTATCATCACCAGCACCACCGAAAATAATGTCATCACCCTCTTTACCATAAACAAGATCATTACCATTTTGTGCGAGGAAGTAATCATTACCTTTACTACCATACATAACATCATCATAGTCACTGGCACTGATAACTTCGACGTTGTAAAGCATATCGCTTGAATCATAAGATTTAGTTTCAATATGTAATTCTCGATATTCAACGCGTTCTTGTCGTTTGCCATATTGCTGGTTTTTCACTTTGATGTTTTCAACGGTCACTTCTGCGTCAGCAATATGTTTTATGACGGCATAAGTGCCGATATCTCGACCGTGAACAACGATACCGTGAATGTGTTCATTATTATAGCTCACGCTATCGGTGCCATTGCCGCCATTAAACAGAGAGTGGCCGTTATCCGCAATATAGGTATCATTTCCATCGCCGGCATTGATATTGAGGTTAATATGCTTCAATAATTTTCCATTTTCATCATATAAAACGGAGGCATATTTATCATTAGAAATAAAAATATTATTACCTGCACCATCATTAATAGTATGTTCATTTGGACCATTAATAATAAGATCGGTATAAAAATTATTTTTGCCAACCGCTTTTCTGCGCGCTTCTTCAACACCCGGCGCAAACAGAGGACTATTAAATTTTATTAATGAATTGCCTGGTGCGGTAATTTCCAACACGCCCGTTTTAGCATCCATACTCAAATATTGAGCGCTGAGAGCTTTATCTATTTCACCGTTACGAATTAGTTGAGCATAATTATTTGCTTTATTCATTTGATCAACTAATTTGGTAATAGCGGCTAATTCAATAGCACTATTTGAACTGGAAACACCATCCAGAGTAATAATGTTATCAACATTATATAATTTGTGTAATTGCTTAAATGATTGAATCACTTCTTGGTTAGCATAGAATTTATTTAATGTCGCCTCAGTATTTTGATCAAAGTATTTTTGAATATCACCATACTTTTCAATTTGATCGACATAACGTTTAGCAATATGTTCCAATGCTGGTTGTTTGATCGCCGACATAATACCGCCGATAGCTCCTCTGACTACACCTGCAATGGCCGCAATTGGTGCACCAATGACACTTGCTGTTGCTGCCACAGAGATCGCTGTAGTTGCTAAATTTAAAGCAATGTCTGTAGCGGTATATGCGGTATTGAGTGCAAATTTTTCATTTAAAAGACTGGCTAATAACTCATCACCTTGATAGCCATAAGTTTTTGTTTCTGATGCAAGAGAATCAATTTGTTTTACATATTTATGCTCGTCAACTAAGCCTTTTATCTCTAACGGACTTGCTGCCAGAGCGATTCCTGATACAGCAGCACCAATTTGTGGCAACATCGTAGTAGTACCAATTATTTTTGCAATGGATTGTGCTGTTGTGCCAACTCCTGTCGCAATAGTGCTTACCGCTTTCAATCCAATATCAAACCCCACTGCAATTTGATCAGCTTGGGTCATATTAGACCAATTATGAAGTTTAATTGATGAACTTATCAAAGAAGATAAATTAGTTAAAATACCTCCCGCAGAAGAACTTATAGCTTCAGAAACGGCGGTAGAGGCATTAGAAAGGCTTAACACGTCACTGACTAAGCCATTAATATTGCCAATTAATTTAATTGAGCCTTCAGCAATAGCCGCTTTTCCGCTACTTGTATTAACATCCGATTGGATTAAGTTTGCAATAGAATGCCCCATATCAATAATCGAATTGGATAACGACAGGGCTGAACCCACTTTAGGATTGCCGTCTTTGCCTACTGTTTTCACCACATCAGTGATAAAGCCATTTACATCGCTGGTGATGGCAAATGAACTGTCTACAATAATTTTCACGCCTTCTTTTGTGAGTTTATCGGCATTTGCCAATGCAGAAATATTATTTCCAATGCTTAATAGTCTGTCTTGGGATATAGACAAGATTTGATGAGCCGTATTGGCAATATTATGGCTTAGTTCACTTGAGCAGCCGGATAAATCCATAATATATGAGACAATTTGGTTAGCAGATTTTGCCAATTCAAATGAGCTATCTGCGATAGAAAGTTTACCTTTGTCTGTTGTTGGGTCAATTTGTACAACATAAGTTAAGGTTTTGGCAGTATCTAAAATAGAATTAGATAAACCTTGGATTGGTTTGGTTAACTCTTCTTTTATTCCAATTTGATTTAAGAAATCGGTCATTATGCCATTGGTTTTTGAGATTAAATTGAAAGACTCAATAGCAATCTCTGTTTTGCCCTCCGCTGTTGAAGCATTTGCGGCAGCGAGTTTCATCGCGATACTTTCTACTTGATCTAAATGATTTTTTAAAGATTGATATGCTGCATTACCAACTTTTGTTTCTGAATTGGTTATTGTCGTGATTGATTTGACAATCTCATTAATTTGTCCGATTAAATGTGTAGAAGCAGAGGCAATTTGCTGTTTGCCATCTACTTTATTGGTGTCAGCAGATGCTAATGCAGTTATCGTTTTCGCAGTATCTAATACTAAATCAGTTAAATTGTGAGCGAATGTAGTCTTAGCATTATCTAAGTTAGCCTCTTTCAACACCTCTTCAATTAAATGATTACTTTGTGCAATTAATGTTAATGAGTTTAACGCAATAGCAACTTTTCCATCACTGCTTGAGTTATCGGCATTCGCAAGGTTAATCGCTATTTTCTCAATCGGCGCTAAATGCTTAGCTGTTACATCGTGTACTGCCGTAGAGAGTGCGTTTTGTTTTCCAGATAAGGTTAAGATATTTGAAACAATTTCATTAGCATTATTAACTAATGAAACGGATAAACTGGCGGTATTCGCTGGGTTATCACTAACAATAATATTAGTTACTGATTTTGCTGCATCTAAGACAGAATGAGAAAGGCTATTAACGTTATTCAGTAGTGTTGTATCTAATCCGGTATTAGCTGTTGTTAAGGTGTTGGTTGCTAAATCGCTTACTTGACTAATAAAATCAAAAGAGAGTTTTGCAATCTCAGCTTTATCAGAAGCCGAAGACGCGGTAGCTAATTGAGCTGCTACCTCTTTAATTTGAGAAACTGAAGCATCAAATGATTGATGAAAAGCTTTACTTAAAGAAGAATCAACGTTAGCCAACGTTAATACGTTATTGAGGATAATCGTTGCGCTTTGCACCAAATCAACACTAGCTTTAGCAATGTTTTCTGAAGATTTTGCGTCAGTTAATTGAACGATATTTTGAGCTGTCGCAAATAGTGAGTTAAATAATTCTAATGTTTTCGGAGCAATGACATTATTAGGGCTCATTCCTTGCATAATATCTTTCAACATATTACTTGCATCGGATAACAGACTTAATGAATGCGTTGCAATTTCAGCGCTATTATTTTCAGATGAAGCAAGTGCTATTGCTACCGCACTATCTTTCATTTCTGTTAATGTTTTATTTACTGCATTATGAATTATATCAATATGTTGTGTTGAAATAGATGTGCTTTTTAACACAGTAGACACAATATCACTTGCTGTTTTAGAAAGTTCTAATGAACTATTGGCAATCACGACCTTTCCTTGATTGTTATTAGCATCTACTTGTACTACGTTTGTGAGAATTTTGGCTGCATCTAGCGCTGAATTAGTCAAACTATGAACCGATTTACTCACATTAGTACTTAAACTCATATTATCCAAGAATTTATTGATAATATTATTTGCTTGTGCAATCAGCCCGAAAGAAGTAATGGCTATCGCAGTTTTACCTTGAGAAGAATCAAGATCACTATTTGATAATGCAATAGCAAGCTGTTTGATTTGAGATAATTGCCCATCAACTGCACTATGTAAGGCGTTACCAATATCCTCTTTACCGTTAAAAGTTGTAATGGATTGAATAAGATCATTCACATTGCCAATAAGATTTGTTGATGCAACGGCAAGTTGTTCCTTTCCTAACGGTGTTGAATTATTGCCAGTGGCTAACAATGTAATACTTTTTGCTGTATTTAATAATACATCTGTTAATTCACCAACAAACTGGGTTTTTGAGGTGCTTAAATTAGCTTCATTTAGCACTTGAGCAACAATTTTGTTGGTTTGCGATATTAATGTTAAAGAGTTAATGGCAATACTGACTTTGCCTTCTTGAGACAGCACATCCGCATTGGCAAGATTGACCGCACTCTCTTCGATATTCTGTAGATTTTTCGCAGTAACATTATGAATTGCATTTAATAATTCAGTATCTTTATCCGTCATTACTAGAATATCGGAAATAACATCATTCACATTGGCTATTAATGAAATGCTATTTTTAGCGATTGAGGTTTTATCATTCATATCCATAGTAGCTATATCAGTAACTGTTTTAGCTGTGTTCAAAATAGAATGAGAAAACTGATTAATATCGGCTAAGAGTTGTGATTCGATACCTATATCACCTGAGTTTTTTAAGGCACTACTGATCACATCACTAACTTGAGAAAGTAACTCAAAAGTTGCTTTAGCAATTTCAGCTTTATCTTCATTATGTGAATGTGTAGCAATATTGATAGCTGTTTTTTGAATATTTTGTAATGAGTTGTTAATAGAATGATAAACAGCTTCACTAATGGTGTTATCTTTATTTGCCACTAAGACACTTTTATCAACAATTAACGCCGCTTTTGCCACTAATTCTGTTGCTGATTTTGTAATGTCGACCGCGCCTTTTGAATAGACAATGCTTACAACATCTTTGGAAGCCTCAAAAAGTGCATCTAACAAATCTAATGATTTATTAGAGATTTCGCTAATTGAGGACATTTGATTAGTAATTTTTCTGAGTGTATTGGTGGCATCAGAGAGTAAGTCTAAGGAGTCTTTGAATAACACCGATTTGTTTTTAAAATCGGGGCTGAAGTAGATTAGCGTTAAATCTGACACCATTTCCGCAGGATTTTGAGCTGTTGAGATGGTGTCCCATAGTTGAAACGAAACTCACATTCTTTCAAAAAAAGAGGGAAAGATTTTCGATCAATTCCATTATACTTTCTTAGCACACGCTTTGCTTGATTCCAAAAATTCTCTATCCCATTAATGTGATTTCGCCGCTCAGCAAAATGAGTACTGTGGTTAATTCTATAGTGCGTAAACTCACTAACATCTA
>NZ_KB903667.1 GCF_000379785.1 Gallibacterium anatis DSM 16844 = F 149 | reverse complement strand
GCTTTGCGGAGTAACATACAAAAATAGGAGTGTAAAAATGGTGCTATTTTATATTGTTATTGATTTTTCGCCAACATCGACAACAACAAACGCCAGATTCGCTTGTGCCTTATATCTCCGCCCTGAAAGGCAGAGTTTTACGGCACATAATCTGATAAATTAGTGCTATCCCCAAGCATTCGTTATGACAATTATCGTAGCAAAGAAAAAAGCCAAGGAAATTATTCGGAACATCGCTGGTCTCCTTCTTTAGCGTTGTTATGGAAAGCCACAGATTGGTTAGATCTTTCTGCTCGTTATAATGAAGCCTTCAGAGCCCCTTCACTGCAAGAAAAATTTACTTCCGGAAACCATTTTGGCTATAGCAGTCGTGGTCGAGCAACCTCAAATAAATTTATCTCTAATCCTAATTTGAAACCTGAGGTGGCAAAAAATAAAGAAATCTCAGCATATTTTCATTTTGATAATTTCATCACACAAAATGATAAAGCGGAATTAACCACCACCTTTTTCCAAAATGATGTGAAAAATCTTATTAATCTCGAAACCTACTATTCAAAACCGAATAGTGCATTTAATTTTATGCCGGATCTTTCACAATATCGTAATATTGCAAACGCTCGTTTACGTGGGTTTGAAATTGAAGGAAAATACAGCTTCAACAATCTTTCTTTTGCACTCAGTTATGGTCAAACACGCGGTAAAAATAAAAATAGTGGAGAATATTTAGAAAACATCAACGCCGATAAATATTCAGCCGCTATTGATTATGCTTTATTCGCAAATGCACTCAAACTAGGAGCAAGAATTAGTTACTATGCAAAACAAGATCGTGTTCCTCAAGACTCGCCTTCTTATCCAAGTTATACACTAACAGATTTAACGGCAAGTTTTTCACCGTTATCAGGTAGTTTAAAAAATATCCGTATTGATTTAGCCATTGATAATTTGTTTGATAAACGCTATTTACCGGCATTTAACTTAATGGAAGGAACCGGTCGCAATGTGAAGGTTGGTGTAAGTTACTACTTCTAAACGTCATTAAAAAAGGAACGAGAGTGCAACCTCTCGTTCCCATTCCAACATGATCTATTTCAATTTCACTTCATCCAACCATTTCTTCGTTAAACGCTTACCTTCTTCATCCGAACCAAAACGATCAAAATCAAAATTAATTAAATGCAATGTTTTCGGATCAACAGAATTTGGTGAGGCTTTTGCATAAATATTGGTTGGGATTTGATACATTCTCTCTTCTCGCCACGGAATTTCCTGTGCTTCTGCACTCAATGCCCAATCCATAAATAATTTAGCATTTTTTAAATTACGTGCGCCTTTGATAATACTGATACCACCTAAAGAATAACTATCCCCTTCACAAGGTAAAATTGCTTTAACCGGTGCGCCTTTTTCTTTTTCAGTCTCATAGCTATGAATAAAACCGACAGTTACCGCAGCATCACCTCGCGAAAGATTGGTTGTTTCTGTTCCACTTTGAGCATAATTTGAAATATTTTTATGCAAAGCTTTCAAATAACGGAATGCTTCATCTTCACCAAATAACTGTACCAATGTTGCAATAAAAGTATAACCCGTACCAGAACTTCTCGGATCAGGCATTTGCACCTGATCCTTAAATTTCGGATCAAGCAAATCTTTCCAACATTTCGGATACTCTTTAATGCCTAATTGTTTAAATTTTTCCGTATTTACGCCCATTCCCAACACAATCATATAACCGATCGACGTGTAATCACCGTGTTTAGCCAAGAGCGATTTTAATTGAGGAATAGTTTCAGCCTGTTTTGGTGAACGGTACGGATAGAGTAATCCCAACTCGGCAGCCTGAAAATGCGGTTCAAGCGTACCGCCGTACCAAATATCACCTTGAGGCTTGGTGCTTTCCGCTTTAATTTTAGATAACGTTGAGCCGGTGCTGTTGCGTACGAATTTGGCATCAACGTGATATTTTTCACCGAAAATCTGCGTCATTTTTTCACAAACTCGATATTGCACACTGCAATAAATGGTGAGTTGTCCTTCCGCTTTTGCCTGCTTAATTGGCATAAAAATCGCCAATAAACAGGATAAAACCAGTATTTTTAATAAAACACTTTTTAGACGATATTGTTGAGAATAATAAATTTGCATAACACTTCCTTGGAATTAATAAATATAAATAATGTTAACTGATGGGAACAAAAGAGAAACATTTCAATATTATATTGAATAGATAAGGCGTTTTCTTATTAGTTTCCTACGTCAGCATTAACTGAATCAGGTTCTCGGGTATGTTCTCAGCCATAAAGCACCCCGACTAATTCGAAATCAGTATAGGATCGGTTAAACTTTTCTGTCAAACGAATTTCTTTGCCAAAAAATAAGGTACACCGAAGTGTACCTTATTAAGTTTATGTGGGGTAATGATTAAATCTTGGTGATTTTTGCCGGTAATCCTTGTCGCACTGCGGAACCACACACCCAATCAACCCAAGGTGAAGCGATCTGTTTAGTATCATCAATCAAGCCAAGATCATTAATATTAATGCCCTGCTTAATGCGCTCATCGCCGGCAATCACTTTGCCATCAATTTCATAGCTGGTTGCACCAAGTTGTTTATGTCCATAACCGTGTTCAATCGCAATTGTACCCGGCATCACGCCATCAATAACCATCACTTGAACATTCACTTTGCCACCCGGTGTCGCCAATTCCACCAAATCGCCGTGAGCAATTTTAAATTTAACCGCATCTTGGCTGTTCATTGCCACAATGCCGCTTGGCTTAATGCTATGAAGGCGTAACAATGGCGCAGTAATGCTGCTCATCAAATTCGATTTAAACGACATTAACGCAAACGGCCATTCTGCTTTCGGATAACGACTTTCAACGGTACTGTTATCCGCAAATTGTGGTGCAAAATATTTCGGGCAACCGTGATAATGCTCACCGTTTTGATGATTTTTCGCTTTTGCCACCGTAGGATTCCACACCTGCAAGCACGCTTTCCATTTTGCTGTCATATTTTCACCGTCCCACGCACTGTTAAACGGCGCAAAACGTCCGCCTTTACAGAAAACGGTCGCGGCTTTCAACACTTCTTCCGGTTTTAAGGTTTTATTAAGCAACGGCATAATGCGTTCAACACCGGACAATAAACGATCTTCCTGTGTCGCATCATTCACCGGCTGTTTACCGTCAAAAGCGATGTTGGCGGCAGCACGTAAGAAATAATCTTCACTGCAGTTTAATGGATAAGTCTGCTGCTGATTATCGCTGATGGCATTCTCATCAAATCCCGGCAACCCCATTGCCTTGGCAACGTGAATGATAAAACTTTCCATACAGATAGTTTCACCATCGGCATTCTTGGCATTTGCGGATTGAATAACCGGCCAACGCGCCGTGCTGGTTTTAGTCGGCACACCTGCCCACGGCGTACTAAAGCCCCAGCTTTCAAAGTTGTGTGTATCCGGCACGATATAGTCCGCCAACGCAGTGGTTTCATTCATAAAAGCGTCCACAGCAATAAATAACGGCAACACTTTCGGATCACGTAACTTCTCTTCAGCAATATGATGAATACCAGTTAAACCATATAATGGATTGGTCATATGGCTAATCCACGCTTTTAATGAATAAGGATAACCTTGCAAGGCGGAGGTAATCATTTCCGACATTTGACCGCCAACAAACGGATACCAAGCTGCACGTGCAGGATAAGGCGAGCCTTGCGCCGATTTGCGTTTAAACTCACTTGATTTTTCATACTCACGTTTACTGCGCGCTAAATTTGTGCCTTTTGGTTTCACCATATCCGGGAAACTCGCTAGATTGTAACGAGAACCGGGTGCAAAATCTTTGAATTTACCACCACTGACACTCATTCCGCCTTTCTTGTTCATATTGCCAATCATCACATTGAGCAATAAGATCGCCCACGCAGTATAGAAACCATTGCTTTGCATTGTGCCGCCGTGAGTAATGGCAACCGCTTTATGTCCGTGTGAAGTAAATTCTTTTGCCAAAGCTTCGATTGTTGCCACCGGCACTCCGCACAAAACCGCATACTCTTGCAATGTATGTTCAAAGCAAGACTCTTTTAATAGAGTCAAGGCAGACTTCACTGCCACAGCAGAGCCATCTTTTAAGGTAACGGTTTCATCCACCCAAATTTGCGCTTTTGCCGACGATTTAGCGACAACAAATTGAGCATCTTCCGCATTTTTCACTAAATCATAATTTTCTACCACTTTATCTTCCGCATCCGGTGCAACATCAAACAGATCCTGTTCTGTCAATGCTTGACCAAAGCGTGGATGTTGTGGCTCAACGATAAATAAATGGGAGGCATTACAATAACTTGCTGCACCTGCCTGCTGCATTGCAAATTGGCTCGGTAATGATAAATAATCTGCATTAAAGCGTTCATTTTCAATAATCCAACGCAACATTGCCAATGCCAACGCTAAATCACCGCCCGGTAAAACCGGCACCCAACGATTGTTTTGCGTAGCGTGTGTTGACGTTAATTCCAATCGAGGCGAAACCACCACATAATCAAAATTATCTCCCGCACGTTTTTTCGCTAATTGACGTGCCTGACGTTTAAACGGGTTGCCTGACTGTGCCGGTGAAGTTCCCATAAAGAGAATAAACTCACAATTATCCCAATCCGGTTTTGCGTGTGAGTTTTTATCCAAATCATTCATCACCGCACCGGAACCGGCACGATAGGACAAACCGCAATAAGAGCCGTGAGAAGCAAAATTAATAGTGCCGAAACTGTTATTCGCAAAACGTTGCAATAACGGCTGTCTGCCTTCCGGGCCAGCAAAAGTCACGAAAAGCTGGTTCGCTTTCGGACCGAAATCCGGATTTTCCGCATCTACAGGCGTTTTCAAATCGCGAATCGCTTTTAAGCCATCAATATGACCTTCACCAAACAGATCACCACCATTCACCACTTCTTCAATTAATTGTTCAAAGCTAATGGTTTTCCATTTACCTTCGCCACGTTTACCCACACGTTTTAATGGTTGCGTAATGCGATAAGGGCTGTTTACCCCTTCCATAAACGCCGCACCACGTGCACAAGCGGTGGAGCGATTTTCCAAGCCGTTTTCACCTGCTACACTTAATTCTGCCTGTTGTAACGAGGTGTTGTAATTCAAATATTCATCGGCAGAAAGCGGATGATACGGATTACCGCTGATGCGAATGACCTTATTCTGTTTCAAATCCACTCGAGCACGCAAACCGCAAAGTGTCCAACAACCCATACATTGGGTATTACACACAATTTGATCGGTATTCGGCATCACTTTATTATTCTCAACCTTATATTCCGGTGCGAGTGAATTACCGTGAATATTATGTTTGGTTTTTTCACCGGAAGAACCTGTGAAAACGCCATTAGCAATTTCTTTCACTTTTGGTGAATAACCGGCTACAAAAGCAGCAGCACCAACAGCCAAACCGCCTTTAAGTAAATTACGACGTTTATTATCCATTACGCTGCTCCTTATTAATTAATCCGAATAATTGCCACAAAATCACACTTACAGTCACCCATAAACCGGCTACCGAAAGCATTCCTAATCCGCCGTCAACGCCCCAATTAAACTGATATGGGTTCATTAATGCGTTATATTTTGCGACAGTTTGCACTTCAAGTAACAACACCCAACGAACCATTGCGGTTAAGATAAGTGAAGCAATTAATAACAGACATTGCATTGTTTTTGCCTGTGCGCTGAACAGTGCCAATAATAAGGTCAATCCCCAAATCACAGCAGTGAATGCCACCGCCGGACGAGCTTGACACAAAATGGATAAATCCAACGCAGTTTCTGATGAGTGATAATAGATAGCTCCAACAGTCGCGGCTAATAACAGCAAACAAGCAATCACTAATGGTTTCATCAGCACTTTATTATTTGTACCGTTAATCATAGAAATCGCAAAATGTGTTAACAGAATTGCGCTCGGCAACGCACTGAAAATAATCAATGGAATGAGCCAAGGTTGATGCCACAACGGGCGCGCAACAACGTTATATACCTCCATTGAAGTATAAAGCAGAATTAAGATACTACTGATGATAGTTAAAATTCTAAAAATCCAACACCAAAGTGTGTTATTTAAATTGCCGACATAAAGCAATGCCAACCATTTTTGTGTTGGACGTTGCGGTAATTGACGCAATAAAAACAGAATATAACCGACCAAACTCAACATAAAAATTGGTAGGAAAATTGAGCCCCACGCCATCCACGACCAATTAGCCAAATAAACATAAAAATGCCACACTCTTCCCGGCTGATGTAAATCCGCAGTGAGCGCAATCGGTGCAACAATGGCAAAGCTTAATGCTACTAACAACGCTATCAATTCCGACTTAGACTGATAGGGTTTAACAAAAAAGCGAATACAAAGTGCGACAATAATGGCACATAATGCCAAGCCGATATAGAAGAAATAACTTACTGCCCAAGGTAGCCACGCAATAGCTTGCGGTTCAACTAAAACTTCGCGAATCATCATTATTCCCCCTTACCCTGCCAAAGCATAGGTTGTCCCTGTACACGGCTTACAAACGCATCATCAAGCCCTAAATAGAAAACGTGCGGCTGTGTTCCTGCTTCCGGTTTCAACACTTTTAATTGATCTTTATGACTATCAAACAGTTTTCTGATTTGGCTATTCAGATCGGCAAGATCACCAATAATTCGTGCTCCACCAACACAACTTTCCACGCACGCCGGTAATAAACCTGCCTCCAAACGATGCGCACAAAAGGTGCATTTATCTGCTGTTTTGGTCTCTTCATTGATAAAACGGGCATCATAAGGGCAAGCTTGAACGCAATAAGCGCAACCGACACAACGTTCATTATCGATAACGACAATGCCGTCTTTTTGTTGATAAGTTGCCTGCACAGGGCAAACCGGCACGCACGGCGGATTATCGCAATGGTTGCATAATCGTGGTAATAACACGTTGTTTACTGTCTGCTTACCATCGGTAATTTCATATTGACGTACCGTTGTCCGAAATTCACCGATCGGTGTTTGATTTTCGATATTGCAGCTGACGGTACAAGATTGACAACCGATACAACGGCGTAAATCAATAATCATCGCATAACGATGCTGTTGATCACCGCCACGTCTAGGTGGCTGAAACGCAATACTTTCAAGCGGAATCAAACTTGCGCCGAAAGTGAGTGCGGTCAGCGATTTAAGTGCTGTTCGTTTGACACTATCCATAATTTCCCCACTATTGTCGTTTCGTGCTATTGTTGGTTCTCTCGTATTGTGGTTGACCCTAAAATCGGTATCTATTGTGGTTTTCCACATAAATAGTATGGGTATTGATCTGAGTCAAAAAATAGGAGGCAATTTTGAGAAAATTCATTGTGCTTTCACTGACTTACATAATGCTGTCGCTCTTCCCTTTTTTTGCCGGCGCAGATAATTGGAAAATCGGTATTTTGGCACAGCGCGGTGAAACCTTTTTATCACAACAGTGGCAACCGTGGATAAATTGGTTAAATCAGCGTTATCCACAACAGCATTTTTCGTTGGTGCCGTTACAACTTGACGATCTTTCCCAAGATAAAGCCGATAACATTGATTTTATTTTAACCAATCAATCACAATTTTTTTATCTCAATGATCAGCCTGTCCGTTGGTTGGCAACATTACAATCCCCTCGTCAGCAACACACCAATGCCGGTAAAGTTGGCAGTGCGATTTTAGTCAATACAGAGAGTGATTTTCATCACATCACTGATTTAAAAGGGAAAACATTAAGTGCAGTTGGCGAAAATGCCTTTGGTGGTTTCTTGCTCGGCTACAACGTGTTATATCAACAAGGTTTAGTTGAAGGTAAAAACATTTTTTTCCGCTTCAGCGGTTTTCCGGTTGATAATACCGTTTTCTGGCTGCAACAGCATAAAGTTGATGCTGCTATTGTGCCTGTTTGTATCTTGGAAGATTTAGCCCGTGAAGGGAAAGTCAATTTCTCGGATTTCCGTGTGTTAGCGCCACAAAGTAACGACTTAGGCTGTGTTTCCAGCACTCCGCTGTTACCAAACTGGTCGTTAGCGGCAATGGCACAAGTACCGGATAACATCGTAAAAAAATAATGACCATTCTGCTCGGTGATGTTCCGGCAGATTTACCGCAATGGAATCCGCCTTACTCCGACCAGCAAGCGGATAATATTTTGCGAAATCTTTTCCGCCATCCACAACAACAAAATTTATGGCAAAGCGTAAAATATTGGATTAATCAGCACCAGTGGCAATTATTGCTGCTTCTATTTTTTATTATTTTCAATTACTTATGGATTAGTTATCAGGTTCATCGTAAAAGCAAAGCATTAACCCAAGCCCATCAGGAAATGCGCCTTTATGAACAACAACTGATAAAAGCTGACCGCTTAAGTATTTTGGGGGAAATGAGTGCCGGCATTGCGCACGAAATTAACCAGCCGCTTACCGCTATCGGAATGTACAGCGAAGGACTGAAACAACAGCTAAAACAACGATCCGACGCAACATTTGAATTACAAATTTTAGATAAAATACAAGTTCAGGTTGATCGCAGTCGGCAAATTATGCGCAACCTTACCGGTTGGGCAAAAGGTAAAGAAGACGAAAGGCTACACAATATTGAGCTGAAATCTTGCTTAGAAAAAACAATTGATTTTATCCGCCAACACTATAATTCCCGTGCCAAGATACGACTGATTTGTGCAAAACAGTGGCAAGTTTGCGTAAAAAAAACGATGTTGGAGCAGATCCTCTGCAACTGTTTGCTCAATGCACTTCAAGCACAGGCAAATAAAATCGTGATAAGCGTACAGGCGAAAGAGAACAGCATCCAAATTTTGATTGTGGATAACGGTAAAGGCTTTTCAGAAACCGAATTGGCATTTCCATTTGTGCCATTCCGCAGCCGGAAAAAAGAGGGCTTAGGTCTTGGGTTAACATTATGTCAGCGCCTAATCCACTCAATGCGAGGTGAAATTTATCTCAAAAATCGTCCTGCCGGCAAGGGTGCGATGGTGATTCTGGAATTACCGCTTAATCAGGGAGTTGGTGGCAAACAATAGGAGTTTCTCGTGAAAGTACATATCTTAGATGATGATGAAACGGTGGTCGATGCGGCAACATTTCTGCTTACTCAAGCAGGTTATGATGTTGTCAGTTGGTCAAACAGTAAAACTTTTTTAGAACAGGTTAACCCTTTTGAACCGGGAGTAGTGCTGTTGGATATGCGAATGCCCTATTTTGACGGTCGCCAAGTGCATAAAATACTCAAACAAAAAAACAGCGTATTACAAGTTATTATTATGACAGCGTTTGCCGATGTGGATATGGCAGTCAATGAATTAAAGCAAGGTGCTATCGACTTTTTACAAAAACCGATTCTTTTTGATCAGCTTAAAACTGCATTAGAAAACGCACGCATTCGCAGTGAAAAACGCTTTCAACAATATCAGATTCAGCAATGTTACGATCAACTTAGCGAAAAAGAGAAAGAGGTATTGGCATTAATTATTGAAGGAAATATCAACAAACAGATCGCAGAACGCCTCAATATTTCCGTGAGAACCGTTGAAGTTCACCGTTCACACATAATGGAAAAAATGAATGCCAAAAATGTTGCCGAGTTAATCAGAAAAGCGGATTTACTGGCTTAAAGCATTAAAAGCATTAATAGGATAAATATGAACAAACTGCTCACTATTTCCGCTATTCAACAAGCAATTCAAAGCCATACATTGAGCCTGCTGTTGATTAAAGCACCCAACTGTGGCGTGTGTACGGTGGTGGAAAACCAGCTGAAAAGCTTATTAAACGAAAATCAGGAAATTTACGCCGTTCAAGCGAATATTGGCGACACCCCTGAATTGGCAAGCTATTTTCACGCCCTCACCGCGCCGGTGGTGATACTTTTTTTCGAGAGCAAAGAGGTCGAGCGTTTCGCTCGTTTTATCCCTTACCAACAGCTAAAAACGGCGTTGGCAAAGTGGACCGACTTTGCTGCTGAAGAGGACATAAGTCATTAAAAACAAAAGGAAAAAACACTATTCTTCTAATTTCCATAAATAGGGATAGTGTTTTTCTATCCCCGACAATTTGAGTTTGTTCCAGAATATGAATATTTAAAGCAAAACGCATATTATTCTTTCTTATTAGGAAAGAATATCTTTCAAAATACTTTATTGTCATAAATATCTCTGCTCTATATAATCCGCGCGATTTTTTAATCTTAGGAGAAAATAATGAAAAAATTAGCTTTTGCAGGCGCATTATTTGCTTTTGCAGCAACAAGTGCCAGTGCCATTGATGTGGTCAGCAAAGATGGCAAGGTGGATTTTGGTTCACGTTTTGAAGCAACGGTTTTAACTAACAATGTTGATGGCGGTTGGGAGATGATCTGGGGGCCGAAAGAGCAACTTTGGCTAACAGAACGTGCAGGCAGAAATATCGTCAGCATTGATCCAAAAACCGGTGAGAAAACCGTGTTGTATCATTTTGCGAATGCTTATGAGAAATTCCCACATCAAGGCGTGTTAGGGTTAGCCTTAGATCCAAATTTTGATGCGGGCGAACCTTATGCTTATGCAGCTTATACTTACAATGATGGCGAGAAAAAATTCGCCCGTATTGTACGTTTAACCTATGATGCGAAAGCCAATAAATTAGGCGATGAGCAAATTGTGATTGACCACATTATCGCAGGCGTGGATCACAATGCAGGACGCATTAAATTCGGCCCAGATGGCAAACTTTATTACACCACAGGTGATTTAGGTTATAACCAAGGTAAACACGTTTGTGATGAAATCACTTCACAAAAATTGCCAACGGCTGAGCAAGTGAAAAATCACGATCACAGTGCTTATAACGGCAAAACCTTGCGTATCAACAAAGACGGTTCAATCCCTGATGATAACCCTGTGATTAAAGGCGTGAAAAGCCACATTTATACTTATGGACACCGCAATCCACAAGGTTTAGTGTGGGTGGGGAATCACCTTTATAGCACAGAACAAGGCCCATCAAGTGATGATGAATTGAACAAACTTGAAGCAGGTGGAAACTACGGCTGGCCACACGTTGCAGGCTTTAAAGATGATTTAGCTTATGTTTATGCAAATTATTCTGCAGCGAAAAACTGCCCGAATGTGAAATTTGATCCAAATGTGATCCCTGAAGGCGTGCCGACTCAGAAAGAAACAGATTATAAAGAGCCAGTGGTTGATCCTGTGAAAACCTTCTTCACCGTGAACAATGACTACAATTACACCAACGCTACTTGTGGTAAATTGGCTTACATTTGCTGGCCAACCATTGCCCCGGGTAATGCGGTATATTATCCGAAAGACGGCGTGATTCCTGAGTTCCGTAATTCATTATTATTAGCAACCTATAAGAGCGGTTCGATTTATCAAGTAAAAATGAATGAAGATGCAAGCAACGTGCAAGGGGACACAGGAAAATATTTCACCAGTGCAAACCGTTATCGCAATGCGTTAGTGAGCCCTGATACTCGCAAAATCTATGTGGTAACAGACAATATGGGTAACGGTCGTCAATTAGATGACACGCCAACATCAAAAATGGCAAACCCGGGATCAATTATTGTGTTTGAATATATTGGTCAATAATACTGAAACAATGTCAAACTAAAGGGATTGAAGTAAACTTCAATCCCTTAATTTTATTTTTTTAACGAACGAATTTTCGATTTTTTTGGTTGTGAGGAAACCGAACCGAGATAAATGGCGAACATCGTAATTGCTGCGCCACCCCATTGAATCAGATTGATTGGTTTATCCAGCACGGAATAATCAATCACCAGTGCGGCAATCGGTTCAGAAAGCAGCAACAAACCGGTTACCGCCAATGATAACAACGGCACTGAATAGGCGATCATTCCCCACGCAAAACATTGCATCACCGCGCCGTACACAAAAACCCAAAACCAATCCAAGGCGGTTGTCGGATAAAGATTGTCAAAATTAAACAGCAACGAAGGGATAATTAAAGCCAAAATACCGCCGACACTGACCAACAACATTAAAGGGAAAATGGCACAAGGCTCGGCTTCGTGCGTTTTACGAATATAAACCATCGATAACGCCAACAACAAACTGGAGGCAACGCCACTGACAAAGCCCCACAAAGCATTATCATTGTGCTGAAATTCGCTGCCGGTAATCAAATAAACACCGATAACCGCCAACACTAAACTGAACAACTGCACTGCGGACTGTTTCTCTTTGAAATAGAAAAAGCCAATAGCGGCAAGAAAAAAAATCTGCAAACTGTTCAATAAGGTGGAAATTCCCGGCCCGACCGCATACACACTTTCGTGCCACAATCCCAAATCAAAAGCTAAAAATACACCTGCCAGTAAACCATAACGAATTGTCTGTTTTGACTTCGGGAACGGTTGTTTGAAAAGTTTTGCTAAAATAAAAAAGATGATTGCCGCAATCAATAACCGCCAAAACGCAATGGCATAAGCGCCCACCGGAACGTGAGCAACAATCAAACTGCCCAAACCGAAAACAATACATCCAATCAAGATGCCGGGAATTGCAAGCTTTTGTTTTTGCATAGAAATTTCCTCAATATGAGATTATTTTTTTGATGCCTGATATAACTCCATTGCTTTCGGCATTAATTTTTCTAAATGTGCTTTACGCGACTGATCGCTCGGGTGAGTAGAAAAAATAGTTGGCACATTACCGCCACCGCCCAATCGCTGCATTTTATCCCATAAACCGGGAGCAACTTGCGGATTATAACCGGCTTGCGCACTCAACATTAAACCAATCTCATCCGCTTCGCTTTCTGCACTGCGAGAGAAAGGTTTCATTACTCCCAAATCGGCAACAGTGCCGACCACATCCTGCGACAAACCGCTATCCATTCCTTGAGATGCCAACGAAACGGAAACAATCGCTGCCACCACACCGACAGCGGTCTGACGATTTGCTTGGCTTTTACCGTGCTCCAACAATGCGTGCGCCATTTCGTGTCCCATCACCACCGCGATCTCTTCATCGCTTAAACCTAATTTATTGACTAAACCGGTATAAACCACCATTTTACCGCCCGGCATTGCCCACGCATTCACTTCATTTGATTTAATTACCGACACTTCCCACGCAAACGGCACACCGGTTTTATTATATTGACGCGCATAAGGCACCATTCGATTAAACACTCGATGCACACGTTTTGCCGTTGTTGAGGTAGTATCAACATTACCTTTCTGCTTTTCCGCAGTAATCGCTTGACGATATTGGTTCGCCGCACTCTGATTCATTGTGCGGGTATCGGCACAACTTGCCACTAAAAATAAGATAAAACAGCTGCTTAAAATACGTTTAGAAATGGTTGATAACATCATCTTTTTCCCCTGTTCTCTCGGTAAAATGCTCACTATCATTTCTTTTTTTCTATTAAAGATCAATAGCAATTTTTTAACATTTCACCCATTTGTCAGTAAATTTTTGCGATAACGCGCCGGTGTTGTACCGAATTGTGCTTTAAAAGCATCAAAAAATGCCGCCTCCGATTGATAACCGATCTGCGCCATAATTTGGCTTGATGACAAATTTGTCTGCCGTAACAACTTCGCTGCCATCGACATTCTCAGCAAACGAACAAAGGCTTGCACACCCATTCCGCTTAACTGTTGAAAACGACGCGCAAAAGTGGCGCGCGACATATAAGCCTTTTGTGCTAACTGCTCAATGGTGTAATTATCCGCCAAATTGTGAAAAATCGGCGTAATTGCCTTGCTCAAGGCCGAGTCTGAAAACAGCCGAATTAAACTCTGCTGTTCCGACAATGAAGAGAGATGACGCAACGCAAACAGCAACAAAATTTCACACATTGATTTGATTACGGTGGCACTGCCCAAATGACGCGCTAACGCCTCCTGATAAATTAAGCTGGACAACGCATTCAACTGCGGAATCTGTTTCAACGAAACAATCAACGGTTCCGGCAACAATGATAACAAACCGGCAGCAGCTTGATTCCCTGCTCGGTAATGCCCACAAATCATCTGCAACGAAGGATCTTGTTGGCAATTATGCCGATACAAAATGCCGTTTTGTTGCTCTACCTGCACGGAAGAATATTCCGCCGCATCGCCAATTTGGTGCATACTGCCTTGCGTCCATAAACAGAAATCACCGGCTTGCAAACGGTGCACGCTTTTATCCGATCGCATTTGACAATGACCGCTCAACAGCAAATGAAAACAGGCTTTCCCTTTTTCCGCTTGCGGTGCTTGCATTAAATAGGGCGAACGAAAGCTACAAAAAACATCAATTTCTGTTTTTAAATCTAAAAGTTCCAAAAATTTATCAATACTGTCCATATTCACAAAATAAGACGAAAACATAGTTTTTTGCTATTTTAGCAGCTTTATCGTCTAATCAACATCGTGCAAAATAGCACCCATCAGACAACAATATGAAGAATTTTAAGGAGCATCTTATGTTAGATTGGAAAAAATTACGCACTCAATTAATGAATCGTTTAGGCTTATTAGGCAAATTACAACCGAATACAATGCAGGCTTATCAACTGCTCAGTAAAGCCGGCGATGACGTGTTGGATTTGAAAACCAAAGAGTTGATTTCGCTTGCTTGTGCGGTAACCACTCGTTGCGATGGTTGTATTGATGTGCACACCGATGCCGCGATTAAAGCCGGTTGCACACAAGAAGAGATTGCAGCGGCATTAAGCGTGGCGATCGCAATGAATACCGGTGCAGCAATGGTTTATTCCGCACGTGTTCTTGATGCACACGAAGCGTGGAAAAATAATAATTAAGTGCAATGCAGATAAAAAAAGCCGTTATTTCTGAAAAGAATAACGGCTTAATTGCATTAAATGACAAGATTATTTTTTAGCACGTTCAAACGAAGCTAAAATTTCTTCACGCGCTGCTGCGGCATCAGCCCAGCCGTCTACTTTCACCCATTTTCCGGCTTCTAAGGCTTTGTAGCTTTCAAAGAAGTGTTGGATTTGTGCTTTCAATAATGCCGGAATATCGTTCACATCTTTGATGTGATCATATTCTTTCGTTAATTTGCTGTGTGGTACGGCAATCACTTTTGCATCTTGACCTGATTCGTCAGTCATTTTTAACACACCGACCGGACGGCAACGAATGACTGAACCCGGTTGTAACGGATATGGCGTTGGTACTAAAACATCAACAGGGTCGCCATCTAAAGAGAGGGTGTTGTTGATATAACCATAGTTTGCCGGATAGAACATTGCAGTTGCCATAAAACGGTCAACAAATAATGTGCCGGTTTCTTTGTCAACTTCGTATTTAATCGGATCTGAATTCGCAGGAATTTCAATCACAACATAAATATCATCCGGTAACGCTTTGCCGGCAGGTACATTTTTTAAACCCATTTCTTTATTCCTTCTAAGAAAAGTTAATCATTCAGTATATAGGGCATTTTATAAGGCATTGCCCTATAAAAACGTTGCGATTATAGCCCTAATTGCAACAAATTGTCGAGGATTAGCTCAACAGCGTTATTCCATATTGAAATAAGCTCCAAGCAATCATTAGCATAATCACGCCAATCACAAAATCAAGAATTCGCCAAGTGATCGCTTTTCGAAATAGCGGTGCTAACAATGTTGAGCCGTACGCCAAACCGAAAAACCACGTGGCAGAAACGCAAAGTCCGCCAATTAAGAAGGCGATCTTTTCCTGCCACGCCAATGTGCCACCGATACCGCCGATAATCACCACCGTATCAATATAAACGTGCGGATTCAGCAAAGTGACGCTCAACGTTAATAAGATGGTTTTGGCTAAAGACGCACTATTTTCCCCAGCTTGCAGTTGTAAACTGGCATTGCCGCGATAAGCACTGCTCCACGCTCGCAAACCATAAATCAATAAAAAACCGGCTCCAATGAACGCTAATGTCACGGAAGCAACATTATTGTGGCTGATAAAAGTTCCCAACCCCAAAACGCCGAGGGTAAACAGCACCACATCACACAAAAAGCAGATTAAGGCAACCGCAAAAATATGCTGTTTCAGCAAGCCTTGTTTCAGCACAAACGCATTTTGTGCACCGATAGCGACAATTAAACTGCCTGTCACTAACACGCCGTGAATAAAAGCGTTCATAGTTCTCCTTGATAAAGATTAACCGCACCTTGATAACCCAGCTGTCGCCAAGCCTCATAAACGGTCACCGCCACTGAATTGGAAAGATTCATACTACGACTGTTGGCACACATCGGAATACGAATTTTCTGTTCAATCGGCATTGTATTTAAAATAGCCATCGGAATGCCTCTGGTTTCCGGCCCGAACATCAAATAATCGCCCAGCTGGAACTTCACTTGGCTGTGCGCCGGTCCACCTTTAGTAGTTAAAGCAAACAGCCGTTTCGGTTGTTCTCTCTCTAGAAATTCAGCGTAACTTTGATGATGTTTAATCGTGGTGTATTCGTGATAATCCAAACCGGAACGGCGTAACCGTTTGTCATCCCACTGGAAACCGAGCGGATGAATCAAATGCAAACGAAAACCGCAGTTAGCACAAAGACGAATAATATTTCCCGTATTTTGTGGGATTTCTGGCTCATAAAGGACAATATCTAACATAATAAAACCTCTTAAAAACTTAAAACAATTCAATAACTTATTTTTTAACTATGATCAAAAATGGCTTAGGCGCAAAAATGTCTGATCAATTTTTCTAATAATGCTTTGGTCGGTTGAATATATTCCGCTGATAAAAATTCATCCGGCTGATGTGCCTGTTCGATTGAACCCGGCCCCAACACCAACGTTGGACAAAGCTGTTGAATAAACGGTGCTTCGGTGCAATAGTTGGCAGACACACAAGGCTTACCCAACAATTTTTCCACCACTGCCACAATTTCTGCTTTATGCGAGCATTCATAACCCGGAATGCCGTCGTGCAAGTGTTTAATCTGAATCATATCGCCGTATTGTTCAATCAACGGTTGTAATTTCTCTTGCACCATTTCATCCAATGATTCCAAGCCCATATTCGGCAATGGTCGAATATCAAATTGTAATTCACAACAACCACAAATACGATTAACGGCATCACCGCCGTGAATAGAACCGAAATTCATTGTTGGATACGGCACCGCAAAAAAATCATTATGAAATTTCATTTTCAACTCATTGCGCAACTCAATTAAATGTGCCGTTGCTTGATGCATAATTTCAATCGCATTCACGCCTTTTTCCGGATCGCTGGAGTGTCCGGAACGTCCAATCACAGTTACCCCGTCGCCGAAATGCCCCTTATGCGCACGCACCGGCTGCAACGAAGTCGGCTCACCGATAATGGCACAATCCGGACGAATCTCCGCGTGCTGTGCGAACGTTCTTGCCCCCAACATCGTGGTTTCTTCATCCGCAGTTGCCAAAATCCGCAACGGCTTCTGTAATTTGCTTAAATCCATATCTCGCAACGTATCGACAATAAAAGCAAAAAAGCCTTTCATATCGGCTGAACCTAATCCATAAAAACGTCCCTCTTTTTCAGTTAATTTAAAGGGATCAAACTGCCAACGACCGGCATCAAACGGCACCGTATCACTATGCCCTGCCAGCAACAATCCGCCGGCACCTTCGCCGTAGGTCGCCAATAAATTGAATTTATGATTTGAGCCGGCAATCGGCAAAATATCGACCTTAAAACCGAGGTCGTGCAACCAATTTGCTAACTTCTCAATTAACGGTTGATTACTGTGATCGAGTTTTGGATTATCTGTGCTGCTAATTGTCGGAATTTCAATAAGTTGTGAATATAACGAAAGAAAATCGGGAAGATTTGCCATATTTACCTCAAATAAACATTGATTCAAATAAAATAATTATGCAAAATATTAGCATAATTAATCACTATTTTATTTATTATGCTTAAAACACTCATCATCGGAGCGAGCGGTTATACAGGTGCCGAACTCGCTAACATTATTACCAAACATCCACAATTTGAACTTTGTGGACTCTATGTTTCTGAAAACAGTCTGGATAAAGATAAACCTATTTCCGAGATTTATCCACAACTAAAAAGCGTTGTTGATTTACCTTTACAACCATTACCGCAAGATTTAACCGAATTGGCTAAATATGCAGATTGTGTTTTTCTTGCCACTGCTCACGAAGTAAGCCACCGCCTCGCACCCATCTTTTTAGCCGGTGATTGCAAAGTGTTCGATTTATCCGGTGCTTACCGCGTGAATAATGCCGAGTTCTACCAAAAATTTTACGGCTTTGAACACCAATATCCACAATTATTGGAAAAGGCGGTTTACGGTTTGGCGGAATGGAATGAACAGCAGATTAAACAGACCGATTTGGTTGCCGTTGCCGGTTGTTATCCGACCGTTTCACAACTTTGCCTTAAACCGTTAATTGAAAATGACTTGTTAGATGAACAACAATTACCCATCATCAATGCGGTCAGCGGTGTCAGCGGTGCCGGTCGCAAAGCCAGCCTCACCTCCAGTTTTTGCGAAGTCAGCCTCAATCCTTACGGCGTATTTACCCATCGTCATCAACCGGAAATCGCCACTCATTTAGGCAGAGAAGTGATTTTCACCCCACATTTGGGCAACTTTAAACGTGGTATTTTGGCGACAATTACGGCAAAATTAAAAGCAAATGTCGATACACAACAAGTGAAATTTGCATTTGAACAGGCTTATCACGATAAACCGTTAGTGCGTCTTTATGACAAAGGTTTTCCAAGCATTAAAGCGGTGGAATTCACACCTTATTGCGATATCGCTTTTGCGATTAAAGATCAACATATTATTATTGTCGGCGCGGAAGATAATCTATTGAAAGGTGCAGCGGCACAAGCGGTTCAATGTGCTAATATCCGTTTCGGCTTTGAACCAACATTAGGATTGATTTAAGACAATGAAACCATTAGTGATTAAAGTCGGCGGTGCTTTGTTGGACACACCGCAAGCGATGCAAAATCTGATCTCAACTTTGGCACAATTTAAACGCACACAACAGCGACAAATTGTGATCGTCCACGGTGGCGGTTGTATTGTTGACGAACTGATGCAACGTTTAAATCTGCCGGTACAGAAAAAACAGGGCTTACGCGTTACGCCGGCGGATCAAATTGATATTATTACCGGAGCATTGGCGGGAATTGCCAATAAAAAATTGGTCGCAATGGCAAAAACTGCCGGTTTAAATGTGGTCGGGTTAAGTTTGGGTGATGGCAATTTAACCACCGCAACACAGCTTGATGCGGAATTAGGGCACGTTGCCACCGTTCAGCCAAAACAGGTTGCATTATTGAATGCGCTTTTGAATGCGGATTTTCTGCCGATTATCAGCTCCATTGCAATTGATGATGATGGTCGGCTAATGAATGTTAATGCCGATCAGGCAGCCACTGCGATTGCGACCTTGCTACAAGCGGAATTGGTGATGTTATCGGATGTTGACGGCGTGCTTGATCAACAAAAAAATCTGATTGCCGAACTGAATACGGCTCAAATCGAAAAATTAATTGCAGAACAAGTGATTACAGATGGTATGATTGTCAAAGTGAAAGCGGCTCTGACCGCAGCACAAGCATTAAATCAAGCCGTTGAAATTGCAAACTGGAAAAAAACGGAAAAATTAGCAGATTTATTTTCCGGACAACGTATTGGCACAAGAATTGCACCTTAATTCGGTGCAACAAAAACTTAATGATCTTAATGATAAAGAATGCCGCCGGCTTTGGCGGTTTCGTTTTTTGAGGAATAAATTATGGCACTTTGGGGCGGTCGTTTTACACAAGCGGCGGATCAACGTTTTAAAAATTTTAATGATTCATTACGTTTCGATTATCGGTTGGCACAACAGGATATCGAAGGTTCTATCGGCTGGTCGAAAGCACTGGTCAGCGTGAATGTTTTCAGCGCAGCGGAACAGAAACAGGTTGAAGCGGCACTGATTGAACTGAAAGAGGCGGTGGCAAATAACCCGGAAATGATTCTGCAGGATGATGCGGAAGATATTCATAGTTGGGTGGAAAGTAAGCTGATTGAAAAAGTGGGCGATCTCGGTAAAAAATTGCACACCGGTCGTAGTCGTAACGATCAGGTGGCGTTGGATATTAAATTATGGTGCAAACAGGAAATCACCTCTTTGCAACAATCTATTCGCCATTTACAAAGCCAACTTATTGTTACTGCGGAAAATAACCAAAATACGGTAATGCCGGGCTACACGCATTTACAACGCGCTCAACCAATCACTTTTGCCCACTGGTGTATGGCATATTTTGAAATGTTGGAACGTGATTTTTCTCGCCTTGCCGATGCTTATCGCCGTTTGGACACCTGCCCGTTAGGTTCGGGTGCTTTGGCAGGAACAGCTTATGCAGTCGATCGTGAGCAGTTGGCGAAAGATCTCGGTTTTCAACGTGCCACTCGCAACAGCTTAGACAGCGTTTCCGATCGTGATCACATCATTGAACTGTTGGCAACCGCCTCGTTAAGTATGGTGCATCTTTCCCGTTATGCCGAAGATTTAATTATCTTTAACAGCGGTGAAGCCAATTTCCTTGAATTATCCGATCGCGTCACCTCCGGTTCTTCATTAATGCCACAAAAGAAAAATCCGGATGCTTGCGAATTAATTCGTGGTAAAGCCGGACGTGTTATCGGCGCATTAAACGGAATGTTGGTAACGGTCAAAGGTTTACCGCTCGCCTACAACAAAGATATGCAGGAAGATAAAGAGGGCATTTTTGATGCACTTGACACTTGGCACGCTTGCCTTGATATGGCGGCATTAGTGCTTGAAGACATCAAAGTACATCAAGAAAAAACACGTAACGCCGCCTTGAAAGGCTACTCAAATGCCACCGAACTTGCCGATTATTTAGTTGCGAAGGGTGTTCCTTTCCGTGATTCTCATCATATTGTCGGTGAAGCAGTGGTTTATGCGATTAGCAAATCCAAAGCGTTGGAAGAGTTACGTGTCGATGAATTTAGACGTTTCAGCGATGTCATCAGCGAAGATGTGTATGCGATTCTCTCTTTGGAATCCTGTTTAAATAAACGTTGCGCCAAAGGCGGCGTATCACCGCAACGTGTTGCAGAAGCGATTGAAGAGGCGAAACAGTTAATTAAATAATGCGCTTATTTATCTTAAACAAAAGCCAAGTCATCACTGACTTGGCTTTTGTCTTTCGGTGCTTTCCTACAAAATCTATCATTTTAATAGACAAAATTGTTTACCTTTTTATCAACAAAAGTGGCAAACTTCGCACATCGATTTGCACATACTTAAAAAATTTTTTGCTTAATACGATTACTCATTTCTCTCTGTGTTAAGCGAAAAAAATGGTGTCGAAATTTCGACACCATTCCTTTTTTCCACCAAGCACCTAATGCTTATTTATTCTCTTCTTTCACATTACTGAATGTCGGCGGCAAGCCTTTCATATCAGGAAGTTGGTGCGCAATACCTTTGTGGCAGTCGATACAGGTACGATTTTCTTTAATCGCCAATTCGTGCATTCTGGCAGCCACTGATTTTTGTTGAGAGAAGTCCATACGGTCAAAGTTATGACAGTTACGGCATTCCTGTGAATTGTTGGCTTTCATACGCTCCCATTCACGTTCTGCCATATGCGCACGACGCTGATTGAATTTCTCCAGCGTGTCGGTGTAACCCATATAATAGGCATAAACCTCACGTGCTGCTTTAATTTTACGCACAATTTTCGGAATAAATTCGTGCGGAACGTGGCAATCAGGACAACTTGCACTGACACCGCTACGGTTTTGATAGTGCGCGGTATGCAAATATTCCGGATAGACATCGTTGGTATGGCAGCTTGCACAGAACTCTTCAGTGTTGGTCTGCTCAAGTGAATAGTTAAATCCGACCCAAGAAACGATACCGGCAATAAACGCCACCACTAACAACGTACCAACTGCAATTTTGCTCGGGCTTCTAAACCATTTCCAAAAACGCTTGATAATATTCGGTTTTTTTTCTGTTGTCATAGTTTACCTCTTATTGTCCGTAACCCGGCAACGGTTTAAATTCATTAGGCACAATCGCTTTAGCATCTGTTTGTGGCACGTGGCACTGCAAACAGAAATAACGTCTTGGCGATGCGTTCGGTGAAATCGCACCGTCACGCGACATAAAGTGCGTCGGGCTGATACGAGTTGCCCCGGTAATACGAGAATTTTCCGCACTGTGGCAATTTAAACATTGGTTCACATTTTTAGTCACTTGCATACCGGTAACGCTATGTGGAATAAGCGGCGGCTGATTCACATAATTTAATGCCGGTGCATTCTGTTCTTTCGGCACATTATGCACTGACGGCGCAACATTTTCCGCTGCGTTAGCTACCGGAATGCCCTCTTTTTCTAAAGGAACATTATTGGGATTTTCTTCTGCAGCAAGTACCGATACAGAGAATAAGCTCGCCAACAACAAACCGGCGGCAGAGAATACTTTGATTTTTTTTACCATTTTTCACTCCTGAGAAGGATTAAATCTTGTCGAAAACTTAAAAACATTTTCAGCACATACGTCAAGACAACGTCCGCAACTGATACAATCTTTGGAAAGCACAAGTTGGCTTTCGTCTTTTTTACCGTGTAATGGTGAACGTAAAACTTGTGGTTCAGGACAGACGTTATAACAATCCATACAGTTATCGCAACGCTGCCGATCGATCACTTTTACGCGGATAATGCCTTTGGCACCAATCACGCCATAAGTTGCGCCAATCGGACATAAATGCCCGCACCAACCGTGTTCCACCACTAATAAATCAAACACAAATACAGCCACAATCAACCAGATACCGGCACCGAAACCGAAGATTAAGCCGCGTCCTAACGCTGCCACCGGGTTCAGCCACTCCCACAATAATGTGCCGCTGATTGCACTGCCAATTAAAATTAAGGCTAACAGCCAATAACGCAAATTGCGTGAAAGCTTTAATGTTTGTCGCCAGCCCAATTTGCGCCGTAACCAAGCCGCACTGTCGGTGACCACATTCAAAGGGCAACACCAACCACAGAACACTTTACTACCGACAATCGCATAAAAGGCAATCACAATGACAACGCCGATTAAGCTCGTCAAACTCGGTAGAAAACCACTGGCTAAACTCTCCAACGTAATTAACGGATCGGTTAAAGGAACGGTATCCAGCAACAGACTGCCGCTGTAATTGCCTTTTAAAATCCAAACATTAAATAACGGCCCGCTCAAAAACATCGCCAAGATACTGAATTGGCTTAAACGACGTAATAACAAAAAGCGATTGGCGTGCCACCAACCCAATTTTTGTCGAGCCTCTTTTCCTGCCTCTTTTGGTGAGTTCGCCATTATTTCACCTCCGGCTGCCGTACCGGCAAACTGATGGTTTCGCCTTCAAACAACGAATGGCCTGCCTTATCTTTTTCTTGCCAACCGAAACGGTAATGATGTCCGAGAACCCCTTTTGCCAACTGCATCGGCAACACTTTGATCGCCGCTTCTTCCAACACACAAGCCTCTTCACATTTACCACAACCGGTACAGGCATCGGAATGCACTGTCGGAATGAGATAGGCGTGTTTGCCGGTGCGTTCATTATGTTGCATTTCCAGCGTAATCGCTTTATCGATTAACGGGCAGACACGATAACAAACATCACAGCGTAAACCTTGCCAGTTAAGGCAGGTTTCGTGATCAAGCAGCACCGCCAACCCCATTCTTGCCTGATTAATATCATCGGCATTCGCATCCAATGCACCGCTCGGGCAAGCTTTCGCACAAGGAATATCCTCGCACATTTCGCACGGTTTTTTACGCGCAATAAAATAGGGGGTTCCTGCCTGTAAATCAGAAACCCACGATGCTAAATAAAGCATATCGTATGGGCAAGCCTGCACGCACTGTCCACAGCGAATACAGGCTTCGGCAAACTGTTGCTCATCACTCAAAGCAAACGGCGGACGCAACGCTACGCCATCTTTCGCTAAGCTCTGTTTTTGCGGCAAGCCAAGCAAAATGCCTAAACTTGCCAATCCGCCAACTGTTTTCGTGGCATCTTTTAAGAAACGTCGCCGTTCCGGAGTAATTACACGCTCTTTTTTCATTACCGTTCCAACTAAACTTAATGTTGTTTAGATTTTAGTGACTTTAACCGCACATTTCTTGAAGTCAGTTTCTTTAGAAAGTGGGTCAGTTGCATCTAATGTCAACAAGTTTGTTAATTGTCCTTGATCGAAGAACGTAGTAAACACTAAGCCTCTTGGCGGTTTATTGCGTCCACGAGTATCAATAATGGTTTCCATCTGTCCACGACGGGATGCAATCACTGCCTTATCACCGTGACGTAAGCCGCGATCTTTAGCATCCAACGGGTGCATATAAAGCACGTTGGTCGGGAAGGCACGATGCAATTCCGGCACACGACGAGTCATAGTACCAGTATGCCAATGTTCAAGCACACGACCGGTTGATAACCATAGATCGTATTCTTGATCCGGCACTTCTGCAGGTGGCTCATAAGGTGCAGCAAGAATGACAGCACGTTTGTCCGGTTTACCATAGAAGCTGACTTCTTCACCGGCTTTAACATATGGATCATAGCCTTCACGGTAACGCCATAATGTTTCTTTACCGTCAACCACCGGCCAACGTAAACCGCGTGCTTTATGATACATATCAAACGGTGCTAAATCGTGACCGTGACCACGACCGAAAGAGGCGTACTCTTCAAATAATCCTTTTTGGATGTAATAACCGAAATGTTCCGCTTCATCATTCGGATGATCACCGATTTCACTGTTCGGATATTTATTAACTTGACCGTTGGTAAACAACACTTCATAAAGTGTTTTACCTTTAAACTCAGGATTTTTCTCTAAAATTTCTGCCGGCCACATTTCATCAGTGGTGAAATATTTAGAAAATTCTACTAATTGCCACAAGTCGGATTTAGATTCACCCGGTCCTTTCACCATCTGATGCCAGAATTGAGTACGGCGTTCCGCATTACCGTAAGCCCCCTCTTTTTCTACCCACATTGAGGTTGGCAACATCAAATCGGCAGAAATCGCACTTAATGTCGGATATGGGTCGGAAACAATAATAAAGTTTTCCGGATCACGCCAACCAGGCAAACGCTCCTGATTGATGTTCGGCCCAGCCTGCATATTGTTATTACACATTACCCAAAGCACATTCATCTTACGATCTTTGAGCATACGATCCTGTAGCACCGCGTGATAACCGACTTTATCGGAAATAACACCAGCCGGAATCTTCCAAAGTTGTTCTGTGTGTTCACGATGTTTAGGATTGGTGACCACTAAATCCGCCGGCAAACGGTGAGCGAAAGTCCCCACTTCACGCGCTGTACCACAAGCAGAAGGCTGACCGGTTAACGAGAACGGCCCACAACCCGGTTTAGAGATCTTGCCGGTTAACAGATGCACGTTGTACATCATTTGGTTTACCCACACGCCACGTGTATGTTGGTTAAAGCCCATTGTCCAGAAAGAGACCACTTTCTTATTCGGATCGGCATAAATTTTCGCCAATTCTTCCAATAAGCCTTTATCCACACCACTGAGTTCGTGCGCTTTCTCTAATGTATATTCGGAAACAAATGCTTTGAATTCTTCAAAAGTGAAGTTTTCCATTTTGTCGCTGCCCGGATTTTTCGCCTCTTTTTCACGCGGATCAGTTGGGCGCAAACCATAACCGATATCGGTCGCTGCTTTCTTGAAAACGGCGTGTTTGCTGACAAAATCTTCATTGACTGCATTATTTTGAATGATGTAGTTAGCGATATAGTTCAAAATTGCCAAGTCAGATTGCGGAGTAAATACCAAACCATAATCCGCCAATTCAAAACTACGATGTTCAAAAGTAGAAAGTACAGCAATCTTGCAATCCGGATTGGATAAACGACGGTCGGAAATACGTGACCACAAAATCGGGTGCATTTCCGCCATATTTGAGCCCCAAAGCACCATGACATCCGCCTGTTCGATATCGTTATAACAACCCATAGGTTCATCAATACCGAAAGTACGCATAAAGGCAACCGCTGCGGAAGCCATACAGTGACGTGCGTTCGGGTCAACATTGTTGGAGCGCAAACCGGCTTTAAATAATTTATTTAAAGCGTAACCTTCCCAAATGGTAGATTGTCCGGAAGTGAAACAACCGACAGCGTTTTTACCATTTTTCGCCATCGCTGCTTTAAATTTCTCTGCCATTGTTTTAAAAGCGACATCCCAACTGACCGGTTGGAATTCACCATCTTTGGCATATTTACCGTCTTTCATTCTCAACATTGGTTGAGTTAAACGGTCTTTTCCGTACATAATTTTCGGCAAGAAGTAACCTTTAATACAGTTTAAACCACGGTTTACTTCCGCATCCGGATCGCCTTGTGATGCCACAACACGCCCGTTTTGTGTTCCCACTAATACGCCGCATCCGGTACCACAGAAACGACATACCCCTTTTTCCCATCTGATTGAAGTATCTGCCGCTTCAACATTTTTGATAGGAATTGTCATACCGATCGCCGCTGCGGCTGCTGTTGCCGCATTGGCTTTCATAAAATCGCGTCGACTTAAATTCATCATCATCTCCCCACTAAAAAATCACTCGCCTAAGTCCTGTTGATGATAGACCAAAGAAACATTGATTACGCCGTCAATATTGCGCGCGTTCTCCATATTTTCCAATAAAATCCGTTGGTTATGTGACTGCATTACTACCACTAATTTTCCCAACTTCGGATCGGAACCGTGTATTTCAGTATGCGGAACTGCTAACAACGCGGCGGAAATCTGATCCAGTTTTTCCGGACGACCTTGCACCACCACACCGCATACGTGCCACTCTTGGGCATTTTCCATAGAAATATTTTCAGTCATTTTCTATATTTGATTCTGTACTAACATTGAAATTGCCTGCACCGGACAAGCCGCTACACAAGCACCACAACCATTACAACTTTGCAAATCCAATTGTGGCTGGGCAACTTTTCCTAACATCGGTTTAAAAAAAATCGCTCGCCACTCACAACTATCCTGACAACTACGGCACTCAACCTGTTTATTGGTTAAACAATTATCCGCTATTGAAATTTTATGTTGCCACGCTTCGGTTGTGGTCGGTCGAAATATCGGTTGCTGACAGGCTTCAACACATTTCTGACAAAATGTGCATTCCGCTTGTTGAAAAGAAACCTGCGGAAAACCGCGTTCATCCTTGATTAACACTTGCGTTTCACACTGCGCAATGCAATCTCCGCATTGAGTGCATTGTTGAAAAAATATCTCGCTGTCCGCCCACGGCGGTAAAATCGTTTTTTTATTGACTACCGTTGTGGCTTCACGAATCTTGCCGCTAAGGAATTTTCGCCGAGATAAATCTATATTTTGCATAATGGACGCAAGCTTTCTAACGATTAATTAACCAATGATTATTATCGAAATAAACTACCACAAGTCAGTAACCGCTATGAGGTATATTCTGTTTTTTTGCTTTTTTCTTGAGATAAATCAAAACAATGATCATCTCTTTTTTCACAAAAACCGTGGTAGGTTATCGCCACAATATTGCGGCTGGAGTAAAATGCCTGCCTTACTGTTAAGAATTTGGAGAAAAACGTGGCGAAATATTCGGTTTTAACCCGTGTAGCGAAATATTTAATCGGCATTATTTTATTGGCAAGTTTTTGTATTTCCTTAGTATTTGCACTGTTGATCAGTAGCCAAAGTGATGCGGAAGCGATCAATTTAGCCGGTTCACTGCGTATGCAGGCTTATCGCCTGATTTACCAAATGGAACACGAGCAAGATACAGTTGCGCACAATTTGCAGCAATATACGCAAACTTTACAGGAAAAAACCTTAAATGATCTACAAAACAGCTACTTTGTGCCGGCTAACGTCAAAGCCGCTTATCAAAATGTGGTCAATAATTGGCAGCAGATGAGCAGTTTTGTGCGCCAACAACAAATTAATCAATATCAAGCCCAAGTCGATCAATATGTTGCCAAAGTGGATGATTTTGTCGCCGAATTGCAACATTTCTCCGAACGCAAAATTATTATGGCGATACTGATTAGTATCTTCTCCATCATCACGATTTTGGTGATCGGTTCTTATATGCTGTGGTATATGAAGCGTGAAGTGCTGAACCCAATCGAAAAATTGGTGCAGGCAAGCACACAAGTGCAAACCGGACATTTTAAACATATTCCGTTGGATGTGGACAAACCGAACGAACTCGGCACGCTTTCTGAAACTTTCACCAAAATGGCAAGTGAGTTACAGAAACTTTACTGGTTCTTAGAAGAAAAAGTGAGCGAAAAAACAAAAAAACTAAGCCAATTAAATCGCACACTCTCAATGTTGTTTCATACTTCACAAAAAATTACTCACATCGATCTGGATTACAATCAATTAACCGAAGTGATCGCCGAAATTCGTGCCAGCGAACATTTGCGTTATATCGAACTGATTGTTTACGGTGCGGAACATCTTGATCTCTCATCGGGCAAAGCGGAAGAGAATTATCCGTGGCAAGAGCAAAAAATCAGTGTCAACGGCAAAATTCTCTCCTGTTTACGTTGGCAAGCAGGCTTACCTTGCCCTGATTTACGCCTAATGCAAAGTGTTGCACAAATGCTGGGGCGCGCGATTTACTTTATCCAAACGCAACGTCAACAACAACAGTTGGTATTAATGGAAGAACGCTCAATTATCGCCAGAGAATTGCACGATTCGTTGGCGCAGGTGTTGGCATTTTTACAAATTCAGCTGACATTGTTGAAACACGCCTTAAAAAGCAGCGATCCGCAAGCCAAAGAGAAGAGTTTTAAAATTATCGCCGATTTTGAACAAGCACTTAACGATGGTTATGTGCAGCTGCGCGAACTGCTTTCCACTTTCCGCTTAACCATTCAGGAAGCCAACCTCAAATTGGCGTTGGAACAGGTGATTGAATCATTACGCAATCAAAGCGATGCGCAAATTACACTGGAATGCTCATTGCCGTCACAAATTTTCACGGCACAACAGTTGGTGCACGCCTTACAAGTTGTGCGCGAAGCGTTACTGAATGCGATTAAACATTCTCAAGCGACCTTAATTGAGGTGATCGCACATACCAATCAAGACGGTGAAAATGAAATTATCGTTGCCGATAATGGTATCGGTATTCCTTCTTTGGATGAGCCGGAGGGACATTACGGCTTAAATATTATGCAAGAACGCACCGCACAACTGAATGCGACTTTAACCATTCAACGCCGCCCGACCGGTGGTACGGAAGTCAAAATTTTATTGGCGGATACCTTAGCGAAGTAAAACAGAAGCATAAAAAATCTCGCACTTAGGCGAGATTTTTTATCGTTATTTATGCGCACGTTCCAATTGTTTTTTATATTTCACTAGCTTGTCTTTAATACGATTTCGTTTTAGCGGAGACAAATAATCAACAAACATCACACCATTTAAGTGATCGATTTCGTGTTGAATACAAATTGCCAACAAATCGCTAGCCTCAAGCGTAAACGGTTCGCCGTTGCGATCCAGCGCTTTAACTGTAACTTTCTCTTTGCGTGGCACTAAGCCTCGGAAACCCGGCACTGATAAACAGCCCTCTTCAATCCCGGTTTCACCGTCACTCTCGACAATTTCCGGATTAATCAAAACCAATTGATTACTTTTATCACCCTCAACATCAATCGTGATAATACGTTGATGACGGTTAACCTGCGTTGCCGCTAAACCAATCCCTTCTTGTTCATACATTGTTTCAAACATATTATCGATAAATTCCCGAATTTCATCGTCCACCTTTTCCACCGGTGCTGCCACCGTTCTTAAACGCTCATCGGGAAAACATAACACATCTAATATCGCCATACGCTCTTCCTTTTTTCAAAACCTTGCATTTTACTGATTTTTTCAATAATTAACACACCCAATTCTACCGCAAAAAGCAGATTTATTTTTAATCTGCGATCCGCTTCGCACTTTTTCAAACTCAACACTGACAACGGCTATTAATGGGGTAAAGTGCCTTTTTTTCAATCTGTTTTCGACTTTTTCAATCGTTTTCCGCTATGCAAACAGTAACCACACTTTTACGTTTAGCACTGCTGCCGCAATTCGGTGCTATCAAAATTCAACAACTGCTTGAACAAATCTCACTAGATACGCTGCTCAGCTACGATCGACAAACACTCAGCCAAATCGGTTGGAATGCTGCGCAAATTCAGGCTTGGTTTTCACCGCCGCAAGCGATTATTGACACCGTTCTGAATTGGCAACAACAGGCAGACAACCATATTCTGCACTATTTTGATCACAGTTACCCGCTGTTGTTGAAACAAACTCGCTCCGCACCGCCACTGCTGTTTGTTAAAGGTAACATTGATGTACTCTCTTCGCCACAAATCGCTATGGTAGGCAGTCGCTATTGTTCACCTTATGGCGAACATTACGCCCAAACCATTGCCGGCGAACTGGCACATAGCGGCATCACCATTAACAGCGGTTTAGCCTTAGGCATTGATGGCATTTGTCATCGTGCCGCTTTGGATAATCACGGCAAAACCGTTGCTGTTTTGGGCAGCGGCTTGGATCAATTTTATCCGACTCGCCACAAAAAATTGGCACAACAGATTCTGGAAAACAATGGTGCGTTGGTATCGGAACTATTTCCCAACACACCGCCTATTGCAGAAAATTTTCCACGCCGAAACCGAATTATCAGCGGTCTCTCATTCGGCACCATCGTCATCGAAGCCTCGCAAAAAAGCGGTTCATTAATTACTGCACGTCTGGCATTGGAACAAAATCGCGAAGTGTTCGCCGTTCCAGGTGCATTGGACAATCCATTGAGTCAAGGTTGCCATCACTTAATCAAACAGGGGGCGTGGTTAATTGAAAATGCACAGGATGTGTTGGAAATTCTAACACCGCAAATTTCATCATTAATGCCGTTTACACCAGCAATAGCAGCGCAAACACCGACGCCAACCGGCAATCGCTCTACTGCACAGAACACGATCGCAATATCGCCGCAAGCAAAAACCGTTTACACGCCGCCGACTATCAACAAAAAAGCGGCAATCAAACTTGATATTCCGCCACAACATCAAGCATTAATGCAACAATTAAACAGTGCAACCGCGATTTCACCGGATGAACTTTCGACCGCATTAAATCGCCCTATCGATCAAATTCTGACTGATCTGTTGGAACTGGAAATGCTCGGCGCAGTGCAACAAATTCAAGGCGGTTATATTAAAAATATCGGCTGATTGTGCTTGCATAATTTCACTTAACTCACTGTTTTATAGGCAAAAAAAGAAGTGCATTGCGCAATGCACTTCTTCTGTTTTTATTTATGGCTGTGGCAAAAATTACCAAGTATAACCAACACTGACCGAACCGCCGGTGTCACCGTTACTGGTGGTCATACCGGAAATACGAATGCCGACTTTACCGCTGTCGGAAAGTTTGGAAAGCCCTAACGCCACCGCACTTTCACCTTTGAACACCGCTGAACCGACAGAAACCGTTGTACGTCCACGTTCAGTCGCTTGTTGCAATCCGGCTGTCGCCATCGCTCCGGCAATGCCGGCTCTTGATTCTTGGGTTAAGTGGTCAACACGACGATTAACATTGTTAATCGCTTTGCTGGTCGCATTCGCCAATTTATTCATTTGACCAACATTAACCGCATCGGTCGGATCAATACCGTCTTTAACATTGGTAATACGTGTACCGCCAACATCAATCGCTTTTTCACTGCCTTGATATTGCGATTGGTTAACAACCGAGATAGTGGTCTTATTGTCGCCTTTACCCAAGATCAATTTTTCCACTTCCAAATTGCTGGTATCCATACTTACGGTGTAAGCAGTTGTGCCGTTTGTGCCTGTGCCTTTAGTTACAATCACATTCTTGCCTGCTTTCACCTCTGTATTACCGGATTTAGCAATCTTCACTGTTTCGGAAATGGCTTCACTTACCGTATTCTTACCGGTGCCGCCGATGCCGTTTTCACCGCTTTTACCATCCTTGACTTTACCGTCTTTATCAACTGTCACACCTAAAAGATCTGCCACTTGACCGCCGGTTACCGCCTGTTGTGAACCATTTTTGATCTCACCGTTGGCAACATCAACCGTACTTAACTGATCGTTAGCAACCGCTTTGTCATTAAGTTTAGTAGTATCTTTCACCACTTTAACGCCTGCCGGTGTTGCGGTAGAAGCAAAGTTAACTGCACCGTTTTCCTGCAAATGATAGAAATCATCACCGACTTGAACCAACGGTTTACCGTCCGCATCAACATAGGTCATTGGGATACCTTTGACGCTAATGGTATAACTGAATGTTCCTTCAGCCTCTTTATTCACTTCAGAAACATCAACATTCGCGCCGGCTTTCACCACTACGGTATCACCCAATTTTGCTGTTTGTGTCGACTTAGTCTTGCCGTCATCATTGCTGGTCGCAAAGTTCATACCTTTATTCACAACCTCATTTTTAATGTTGTTGATATTGGTATTCACTGCACCAATTGCGTCATCCATTTGACCTTTATTCACCGCATCACCTCGGTTTTTGCCATCCGCAATACCGGTAATACGTGAATTATTGGCATTAATCGTATTGTTCGCTTCAAAAGACAATTTACCTTTACCTTCACCACCACCGATAGAATCTACGGTTAAGTCTTTATTTAAGGTGATATCAACTTCACCGTTGGCATTGACCGCAGTTTTGATATTGCTATCCCCTTTAAAGTTAAGACCATCGGCAAGTGAAACGGTTGGTTTATCAACCTTTTGACCGTCTTTATCGGTGTAACCTTGACCTTCGGCTTTGTAGGTCAATTGTGCAGAAGCATTGACGCTACCCTCAGTGAGGACTTTTGAAGCACCATCAACACCGTCTTTACCATCTTTACCGGCAAGACCATCCACACCATTTTTCACGACAACATTACCCTCAGCATCGACGCCAATATAACCGTCTTTGCCATCTTTACCGTCTTGACCTTTACCATCCAAGATAATGCCATCAAAGGTCGGAGTTTTCTTCATTTCTATGCGAAGTGTGCCTTTATCATTGCGCGTAATTAAATTATCCGCTGAATAAACAGCCTCACTATAGGTCGCACCAGATTTACCTTGAATCAACAAGGTTGTGCCTAACGCTTGATGAATTGGATTGTTGCTGTCATTACCGGCAAAGCTTAAACCGGCTTGCGCCACAGTTTGTAAGTCACGCAAGGTTACAGCACGGCTAAGCTCATTGGCATTGGTATTGGTATTGGCTAATAGACTAGCAACAGTGGCATTCACTTTTTGATCTTTTAAAGCCTTGGCGACAGCCGCTTTTTGCTCATCAGTCAAGTCTTTACCGCCATTGGCAGCTTTGGCTAAGTTTTCAGCATTTGCTTGCTCTTCAGGAGTTACCTCAGCAACCACAAGATTGTCTTTTAAGTTGGCAATCGTAATTGGTTTCGTAGTTCGACCATCGGCATTGACCGCAGAAAGAATCACCTCATCGGATTTCGCAATCAAATCCTCATTGCCGGCTAACGTAGCAAGCTCTTTTAAGGATTTACCTTGACCAGCAACATCTGTCGCGACAGAACCGTCAGCCTTAACTTTGTCTTTGGCATACCATAAGCCATCATTGGCTTTGGCATAATTATCTACCAAGTCTGTTTTGTAGAAAGTGCCGTTTTCGGCAATCAAACGATTACCTGCTGTGTCGGTATACACCATAGTGCCGGCTACCCCATCACGCAAGGCTTGTACTTTGTTGATGACAGTGGTGCCATTTAAGCCGTCTTGACCTGCTGGTCCCACAAGGCTTTGACCATCTTTGCCTGGAACCCCTTGCTGACCAATAGCGGGCGTACCATTTTTACCATCGACACCATTAACACCGTTGCTACCGTCTTTACCCACACCAATAAGATTTCTCAAATTGTTCAATTGTGCAAGATTGACTGCAGAATTATCAGCAGTACCGGCGGCAATACCATTGAGAACGACATCTTTTGAATTACCGTCAGTACCCGAAGATAAGCTAATTGCGGGTTTATTGGCATCCGTATTCGGAGTGAGGTTAATAGTCGGCGCATTATTGCCTGCTTTTAAAGCCAATGCTGCAAATTCTGGCTTGTCTTTCATTGCAAGCAATAAATTACCGTCTTTCACCTCTGTTTTGAGATTTTTGCCTTTGTAAGCGGTATCGCTCAAATCAGCGGATTTCGCCACCAAAGTATCTCCAAAATACTTCGTCGTAGGGTTTTTACCATCACTAAAGGTAAGCCCTTTATTATTGGCAGTGATTAAATCATCTACCGCATCTTTCAAGCTTTCTGGTGCTGTATTATTAGTGCCACTACCTTTGACAGCGGTATCAAATGTCGGCGCCGTGATTTCACCATCTGAACCCACTTTAGCGCCTACTGTTGTTGCCATCGTTTTAAGTTGAGCCATATTCACAGCATCCGTGTCATCCACACCTTTAAGCACACCCTTGATTTGTGCGCCATTTTTAGTACCGCTACCACTTAAGGTTAGGATACCTTCGCCCAATGTGATCAACAATGGTGTGCTTGAGGTTTTCGGTCCCTGGATAGAACTTATACCGGTCAACTGATCTTTAAGATTAAACTTAATTTGACCACCATTATCCGCCCCTTTGCTAATCTCGATATTGTCAGAGAGGCTGGTAAAGTTAAAGCCGGTAGTCAACGGTGTCTTACCACCATCGCTACTTACCCCTTTACTATCGGTAACTTTATACGCAATAGAAGCACTGTTGCTGGCGGTTTGCAAATCCGTAATAGATTTTTTCACCGCAGATAACTGACTCATATTAACTGCATCGCTATCATCAACACCATTAGCCACATTGGTGATTTTGGCATTGTTGACAGAAATTTGTGGCGCTTGTGCAGGCGTATCGCCTGATTGCGCCACACCTTTAATAAAGCTTAATTTAGCCGCTAAGTCATTGCCCCCTTCACCAGAGATAGAGGTAATGCCTGTTAAGACATCATTAAGTTTGTAATTCACAACACCATTGTCTGCCGTGCTCGCCGTTAAATTAGTCGTTCCGCTACCATTGGTATCACTCGCAGCAAATGTCAATCCGGTATTTAAAGCCACGTGTTTAGTTGGATCTTCACCACTGGCTTTATAAGCCAATTGACCGGTACCCACTTGATCAGTGACATATTCTTTAAGCACATCAGAAGTAACAAGACCACCTTTGCCATCTTTTACATCCTGTGCACTGGCTTGTTTCAGCGCAATATTTACCTTGCCATCTTTTATCGCAGTGGCAATATTTTCCCCTTTGAAGCTGGTATCTGTCGCGCTATCTTCGGTCACAAATTCAAGCGTTTGACCCAAGGTTTTGGTGGTGGTTTGTGCATTAGCAGGACCTTCGGCTTTAAAGGTAATACCTGTGTTGCTAACACTTGTATTTAAGGCAGAAATCGCGCCTGCCACTGTGTTTTGACCAGTACCACCGATACCTTTTTCGCCTGTATAACTTATTGAGCCGTCTTTATTGCTAAAGCCTTCACCCAATACTGTCGCCACAGAGGAAACCGAGGTATTTAATTGACGACCGTTAATTGCCTCTTGGCTACTTGCGCTGATTTCACCATCTGCCACTTGTTTAAGTTTGGCATTATTCACAGAAATCTCAGGTGCCGTCATCGTACCTGATTTATCGGTAAAGGTGATACGCGCAGCATCTGCATTGGTCATAGCACCCGCGCCAATCGAGTGGATATTATTAAGGTCTTTAGCTAATTTCACTACCAAAGTGCCTTCGCTAGTATCTTTACCCACCACAATATTGCCTGAAGCACTTTGGAAAGCAGCGTAATTATCTTTTGTAACGCCCTCACCTTTAATACTTAAGGTTTGTGATAAAGCACGATTAACTACCGCCTCATCATTGCCTTGGAAAGCAAGACCGGCTTGTGCCAATACTTGAAGATCAGCTGCTGTAGCAGCGCGATCTAAATCTACTTTAGTTTGTTGCTCAGGTTCTTTATCTTTATCAGCAGCTAATAAAGCGCCCACTTTAGCTTTAGCATCGCTAAATTTTGCCTCAGACGTTGTGGCTGTTGTTGGAATAGCACCCAATACACTAGCGAGATTAGACACGCTAATCGGTGTGGTGGTATTGCCAGTTGCATTAACCGCTGAAAGAATAACATCACTTGCATCAAGTTTGTGACTATCCGCACCGTCCAATTCGGAAAGTTTTTTACCGCTATTTTTACCCGCTTCTGTCACTGTACCATCAGCTTTCACATTACTAGCAGCATACCATAAGCCGTCATTAGCTTTCTTCATATCTTTGGTTAAGGTCTCTGGATAGTAATATTTACCATCTTCAGACATTACCCGAACTCCTTTGGCATCGGTATACACCACAGTACCAGCCAAACCGTCACGCAAAGCTTGTACTTTGTTGGCTAGGCTTTGACCGTTTAAACCGTCTTGACCAGATGGACCATTAGCACCATCTACGCCATTAATACCGTTTTCGCCATTAAGCCCCACCGCGTTAGCCACCACATCCAATTGGGCTTTATTCACGGCAGAATTCGGATCAGTACCGGCTGCTACACCTTTAATTTCAACATCTTTATTATTCGCATCAGATAGCGCTAATAAAGTTGATGAACCATCATTCGTTTTGCCCGGTGTTAAATTAATCGCTGGATCTGTACCGTTTTGTAAACTTAAACCTTGGAAAGTTGGTTTAGTTTTCATTGCGATACGAAGCGTGCCGTTATCATTATGTGTCACTAAATTGTCAGAGGAATAATCAGTTTTGTTGTAACTTGCATCCGATTTTCCTTGAATAGACAAACTTTGTCCCAATGCTTTATGAATCGGATCATTTGTATCATTGCCACTGAAACTTAAGCCGGCTTGTGCCAACACTTGAATATCCGCCACAGTTGCCGCACGATCTAAGCGATATTCATCCCCTTTCAATAAAGCAGCTACTTTGGTTTGCGCATCACGAGTTTTCTCTTCATCCGTGCCACTCAGTTTGCCAAACACACTTTCTAGGTTAGCTAAAGTAATTGGTGTGGTGGTTGCGCCATCTTTTGCACTTACCAATGAAAGCAGAATATTGTCGGTGGTAACACCGTTAACAGTGGTTGCCGTAGCATTTTCTGTCGGTTTACCCTCAGCATCATTCCACGCTGTCGCCTCATACCATTGACCATTGTAGTAATGTTTGCCGGCAACATCTGTCTCTTTGTAGAACTCACTTGCACCGGTTGCATTGGTCACTTTCACTAATTTATTACCGTCTTTATAGGTATAAACTACAGTACCTCTTAAACCGCTTTCTAAATCATTTAAACGATCAGCAATAGTGCCGTGTTCGCTATTATTAGTACCGACGATACTAAAGATTTGTTTACCGGTAATCGCATCACTGGAAGTTTTGCTAATATCACCATCGGCTAAACCGGTTAATTTCACATTGCTAGCCGTAATGTTGGCAGCGGTATCGCCGTTTTTACTATTAAAGCTTAAACGTGCCTCAGTGCCGCTCGCATCTTTTGAACCGCTACCGATAGATTTAACATCACGCAAATCTTCGGCTAAAGAGAAATCAATAACACCGGCTTTTTCTTGCTTAGTCGGTTCCACAGAAATCAAGATATTTTTATTGGTTGAGGTAGGTGAGCCGTCACCGCGGAAGTCAAAGCCGGTTTCGCCATTGACCGAACCTACTTTTCCATCAGAACCATCACCATTGGCTTTATAGTTAAAGGTTACGCCGGACAATGCTTCGCCGTTATTAAGTTTATCAATTGCAGTCTTAACTTGCTCACTCACGCCAAATTTTAAGATAGGGGCTTTATGCTGTTTACCATCCTCTGTATAAGCATACTCGTTAGTATCAAAGGCGGCATTCACATAACCGTCACCTAAAAGTTGGATACCTTCACCTAAATTAACTGCTTTTTTGTTTGGTGTAGTCTTACCGTCAAACACAGCAATCCCTGCGCCATTGACTGCACTGACAAAATCATCCTGCAACGCAGTCACTAAGTTTTTCTTAGAAAGCGAAAGTTTAAAGGTGTCACCATTAATACCGTCAGACTTAGTGCCGACAATATCAAGTAAGTTGGTATCCCCTTGTGCGGCTTCCCCTTTTACAACCGCCGGTTTCGCCGCTGCTAAAGCAGAGTAAACTGCACTTGAAGTGACCACACGATTAGCGTCATTACCGGTGTTGGTAATAGCAGTGGCTTTGTTTAATGTCAAAGTAACATCGCTAGCAGACGCTGTAGTAGTAATATCGCCGCTATCCGCTCCTTTGATATTAAACGCAATCGTTGGAGAATCAAGGCGTTTTGCAGTGGTTGAGCCACTATTACCGCTCAAGGTAATGGTATTATCCAACAATGCCGTAGCGTCACTAATTTCTTTGCTAACAGCTTGATCTAATTTCGATTTCGCAATCGTGCCTTCCGCAATCTTCGCTCCGGTCACAGACGCATCTTTGATTTTGTCTGTTGTTACAGCATTATTTGCCAACATCGCTTCTGTAATACCGCTGTTTTTCACTTTAACAGTGACTTTGCCATTGCTTGCATTGGTTTCAATTGCACCTTCACCGCCAATAGCAAAACTAATACCGCCGTCTTTATCTAGACGCTGTGTACCTGTTTTGGTGCTGTTATCTGCGGTCAATTCAATGGTTTGATCAGCAGTCGCTACGCCTTTAGTGGTGTCAATTTGGTTTAATTTCTCTTTCACTGCTTGTGATAAAGAGAGTTCAAGTTTGGCATTGGTTCCATCACTTGCTGCGGCCGTTTTCGCTTCAATATCAGTACCACTGACATCCAATGTTTTGTTTAAGCCGACCACTGCATCGGTTGAACCGCTTGCCGCACCTTTGAAGGTAATACCGGAAACACTGGAAGCGAGATCATCTATGCCTAATTTCTCTTTCCAAGCAGTCACATTACCTTCATTTAAATTGCTGGCATCCACTTTAGCAAAATCACCTGCCAAGCTGTTGGCAACTCCCTCTTTGTTTAAAGAAAGGGTGTAACTATTGGCACTTAAATCATCATTTTCTGTTTTGCTTATGCTTAATAATTTACTTGAGTCATCAGCAATTGCGACTTTGGTTTTAGCACCTTTCACTGCCTCATAAACAGCACTGGATGACACTGCTTTTTTGCCTTCGGTAGCATCATTAGTAACTGAAGTTGCTTTATTTAAACTAATAGTTACTGTATTGCCACTGGCATCTGTTTTAATATCGGTGCCATCACCATTAATGCCAAACGCAATTTCTGCTTTTGAAAGGGCTTGTGTATCAGTCGCACTATTGTTGGTCGTTAATTTAATAGTGTTATCCGATAACTCACCACCGGCATTAATTTTTTGTTTTAAGGTTTCTGCCAAATCCTCTTCGAGAATAGTGCCATTGAGGATTTGTGCCGTAGTGACTGCATTATCAGCCAACTTAGCCGTAGTCACTGCTTTATCAGCAAGATGCGTTGTCGTAATGCCTTTTTCAGCCACTTTAACCGTTACGGTAGAACCACTCGCTACGGTATCAATAGAGCCATCACCACTGACGGTGAAATTAAGCCCACCTTGTTGATCAAAGGATTGCGGATCAGTCGCAGTATTATCTTTAGCCGTTAATTTCAATGATTGATTAGCAGATACCAATCCTTCATCAGGGATTTTATCCAATTTGTCTTTCACATCTTGGCTTAAATCAATGCTTAGCCCATCTGTGCCAGCCGTTGTCGTGATACGTTTACCACTCTCAGCGCCTTTCACATTAAGGGTTGTACCTAGCTTAATGGTTTGCTCGCTGCCTTGATCTCCTGCTACTTTAAAGCCTTTGTCAGTCAAATCTTTAGTAATAGTGGTCGTCGCTGTGCTCACCATCGATTCCACTTGACCTTTGTTCACAGCATCGCCGTTTTCTGTGGCATCTGCTACATTTTGAATACGTTGACCACCATTATCCAAGCCATTTTGCGTCAATCTGACAGTGCTACCTGAGGTGCTAGGTTGAATTGTCACACCACTGCCGTTAATCGTGGTGGTAGTGCCGTTATCGGTAAATTGTGCTGAGGTCAATCCGGTTAAATTTTTGGCTAATTGAACCAATAAACCTTCACTACCGGCAGTCACACCGATATTATTGCTGCTCAAATCACTCGCTTCAGTTTTACCACCGTAGACTTTAAGGGCTTCACCTAATTTTTTAGCCTGTTGCTCACCGGCATCACCGCTAAATGTCATTGCCCCCAAGGCATTACGCCATTTCTGTTGATTGCCGTTTTCGCTCGTAATATTGCTGGCATCTGCTTTCGCATAGTTTTGCTCAAGTTGATCGGTACCGGCAATTTCTTTGATCTTGTCATTGTCCAAAGCGATATTAACGGTTTTCTTGCCGGAGCTGTCCGAAGTAGAGGTCACGCTTAAAGCACTCGATTCCTTGCTCGCATCCTCTTGCACCACAATCGTATCGGCAATCACTTTGCGTCCGTCATTAGTGATATTGTCCAAGGCAACATTCGCTTTGCCGGCTAAACTGCTATTCACATCCTCCGGTAAATTATCCAATTTAGTTTTTAACGCATCGACAAGTTGGATATTAACGCCACCTGTCGCTGTTTGCGTTTGAATGTACTTATTCGCACCATTTTCGCCTAAGCCATCGCCCAAGATTTTGAATGTGCCACCAATAGCCGTATTCACATCTATACCACTATTTGCTGTGAAGGTAATCCCTGCTAAACCTAAAGCTTGCAAATCAGCGGCGGTAACGGCTCGATTTAAGTTCGCGCCACTTAAAGCATAAAGACCGCTTGCTGCTTTGCCGTCTACAGCCGGTGTGCCGATAAAGCCTTTAGCTTGCTCAACTGAGGTCACCTGTGTTGCCACCGGAATATTCAATACACTCGCGATATTTGCCAATGTAACCGGTGTTGCGGTTTTACCGTCCGGATTCACCGCAGAAAGCATCACTTTATCGCTACCAATAGCCGTGCCTAATTCTGCTAATGTTTTACCGCTGGTATCATTGGCATCTTTTAAGGTGCCGTCAGGATTGACTTTGCTAGCGTCGTACCACAAGCCGTTGTTGGCTTTTACTTTACCGCTCACAATATCAGCAGAATAGTATTTGCCATTTTCAGCTAACACGCGTTTACCGTTGGTATCGGTATACACCACTGTCCCTGCTACGCCATCACGCAATGATTGCACTTTATTCACTAAAGTCGTGTCGTTTAAACCATCACGACCGGCTGGTCCTTGTAAACCATCTGTCCCGTCAGCACCTGGTACACCTTGAGCACCTTCTGCACCGGCTGTACCGTCTTGACCAGCGACAGTTTTACCGTCAGCACCGCTGGCGCCATCAACACCATTAATAGGTTTGCCGTTAAGACCGATTTTTTCTGCCAAATTGGTGAGGTTAGTATTGGTAGCAAACAATTGTGAACCATTGATGGCATCCGTTGAGTTTTCTGCAATCAACCCTGCCGCCACACCTTGAACACGACGCGTTTGATTGTCATTGCCAACAGTGACAACGCCAACCGGAGTTGACCCGGCAAACTTACCAAATGTTTGCCCACCGATAGTCGCTTCTTCGTATTTATCTGTCGCACCAGCACTGCCTGTTGTGACGACATTGCTTTGCGCACCAAGATAAACTGAATTGGCTTGGCTGGCTTTTAATTTATTATCGCTACTTTCACCGCTGCCCAAAACGAACACATTATCTGCACTGACTTCAACATTATTACCGACCACAAAGCTGCCTTTTTCGGTTTCAGTTGTTGTCGCTGTGCCGATGGTGTTGTTATTACCGACAGAGTAAGAGTTGTCATAATTGATGGTGCTTGGATCACCGAACGCACCGGCATTATTACCGGCAATGCTTAACGCTGTACCGACTGCAATTGAGTTATTGCCGGAAACATTGTTATCTTTACCCATCGCAATGGAAGCATTGCCACTCACTTTTGATTTCGTGCCGATTGCAATACCATCTTCACCGGAAACACCATTTTCACCGCCTGCTTCTACGCCCAAGGCAATGGCATTTTTACCGCTTGCATTGGTTTTTGCTTTCCAACCAAAGGCAATGCTGTCTGCCCCTTGCGCACCATCATTATCGTAGTTGGTGCCTTTTTTCAAGTTAGCAATTTGCTCTGCAGTGAGATTATTTGGTAAGCGCGTAGAATCACTGTCAAACGCCGTTGTCAATCTACTCACATAATCATCATATTTAGCTTTATCAATTCCTTTGGCTTCTGCTAATAAACTTTGTTCTAGCGCTTTAAGCTCTGAACTTAAGCTATCAAAACGACCACCCTCATTGAGTTTGTCCGCCTTATCTTTCATCGCTTGTAGGCTAGCCTCATTAACTTGCTCACCGTTTAGGATTTCACGTGCTTTAAAGCCAATCCATTGTTTTTCTAAAATGATATATTGTTGATAATCTTTAACCTCGTTGAGGGTACGTCCTAACTTGGCCGCTTCACCCGCTGTATTAGATTTATCAATGGATTGATATTGCACCCCACCGCCATTTTCTAAGCTATCAATGCGGTTATCAAATTTTTCATCAATAGTGCGAAGTTGTGCCACGTTGGCAGCATCTGTATCCGCATAACCAGAAGCTACGTTAGTAATACGGCGTTCATTATTAATTGCCCCCACAGAAATCAAGCCAGTTGCCGCTGATGTCGGAATCGCAATGGCACCTTTGGCAACCCAACCAGGTTGATCTAAATCACCAGGTTTATAGTCTGTTTTGGAATTTACCCCTAGAGCGACAGAGTTATTGATACTGGCTTCAGAATAGTTACCAATCGCCATTCCATTGGTTGTGTCCTCTTTCACTTTTGCCACTTTACCGATAGCAGTAGAGTTTGCGGATCTTTGTCCAATATAAGAACCTACCCCTAACGCCATAGAGTCATTGGCATAAGAGCGAGAAGAGTAACCGGCAACGAAGTTATTTCTACCCGCAGCATAGGTATTTACACCGAAAGCAATAGAATTATCCGCAGTGTAATCCGTATGTGCAAATGAACCAATAGCCAAGCTAGATTGTGCATCGGCAATTGTTGAGTAGCCGAATGCCATCGCATTAGAACGCAAGGCAAAGGCATAACGCCCCATTGCAAAAGAGTTTTCAGCGGCATCGGAACTGTTAAAAGTGCTGGTAGAAGTGGACGTTTTATAAATTGATTTACCACCGATATTTAAATATTCTTTTGATTTGTCTTTCTCAAACAGCGTTTCATCGGTAAACATTTGTGCCACACCGCCAAATTGCGTACCGTTAACATCACCCCCTTTAATTAAGGTATCCACGCCGGCATAGAATTGTTTTACTTTCTCGTCATCAATAGAGCCATCTGCCTTAAACAGATCCAATGCGTGTAAACCTCGGGTAAAACCTAGCAACTTGATATATTGTTCACCATTAATTTTTGCGCCGGCTGCAGAGTCATAACCAAACGCCAACGCCCCCTGACCAATCGCTTTAGCGTTATAACCATAAGAGAAAGAACCTTGGGCAGCGGATTCCGTATAGTTACCCATTGCGATAGAGTTAGGTGCAAAAACACGTGATTGCTCACCAATTGCTGTACCTCCCACCGCATCTTGCGCAACGAAGGTACGAATACCCATTGCAGTAGAACGATCGGCTAAGGCAAAAGAAAGTGAGCCCACTGAGGTCGAAACCTCACCACCGGCAATCGCACGTGAACCAATCGCAATCGCCCCTAATTTAGCGGCATAGGTTGGGGAATAGATTCGCATATCCGAACCATTACTAATGTATTTATTATCAAAGGTTTGTTGAGAATAAAAACCATCCGATCCATATAAAGCACCAAAAATATTCCGGATAGTATCTATAGGTAATTTATCTTGGTATCTTGCATCAACAATATCATCATTACCGATAGCAATTGAGCTGTTACCATAAGCTAAAACATCGTTACCTAAAGCAGTGGCTTGTCTCTTTGCCTTTGCAAAACTACCGAATGCTGTCGCTTGCTCACCATTAGCAGTAGCTTGAGCACCAACTGCTACTGAATTTGGTCCGCCTACAGCAAGTGCTTGATAACCGATTGCAACTCCGGCATTCGCACTGTTAACTTGTGACATATAACCTATAGCAACTCCATGTAGAGAGACACAGTTTATATTATCAGCCTCATTCTCTTTAATATTTAGTGCAACCATATGTAAATATCGTCCACAACCTTGAGCAGTTGGAACAATATTCCCATAATCTGTGTTTATATAATAAGCCTCGGCATTTTTGCTGACATCAAATAGACCAATAGATAAGAAAATGGAAAAAGAAAGGAAAGAGAGTGCAAAGGATTTTAGCTTATACCCCCCCCCCCCTCGATGGCATTTGACACTAATTGACTTTCAGCTAATTTTTCAGATTTTTGTTTACGTTTTCCCGGCGTTAATTCTGACACAGCAATAAAAACACCTTTGATGTGATCAAAAATGACTCTAAAAATATGGTTCATAAATTACCCTCAACATTATGATTTGTTGCTAAAAAAAGCCTACCGCACAAAAAGCTTGTTTCGATTGAATTGTAAGTTCACGTTATAGACACGAAAATAAATCTGCAAGATTTTAGCCTTTACCTAAGTTTAGGTAAATATAAAAATAACTTTCTATTCATAATTTTTTAATGATTTAAGCTAAAATTTTATTTTTTAGAGTAACAATATTTTATTTTGGAGTGTTTTTTTTGGAGTGGCGTTGAAATTTGGTTTGGTTTCGATGTAAAGGTGACTTACTTTTACTGCGGCTGCGCCTTGCATTGATACTTTGGTTTCGCCCAAAGGGCGACCCCATTTTCTTTGCTTGCCCAAAGAAAATGGGGGAAAAGAAAGGGCACCCTGAACGCTTGCTTTTCCTCATTCCGGTCAGATTTTCCGGGCGGCAAAAAAACAGATTTTTCGAGCAAGCTCGAAAAATTAACACTTTTTTTGCCTGAAAATCTTCCCTGCATTCGGGCAAGCGTTAAAGGGAACCCATTAGTGCTTTTATCGAAATTTGTGATTGGAAATAAATTAAAGACACGATTTCACGATTAAAAATTTTCACTGAACAAGATAAAATCCCCAAATCCCCCTTTACAACTTGCCTGAATGAGCGGCGAAGTGGCTAGGAGAATTTTTCGTGTTTGAGTCCCCATTTTGCCACGCAGTGGCAGTTAAAATGGGGGCGAGTTTAAAAATTCTCCGTCTGCCACTCCGCGAAATGAAGAACAGCAAGTTGTCAGGGGGTGTGTTCTTTGCCTACTTTCTTACACAAGTAAGAAAGTAGGTCGCCTTTAGGCGAAACCTAAACTCGCCGCAGTAAAATGGGGTTACCCTTTGGGCGAAACCCAAACTTACCACAGAAAAATGAAATCGCCCCTTGAGAGAAACCAAAGCATCAATGCAAGGCGCAGCCGCAGTAAAAGTAAGTCGCCTTTAGATCGAAACCTAAAACCAAATAACAAAAAAAGCGCGGTAAAACCGCGCTTCCCCCCTCATCTCAAACTAACATTACCTTTCCTGTAACGCCTGCTTCATACGTGTAATCGGTTTGATTAAGTATTGGAATACCGTTTTCTCACCGGTTTTAATATCCACAGTCGCAATCATCCCCGGTAATACCGGTAATTCGTGGCCGTTTTTATCGGTTAAATGGCTGCCGTTGGTTTTTACCAACACACGATAGAACGAGTTGTTCGGGTTCAGATTTAAATCGCTCGGTTGACGTTTATCCTGCAAAGTACTCGGACTTAATAAGGTCACAATGCCGTCCAAGCCGCCGTAAATCGCATAATCATAAGCGGTTAATTTCACCACCGCTTTCATTCCCGGGCGAATATAAGCCACATCTTTCGGGTTAATATAGGCTTCCACCAACAGATTATCCTCCACCGGCACGATTTCCATAATATCCTGTCCGGCGGAAATGACACCACCGATGGTGTTAATCCGGATATTTTTCACAATCCCTTTTAATGGTGCACGAATTAAAGAGCGTTCCACCGGATCGGCACGTGCGGCGAGGTTTTCTTTCGCTTGATCAAGATCGCCCTGCACTCGCACCAATTCATTACCGGCATCAGTGATATATTTATGTTCACGTTCGGAAATCTGCAACGCCATATCATTTGCGGAGCGTTTCATTCGCAACAATTCCACTTGCGAAACCGCTCCTTTCGCCACCATTGGCTCTGTCAAGGCAATTTCGGAATCAAGATAGGCTTTACTGTCACGCAAGGTTTTCACTGCTTCTTCCAGTGCCTGTTTCTTCGCTTTATAGACTTCCATTTCACGATCTTTAATCTCTTGCGGAATTTTTTCCGGAAAAACCGGTGTTTGCCCTGAAATTTCAGCTTTCAAACGGGTGGTGATCGCTTCCAAGTTATCCACTTTCGCTTGTGTTTCACGCAAAATAGCGGAACTTCTGGTGTCGTCCAGTTTTAATAACACCTGCCCTTTTTCCACCAAATCCCCTTCACGCACCATCATTTTATCCAAAATGCCGGGATCTAAACTTTGGATAATCTGTTCACGGCTGTTGGGAATAATTGTGCCTTGTCCACGAGTTACTTCTTCAATTTTGCTGAAATAAGACCAGATGAGGAACACCACTAAAAATGCGCCCAACAACCAAATCATTGCAAATGAACCTGTGTGTTTTTCCACCTGCAAGGCGGCATTGAGGTCATTTAACAGGCGTAAATCCTTGCTGTTGACCTTTTCTGCCGGCATTTGCGACTGTTCAGCTTTTTTGACTTCGGTACTCGGCGGCGTTGCTTGGTTAGCGGACTGCTTTTTGTGCTCGCCGCTTTGTCCGTTATCCTTTTTGTTTTCGTTATTTTTATCGCTCATTACTCAAACCTATTTATTTTCTGTGTCATTGCCACGATGCTCGATTTTTACAGTGGCTTCAGCTTCCTGTTGTTGCGGCTGCGCCAAACGTTTCAATACGGCATCTTTCGGCCCATCCATCACCACTTTGCCGTTATCCACCACAATCACACGGTCAACCAACTGCAACACTTGCGGACGATGTGTAACTACCACTAACGTACGATTTTGTACCCATTGTGACAAACCTACCAAAGCCTGTTGTTCGTGGAATTGATCCAACCCAGTAGTAGGTTCATCCAACAACACTACTTTCGGATCTTTTAACGTCATACGAGCCAATGCCACTGCCTGTTTTTGCCCACCGGATAGCCCTAAACCATTTTCCCCAAGATACATATCCAATCCTCGCGGATGGTTTTGCACTAAGCCTAACAAGCCGAAACGTTGCAACGCTACTAATAGGGTTTGATCGCTCGGGAAGGAGTCCATTCGACCGATATCCAAGTTTTCACGCAATGTGCCTAAGAATAAACGTGGATTTTGTTCCAATAACAGCACCTGATTGCGCAAATAGTAAGGGTCAAGCTGTTTGAGGTTGATGCCGTCCAACGTGATGTTCCCTTTGCTCGGATCATACAAACCAACACCTAATTTCAACGCTGTAGATTTTCCACTGCCAATTTTACCCAATACCCCTACTTTCTCACCCGGACGTACAATTAGGTTAAAATCTTGCAATGCCGGTTGGCTGTCTTCCTGATATTTAAAAGAGACGTGATTAAATTGCAAATGGCCGGAAACCTGCTTCAAACTGACATATTCACGATCCGCCGGTTTATCAATCGGTTTGGAAACAATACCTTCCACCCCTTTTAATGCCAACCACGCCTGTTGGAAACGCGTTGCTAATCCAGCAATTTGTCCCAACGGTGCTAATGCTCGCCCAGAAAGAATGACAGAAGCTATCAATGCCCCCATTGTGATACGGCTGCTCGGATCTTCACTATGAATCAAATAAGTACCGAAAATTACTAGAATTACAGTGTTTAACTGTTGCAAAGCGGTGATTAAATTGACCACAAAATTACTGGTATCTTTTACTTTAATTGAGGAAAAAGAACTTTTTGCGGTATAAAAATCCCAACGCTTCTGCGCCCACGACATTGCATTGTTATTTTTAATAGTTTCAATCCCCTCTATTGCTTCCACCACCAACCCTTGACGTTGTGAAGATTCACGCATTGATTCATTAATGGCACGGGAAAGTGGGGCCTGTGCCAAAATACCGATAACAATCACCAAAGGAATAATAATCGCCGGTACCAATGCCAATTTGCCAGCGACAATCCAAATTACAGTAACAAACAGCAATAAGAATGGTAAATCAACCAAAGTCAGCAAACTGGCACTAGTTAAAAATTCACGCACCGACTCAAAATCACGTAAGTTATTAGCATAAGAACCGGAAGAAACCGGACGATTCTGCAACTTCAATGCCATTACTCGCCGAAACAACATCGCACTAATAATTAGATCGGCTTTTTTACCTGCCACATCTGTTAAATGTCCACGTATCATTTTGGCGGCAAACTCAAAACTGATTGCCAAAATTACGCCGATACTCAACACCCATAAGGTTTCATATGCCTGATTAGGAATTACCCGGTCATACACATTCATTACATAGAGTGAACTGATTAAGGCGAGGAAATTGATAATAAATGTCGCCGCAATCACCTGATAATAATATTTTTTGAAACGCCAAATAATGCGGAAAAACCAGCTCTTCGGCAACGAATATTCCGGCAATTCGGAGCGAATATCTTTCTCCACTTTCGGCTTAATAAACCAGCAATAACCAAGATATTTCGCTGCCAAATCCGCTTCGGCAATCTGCTGTTTTAAGCCATCCGTGTGGGTAACGGTGTAAAGGCGTTTACCCTCTTCGTTGACATCAATTGCAGTAACTACCGCCGCTTCTTCATTTTGTAAAATTAAAATCACCGGCACCGCCAAAGAGGGAATTTCATTCAGCGAGCGGTGCGATAAACTGTTCTCAAAACCTTCGCTACGCAGATATTCGCATAATGATGAGAAATCAAGATTATTGCCGTTGCGGCGAATGGTGTGAGAAGCAAGTGTCGCCACAGAAAGTGGCGACCCTAAAATTTGTGTTGCCAATGCAACATTTTCAATAATTAACTTCATAACTGTTTTTATTTTCTATTTAAGATCAGTAGCCCATTTGGTGGTCATCCCTTGTGAATAAAGGTAATCCAAAACGGAATGACGTAATTGATATTCTGTGGAAACTCGGCTTAATTCAGCACTTAACAGCTCATTTTCCGCATTCAATAAATCCAATAATGAACGTTTTGCAATTTGGAATTGTAATTTATAGAAGTTGGTAACTTCATAAAGTGAATTAACCTGTTTTGATAAGGTACCGATTTGACGGCGGTACTCTTCCAAGTTGATTAATGCGGTTCTGGTTTTCTCTTCTAAATCCAATTTGGTCTGTTCCAAACGGCTTTTTTCCGCTTCCAAAGTTTGTGCTTTTTCCTGTACGCTGTATGAAGAAGCACGGTTGAACATATCCCAAGAAACATTGAGATAAACCTGACGATCCTCTTTGGTTGCTTGTCCGACTAAATCCAATTTCGGATAACGGCTCGCACGTTCAGCTTCGACACCGGCGTGTGCACTGGTAATTTTTGCCTGTGCAGTTTGGTAGGACGGGTGTAAATATTGATTTTGCGAATAGCGTTTTTTCAGTTGCGCTGCAGTCATCCCTTTAAACGGATCTGCCAAACCGTTGGCTTTTACCGCTTTACCGGAATAACGTTGTAATTGGCTTAATGCATCCTGTAATTCACGCTCAGAGGTATTTTGTTGCTGTTCCACCGCAAACATACGCGCTTCCGCCTGCACTAATTCGGAACGGCGACCTTCATCATTATCCGCAATTGCTTCAATTTCACCGATAATACTGCGTAAACGTGCCAAACCGCGTTGCTGTGCCGCAATCGCATCTTTACTGCGGATCGCCATTAAATAGAGTTCCGTAATTTTGTAAGCAATATTCTCTTTGGTTTCATCATATTTATAACGAAAAGAGGCTTCATTGGCTTCGGAATAGGCGACCTTTTTTTCAACCGCTCCGAAAGAATAAAGATTCAAATTCGCCTGCGCACCGGGCGTGAATTTGTTGTTACGGTCATTGGTATTATAACGAGAATAATCTTCCAATGATTGCCGCCCGAACACCGAGATGGTCGGATAATGTCCGGAAATCGCTTGTTCAGTTTGGCTGTGCGCAATCATCGTATTGGCTTTGGCTTCCAATAACTCCGGATCTTTTGCAAAGGCACGAGATAAAATTTGTTTCAATTCTGTATTTTGGCTATTCGCTGCATAGCTGACGCCGGATAAACATAATCCCAAAACGAGAATGGAATAGGTGAAATAATTTCGTGTCATAAACTATTTTCCTTAACCGATTTAAAAATCGCGTAATTATAGAACAAATGATGTGTAATTTGTACCTATTGTTAACTATTCTTTACATTTATCTTATTAAAAAGCATCTTCATCTCTTAATAAATGATAATTTCCTTTTCGCCGCAAAAAGCCCGAACGATCAAAATATTCGATTAACTGCACCGATAATTTTCGCCCGAAGCCAAGCTGATCACGAAACTCATTCACTGAAATTTGCTGATGATGTTTAAGATAAACTTTTAACCATTGCGCAAAACGCTGAATCTGTTGTTGGCGGAAAAAACGATCCTTCACAATCGGAATTAATAACCCCATTTTTCCCGCTTTATACATAAAGCGGCGCATCTCTTGCTCATCCAACGCTAAGGCTGTTGCCATATCACGCACCCAAATCGGCTGCGCTGTTTTTGCAAATTCCGCCTCCACCGCTTGCCATAACTGCTGCTCCTCAGCAGTGAAATTGATCTGATGTTCCGGCAAATGCAACCAACCGTTAGCTTGCAACATTTGCTGCTGCGCTGTCAGTTGATCAATAAAATGGAAAATTAATGCCATCGGCTGATGTAATGCACTCATTCGCCATAAACGAGCTTTGCTGACACCCTGTTGATCCTGATGCTGTTGGTGAAACTGTGCCAAATGTTGTAACAACGTTTGCTGCTGTTGCTGTTGGTAATGCAATGAAAACACCCAATCACGATATAAAAGCAGATGTTGTTGCTGTTGTAAATGTTGCAGCTGTTCTGTTGTCAGCTGCTCCATCCATTGCAGCTGCGCTGTCGCCAATGCCTGATTTTGCAGATAACATTTAATCCGTTCAACGCTGTTCGCACACTGTAATAATGCTTGCAAATAACTCAAACGTTCCGCTGTGCGTTTGTGCCGTTTCGGTGAGTTAATCTCCAACACAGTTGCACCGGCTAATGTCTGTTGATCATCGGCACTGCGTAAAATTAATTTATCCCCAACCGCCATCAACAACGGTTTGTCCATTATCACTTCAACCAGCTCATTGTTGCCGCTGATTAATCGATTCATTTTACCGATGGTGTGATTCGCCGCATAATAAATATGCACTGCTTGGCTGTCATTTAACGTTTGATTCGGGTTGAGTTTAACCGTGATGCGATCACTGGCTGGCATTGTTGCCAAACCGGTGAGCCAATCGCCGCGTTCAATTTCCGCTTTACTCAAATCAGTAGCAAGATTTAACGCCACACGCTGCCCGGCAATGCCGCTCGGTGCATCTTGATTCTGAGCGTGAATGGTTTTCACTCGAACCGTCTGTTGTGTCGAGGACAGATAAATTTCATCTCCTACGGAAACTTTGCCGCCAAACACCGTACCTGTTACCACCAAACCTGCGCCTTTTAATGTAAATACGCGGTCAATCGCATAACGGAACGGTTTATTTTGTTCACGCAAATTTTCCAGTTTTAATAAATACTGCTTTAACTCATCAATGCCCTGACCGGAATAGGCAGAGGTGATAAATGCCGGACTTTGCGCTAAAAATGGGAATTGTTGGCGAATTTGCTGCAATAATTGCGCGATTTGTGTCGAATCGGCACGATCCGCTTTGGTAATCACGATAATAATTTGCTTAAACTGTAATAAATGCAACAACGTTAAATGCTCAACGGTTTGCGGCTTAATGCCCTCATCCGCCGCCACCATTAACATTGCATAATCAACACCGCCTAATCCTGCCAACATATTGGAGAGAAATTTTTCGTGCCCCGGCACATCGATAAAACCTAAAATACGATCGCCAACCGGCAAATAGGCATACCCAAGGTCAATCGTCATTCCGCGCTTTTTCTCTTCCGGAAGGCGATCCGCATTCGTGCCTGTCAACGCCTGCAATAAAGCGGTTTTGCCGTGATCAACGTGTCCCGCTGTGACTATAATCATAATTCATTCACCGTTGTTAATAATGTTTCTATTTGCGCCACACTGCGTAAATCCAGCCATAATTTATTATTTTCCACCCGACCGATAATAGGTTGGGATAAGGTTTTCAACATTGTGATTAATTGATACAGATCTTCACTTTTCGCCGATTTTGCCTGCAAAGTTACTGCTAAAGAAGCAATTTTCGTCATTGGTTGTGCACCACTGCCGATTTGAGCATCGCACGCCTCTATCATTAAATCGAAACGATCTCCGAGCTTGGTCTGTAACGCTTGCAACAGTTGCTGTGCCTGTGGTTGCAATTCTGCCGTTGTTTTACTGAGTGCACTTAATGTCGGCAATGATTTAGGCAAATTTTCCGGCTCAAGATATAAACGCAAAGTGGCTTCCAACGCACTTAAAATCACCTTATCACAACGCAAAACCCGTTTTAACGGATGCTGTTGTAACTGCTCAATCAATGCTTTTTTGCCGACAATAATACCTGCCTGTGGCCCACCCAATAATTTATCACCGGAAAACGAAATTAAATCCACACCTGCCGCCACTTTTTGTTGCACTTGCGGTTCGTGCGGCAAACCATAATCACGAAAATCTATCAACGCACCGCTTCCCAAATCGGTAATTACCGGAATATTTTTCTCTTGCCCCAACTGCACCAGCTCTTCTTCGCTGACACTTTTGGTAAAGCCGACAATCTGATAATTGCTGCTATGCACTTTCAACAAAAACGCGGTATTTTCATTAATTGCTTGGGCATAATCACGCAAGTGTGTGCGGTTTGTGGTGCCAACTTCCACCAATTTACAACCTGCCTGTTGCATAATATCGGGAATACGGAAAGCACCGCCAATTTCGATCAGCTCGCCACGAGAGATAATCACCTCACGATCTTTGGCAAAGGTTGCCAACATCAACAGCACGGCGGCAGCGTTATTATTGACGATACACGCCGCTTCCGCACCGGTTAAATGCGCCAATAACTCACTGATTGCTTGGTCTCGATGCCCACGCTTACCCTGTTGCAAATCAAATTCCAACGCCACATTCTGTTGCATCGCCTGTAATGCTGCCTGTTGTGCCGCTTGCGCCCAAATGGCTCTGCCTAAATTGGTGTGTAACACCGTTCCGGTTAAGTTATGCACCGGCTGAATTGCAAGCTGTCGTTGTTGTTGCAACGCTGACTCCAGCTGCTGCAAAAAGGTCTGTTCATCGGCACAAAACGGCGGTAATTGCGCCGATGTTTTGATGAACGCTCTTGCCTGCTGTAAAAAATGACGCATTGTCGCAACCGTTGCACTATGACCATATTTTTCCAACAGGCGAGTACCGCTTTCGGTTTTCAGTAAACGATCAATAGAGGGAAGTTGTCGGTAAAGCCCTGACATAACAGATTCCTAATTATTGGAAATAAAACAAATAATACTGTTTTTATCAGAAAAATTCAGTAAAATGAGTGCGCTTTTGTGATACAAAGCACTTTTCTTATGTTCTCGGGAGAGTCGTCGTTTCCGGTGAGGCGGCAGGACTTCAAATCCTGTTAAGGCTGCCAGCAGTCTTGGGTAGGTTCAACTCCTATGACTCTCCGCCATTCATTTCATTAAAATCTCTTTATTTAATGTTATTTATGAGCAATAACGCCATTTTTACTATAAAAAAAACCTACAAAATGAACTGACGCCCAAATGTAGGTTTAATGTGAGATGCCTGTTGAAAGCACCCTATTAATGCTGTTTATGCGTAGTGTTATATAAAATTCTATCGGTATATGCCACTGCCAATGCTGACGCTAAGAAACCGAGATGTAAAAACAGTTGCCACATAATCTGTTTTTCCGGCAAATTAGCCGCATTAATAAATGTCTGCAACATATGGATAGAGGAAATACTGATAATCGCCATTGATAACTTCACTTTCAACACTGAAGCATTAACGTGATCCAGCCATTCCGGCTGATCCGGATGATTATCGGTATTTAATTTAGAAACAAAAGTTTCATAACCACCAACCAACACCATCACCAATAAGTTGGCAATCATTACCACATCAATCAGATTCAACACCGCCAACATAATGGTGTTTTCATCCATTTGATTCAGATTGACCACTAAGTGCCAAAGTGATTTCAAAAATTTAAAGGCATAAATAATCTGTACCACGATTAAACCAAGATAGATCGGCAATTGAACCCATCTACTGGCAAAAATCAATTTAGCAATCGCATTTGGTTTTGGAGTTGTTTGTTCTTGTTGCATAAAATCCTTAATTATTTATTTTTTAATAAATCACGAATTTCAGTTAATAATTTTTCTTCTGCGCTTGGTTCAGCCGGTTTTGGTTCTTCTGCCGGTTTTTCACGTTTTAATTTATTCATCGCTTTAATTGCCACGAAAATAGCAAATGCAATAATGATGAAATCAAAAACAGTTTGAATAAACATACCGTAATTTAAGGTTACTGCCGGAATATCACCGACCGGACCACGCAAAATAATTTTAAGATCTTTAAAATCAACGCCGCCGACCAATAAACCGATAATCGGCATTACCACATCACCGACTAAAGAACTGACGATTTTACCGAATGCGCCACCGATAATAACCCCGACTGCCATATCAACAACGTTACCGCGCATTGCGAATTCACGAAACTCTTTCAAAAAACTCATTTTTCATACTCCTAAGTTAAAATTAATAATCAAATGTTAAAAACGGCGCACATTATATTTTTATTGCAGATTTGATACAAATATTTTTAACTACTTTTTCCAAAAATTAGGAAACAATAAAATAAGAATTGTCATAATTTCAAGTCGTCCCAATAACATCCCTAAAATCATCAGCCATTTTGCTACTGTCGGAATATTAGCAAAACTACCACTGGCTCCCACTTCATTACCAAATCCCGGCCCTACATTGCTGATCGCCGTTGCCGCTGCGCTCCACGCACTTTCAAAATTCATTCCGGAAATTGCCATTAACACCGCTAAAACCGCCATAATCATAAAGTAACTGAAGATAAAGCCGACTATCCCGAATACGGTTTCATTTGATACCGTATGGCGATTATAATGTACAGCGGAAATACTATTTGGATGAATCAATCTTAATATTTGATGTTTTAATACTTGGAACATTATTTGAAAACGGAATATCTTAATCCCACCGGTAGTTGAACCTGAACACCCTCCTAAAATAAAAGCTACCGTAAATATCATTGTTGTGGTTGCCGTCCAAGTATCAAAATTACCTAAACTAAAGCCACAAGTGGACATAATATTAATTAAATTAAAAAAAGCATAACGAAGGCTATCCTGCCAACTAAATACATTCTCATAATTGAGCCAAGTAGCAGTAAATAAAGCAACAATAAAAACAAAAACAGTAAATCCAATTAATTGCTGATCACGGAATAAAACCAAAATATTTCGCCGATGAATTGCTTGAACCATTAATAGGAAGGGTAATGAGCCGATAAACATAAATACTGTGCAAATCCATTGTGTATTACTATTAAATTCGCTCATTGAGCCACTTCGTGTCGAAAATCCACCAGTTGAGATCGTAGTAAAAGCGTGATTAATCGCATCAAAAAAATCCATTTCCGACCACATATAACAAAATAGACAAATAACAGTTAAAGAGAGATAAATTTGGATAATACTTTTAGCAATGTCTCTCGCTTGTGGCAAAATTTTATCGGATTTATCAGAAGACTCAGTTCGGAACAATGTCATTCCACCCACATTTAAGAACGGCAACACCGCAACCGCCATCACAATAAAGCCTAAACCTCCTAACCATTGCATTGTAGAACGCCACATTAACAGTGCCGGAGAGGTATCGCTCACATCAACAATAATGCTGGAACCTGTAGTTGTCACACCAGAAACAGTTTCAAAATAGGCATCGGTAAAACTAAAATCACTGATCACAATAAACGGCAAGGCACTGAAAACACAACTAATCACCCAAATCAGTGTCGTCAACAACAGCATATCTTTCACGCGTAGGCGCATATCTTGCGGTTTTTTACGCGTTAAAATAAAAGAGACAAAATGAGTGATGCCGATACAGATTAAAAAACCAATCAAACCATCACCGTTATGAAAAAAGGTTACGATTAACGGAATAATCATCAACCACGCAATTTTAGAAAGTACTGAACCTAAAATGTAGAGAATAAATGGTCGATTAAACATAATGTTACCTTTTTAGATAAAGAACGGGCTTGGTTGGAACAATTTTTCCACTTCGGCAATATACTTTTTATCTTGCAAGAACAAAATAACGTGATCATTCTCTTCAATTATCAACTCCTCATTGGCAATCAACACTTCGCCGTTACGACTGACCGCCCCGATGATCACGCCTTGCGGAATTTTGATTTTTTTCAGTTCACGCCCGATAACTTGTGAAGTTTGCGCATTACCGTGAGCCACAATTTCGATTACTTCAGCCACACCGCGCCGCAATACGGTAACATTCACAATATCGCCTTTTCTGACATAACTTAACAGTGCCGAAACAGTCGCCTGTTGCGGTGAAATGGCGATATCGATCGTGCCGCCCTGCACCAAATGCAGATAAGCAATACGTTGGATTAAAGCAATCGCTTTTTTCGTTCCTAACCGTTTCGCCAACAGTGATGCCATAATATTGGCTTCATCATCACTGGTTAAGGCAATAAACGCATCAATATTTTCAATGTGTTCTTCAAACAGAAACGCCTGATCAGAAGCATCAGCACAAAAAACAATAGTTTTTGATAATCTCTCCGCCAGCATTTCCGCCCGCTTCTGATTACGTTCCACCAACTTGACGCTATAATCATTTTCCAATGTTCTTGCCAAGCCGGAACCGACATTACCGCCACCAACAATCATTATGCGACGATAATTTTTCTCTAAGCGTTGCAATTCACTCATCACCGCACGGATGTGCTGGCTGGCACAAATAAAGGTGACTTCATCACCTGCTTCAATAATGGTTGAACCTTTCGGTCGAATCACTTTATCCTGTCGCCAAATGGATACAACACGCGCATCAATATGCGGCAAATGTTCCTGTAACATTGAAATCGAATAACCAACCAAAGGCCCACCGTAATACGCTTTCACTACCGCTAAACTGATCAGCCCGTCAGCAAAATTGGCGACTTGCAAGGTGCCGGGATAATTCACTAAACGGGCAATATCATCAATGACCAACTGCTCCGGTGAAATAATATGATCGATAGGCAAAACTTCATTTTTAAACAGTTTGTCCTTTTCGCGAATATATTCCGCATTACGAATACGCGCGATTTTGGTCGGCACTTTAAACAGGGTGTAAGCCACCTGACAAGCCACCATATTGACTTCATCCGAACTGGTTACCGCCACCAGCATATCGGCATCGGTCGCCCCTGCTTCACGCAAGGTTCGTGGGGATGACGCATTACCGTGAACGACACGTAAATCGTGTTTATCCTGCAAGCGGTTCAAACGCTCAATATCATTATCCACTAAGGTGATTTCGTTATCTTCGCTAACCAAATTTTCTGCTAACGTACCGCCGACCTGTCCGGCACCTAATATGATAATTTTCACCGCTCTTACCTTTCAGCTTGTTTCACTAATTTGGCATAAAAGAAACCATCTCCGCCTTGTTGATGCGGAAAACATTGAAAACCGAATCCGGTATCTATGCCCTGTTCACCTAAATCCACTGCGATCAATTTTGCATCGGAATGTGTTGCTAAAAAGGATCGAATTTGCTCACTATTTTCTTGCGGCAAAATAGAACAGGTTGCATAGAGCAGAACGCCGTTTACTTTTAGCCGTTGCCATAAAGCTTGCAAAATCTGTTTTTGTAATGCAACCAACTGCTCAATATCGCTCGGCTGCCGCAACCATTTGATATCCGGATGACGGCGAATCACACCGGTTGCCGAACAAGGCGCATCCAACAAAATCCGATCAAACATTGCGCCATCCTGTAACCATTGTTGAGGCTGTGATGCATCACCGCAAATCACGTTTGCGTGCTGATTAAGGCGTTGTAAATTCTGCTCAACTCGCTGCAAACGACCGGCCTCAACATCCAAAGCGGTCACTACCGCTTGTGGTGCTAATTCTAAAATGTGCGTTGTCTTTCCGCCCGGTGCCGCACAGGCATCCAAAATCGTTTCATTATTTTGTCCATCCAACAACAACGCTGCCCATTGGGCGTGACAATCCTGAACACTGACCCAGCCCTGCTCAAAGTTAGGCAACTGTTCCACTGCAATGGCATTCTGTAAACGCAAAGCTGACGGCGGTTGTGCGCTCTCACCGGCAATGTGTTGTTGTGCCAATAACTGTTGATATTGTTCAGTGCTGCAATGTCGGTGATTGACGCGTAACCACATTGGCGGTTTTTGATTATTCTCTTCAACAATCTGTCGCCAATTTTGCGGATAACAAGATTTCAGTAAATTCACCAACCATTCCGGATGCAAGGTTTGCCAATGTTTATCAATCACTGCCAAAATCGACGCTTGCTCTCGCAAAAAACGGCGCATTACCCCATTGACCAAGCCACGAAAGCTCTCCACTTTCAACACGGCGGTTGCTTTCACCACTTCATCGACTGCGGCGTGTGCCGGTATACGGGTATAAAGTAACTGATATAAACCCACCAATAACAGACAATGAACAATGCGTGTTTTTCCTTTTAACGGCTTAGCCACCAATTTGCCGATAATGCGCTCCAATCTTGGTAACACCCGACAAACACCAAAACAAACTTCCTGTAACAATCCCATATCCTGTAGGGAAATACGTTGTTGTGCCGCCGGCAATAATGAAGAGAGCGATTTTCCTTGATCCAACACTTGCAATATCACTTCCGCCATCACCGCTCGCAATGGCATTTTTTTAGATAATTGAGGTTTCATTTCTGCTCACTTAATCAAGTTGTTTTCCGACTTCAAACCAATCACTGCGTCCGTTAAGGAAATCCTGCACTGCCATCGGTTTCTTACCCGCCGGCTGTAATTGTGTAATATTCAACACCCCATCCGCCGTTGCAATCTGTATTCCCTGTTTATTTGCCTGCAACACAGTGCCGACTGTTTGATTTTGATGCGGCAATACAGTGGCTTGATAAACTTTCAATATTTGGTTGTTACCTTGTGCATCCGTTGTTTGTAACCAACTGATCGGCCACGGATTAAACGCTCGAATGCAACGTTCAAGCTGAACTGCCGGCAATGACCAATCCAATTTTGCCTCTTCTTTACTTAATTTTTCAGCATAATTGCTGAATTCATTTTGTTGCGCTTGTGGCGGATATTTGCCCTCTTCTAAATGATCCAACACCTCAATTAATGCTTGCGGTGCCAATGTTGCCAACTTTTGATACAAGGATGCGGAGGTTTCATCCTTGCTGATTTCACAGCTGACTTTATGCAACATATCGCCGGTATCCAAACCTTCATCCATCTGCATAATGGTGACACCGGTTTGCTCATCACCTGCCCAAATCGCACGTTGAATCGGCGCAGCGCCTCGCCAACGAGGCAACAGGGAACCGTGCACATTCAAACAGCCTAAACGGGGCATCGCCAACACCGCTTTCGGCAAAATCAAGCCATAAGCGACCACCACCATTACATCGGCATTTAATTGAGCTAATTGTTGTTGAGCCTCCTCTTTACGCAACGATTTTGGTTGAAAAATCGGTAAATTATGTGCCAATGCCAACTGTTTAACTGCACTTGGTTGTAATTTTTTACCGCGCCCTGCCGGCTTGTCCGGCTGAGTATAAACCGCAATCACTCGATGCTGAGAAGCTAATAACGCCTGCAAATGTTGTGCCGCAAAATCGGGCGTGCCGGCAAAAATAATGTTTAAAGGTTTCATCAATTCGCACCTAAATCAATTCTGTTTTATGGTTAAAATAAATTGGTTATCTTACCTTAGGGGTTTACGAAATAAAATCGTTAATTCTCAAGCGGCTTTCCGTTTACATTATTAAATGTCGTATTGTGATGTAATTCAAGGTAAACTATGCGCTATTCATTTTCGCCAGCTTATTTCATTTTATGCGTTTATTAACTATCGGTTTATTCTCATTATTATTAATTTCAATTTATAACTTTTGGTTCGGTGATTCCGGTTATCAAACCTATAAACAGACAATGACTGAAATTAGCCAACAGAAACGCATTAATGAAAAACAGAGTCAAATCAACCAAGAGGCTAAAGCGGAAACACAAGATTTAAAACAGGGTTTTGCCGCTGTGGAAGAACGTGCCCGCAGCAATTATGAAATGGTCAAACCGAATGAAACTTTTTATCGTATCTTAAAATCTGAAAAATAATGGAGCATTCGTTAATGATTCGTCGAATATTTGCCATTGTTCCCGCCGCCGGTGTTGGCAGCCGTATGCAAAGCGATCGCCCGAAACAGTATCTCCATTTACTCGGTAAAACCATTTTGCAACATACGTTGGAAAAACTTCTTGCTTATACCGCAATTGAAAAAATTATTGTCGCCGTTGCCGCCGAAGATCCCTATCTCGCCCAATTTCCATTAAAAAATCATCCAAAAATCCAATGGGTTATCGGTGGTGAAAGTCGCGATCAGTCGGTATTAAATGCGTTAAACACCATTGATGAACAAGTTTGGGTAATGGTGCACGATGCCGCCAGACCCTGCATTACCCATCAGGATTTAGATAAATTATGTGCGATCACCGATATTCAAGGCGCTATTCTGGCAAAACCGGTTGTCGACACCATCAAAAAGGCATTCCCAAACCGGCAGCAGATTGAAAAAACGGAAGACAGATCCCGTTTATGGCACGCATTAACGCCACAATTTTTCCCGGCACAACGTTTAAAACAGGCGTTGCAATATGCCCATCAACAAGGGTTAAGCGTTACCGATGAAGCCTCTGCACTGGAGTTAATCGGTGATTATCCGCAATTAGTTTCCGGTCGCAGCGATAATATCAAAATTACCCGTCCGGAAGATTTGGCATTAGCCGAATTTTATTTACAGCAACAACAAAAAGAGGAACAACAATGATAAGAATCGGTCACGGTTTTGATGTTCACGCCTTTACTGATGACGGCAAGGGCTTTGTCATCCTTGGCGGCGTTAAAATTCCCTATGCCAAAAGTTTGTTAGCCCATTCAGACGGCGATGTTGCATTGCACGCCCTAACGGATGCCTTACTCGGTGCTGCGGCATTAGGCGATATCGGCAAACTGTTTCCGGATACCGATATGGCATATAAAGGGGCGGACAGCCGAGAATTATTAAAGGAAGCATTCCGTCAAATTCAACAACTTGGCTATCATATCGGAAATGTGGATGTCACCATTATTGCTCAAGCGCCGAAAATGCGACCGCATATTGATCAAATGCGAGCCAATATCGCTCAAGATTTGCAATGCGATATTGCTCAAGTCAATGTGAAAGCCACTACCACTGAAAAACTGGGCTTTACCGGTCGTAGCGAAGGGATTGCCTGCGAAGCTGTTGCGTTATTGCACAAAACTCTTTAGATTATTCCTCATTTATTCAAAAAGAAAAAAAGGAGCGCATAATGAATATTTTATTAAGTAATGATGATGGTTTTCACGCTGAAGGCATTCAAACTTTGGCTTCCCATTTACGCACTTTTGCCAATGTTATTATTGTTGCTCCTGATCGCAATCGAAGTGCCGCTTCATCCGCTCTCACACTGGTTGAACCGTTGCGTCCGCGACAAATTGATAATGGTGATTATTGTGTCAACGGCACGCCTGCGGATTGCGTCTATTTAGCGATGAATTATTTGCTTGCCGGTAAAATTGATTTAGTGGTGTCCGGTATTAATGCCGGCTGCAATCTTGGCGATGATATTCTCTATTCGGGTACGGTTGCCGCCGCCTTTGAAGGCCGCCATTTAGGTTTGCCCGCTATTGCGGTATCACTTGACGGCAGACAACATTACGACACCGCCGCTAAAGTGGTTTGTGATCTGATTCCGAAATTACACTCTCATCTATTGCGTCGTCGTGAAATTCTAAACATCAATGTTCCGGATCTGCCTTATGATCAATTAAAAGGTACAAAAGTGACTAAACTTGGTTACCGCGCCAGTGAGGGAGAAATTATTAAACAAATTGATCCGCGCGGTGAAGCTATTTACTGGTTAGGTCTGTCCAGTTTGCCGGAATATGCCGATGAAGGCACCGATTTTCACGCTGTCGCCAACGGTTTTGTTTCCATTACCCCGATACAAGCGGATATGACGGCTCATCACTCTCTAACTGCGGTGCAAGAGTGGCTTAACTTAGGATAATCACTATGTCTGTTGAACAACAACGTTTGGTTAATGAACTCTATCATCGTGGCATTCACGATCAGCGGGTTTTGCAAGCGATCTATGAAATTCCTCGTCCTTTCTTTATTGAAGAGGTTTTTCGTCAACACAGTTACGAAGATATGCCATTGCCGATTGGTGAAGGACAAACTATTTCGCAACCCTATATAGTGGCAAAAATGACAGCACTGCTGCAATTACAGCCGACCGATAAAGTGTTGGAAATCGGCACCGGCAGTGGTTATCAAACTGCGATTTTAGCCAAATTGGCGCAACAGATTTTTAGTGTAGAAAGAATCAAATCCTTGCAGTGGCAGGCAATGCACCGTTTTAAAAAATTGGAATTACATAATATTCGCTTAAAACACGGTGATGGCTGGGAAGGCTTAAAAGGGCACGCTCCTTTTAATGCGATTATCGTTACCGCCGCACCGTCAACCATACCAACCGCATTATTACAACAGTTGGCGGATGGCGGTAGGTTAGTATTACCGGTTGGAGAAGAACAACAGATTCTGCAACGTATTACGCGTATTAATGATAAATATCAGATTGAAAATATTGAAGAAGTTAAATTTGTGCCGTTAGTAAAAGGAGACACTTTATGAATCTGTTTGGCCGAATGTATGACAAAACAATGCAATGGTCGAAACATAAATTTGCCGTTTATTGGTTATTATTAGTTAGCTTCATTGAAGCTATTTTTTTTCCTATTCCACCGGATGTGATGTTGGTGCCAATGTCGATGTCAAAACCGCAAAAAGCTTTACGTTATGCACTTTATTGCGGCTTAGCTTCCACTATCGGCGGAATGATCGGTTATGCCGTTGGCTATTATGCTTTTGATTTTATTAAAGATTATATTGCACTTTGGGGCTATCAATCACATTGGGACACCGCTGTATCTTGGTTTGAAAAATGGGGCATTTTAGTGGTTTTCGTTGCCGGTTTTTCGCCAATTCCCTATAAAGTGTTCACCATTTGTGCAGGCGTAATGCAAATGGCATTCTTGCCGTTTGTTGCAACTGCATTTATTTCTCGCACCGCTCGTTTTATGTTAGTGGCAAAATTATCCGCTTGGGGCGGAGAACGATTTGCTGCACAATTACGCAATTATATTGAAATCATTGGCTGGGGCGTTGTAGTATTAGCAATCTGTGCCTATTTTCTCTTAAAGTAGCAAAATTTTAATAGGAATATTTATGAAACAATCTTTTTTACTTATCCCCGTTGTTGCTGCCGTGCTCGCAGGTTGTAGCAGTAATAATTCTGCGCCTGTCGAAGATGTTGACGGTACATTAACACCGGGAATTATGCAGTCCGTCGGTAATAGTGCAAATTCCACCTGGGAACCACAGGTACAACAACAACAAATGCCTTCCGATATGATGGCGACACCGGCAGCACCGCAACCACAAGCTCAACCGGTTCAATCTCAGCCGGTGCAAACTCAACCGACTTATCAACAACCACAACCTGTTGCAGCACCAACACCGGCACCTCAACCGGTAACAAAACCGGCTGCGAAAAAAGCGGTTTCTCAAGATTTTACTATTCCACGCAATCCACAAACCAATGCGCCTGACTATAGCAAAATTGATAAAGGTTTCTATAAAGGCGACAGTTATACTGTACGTAAAGGCGATACAATGTTCTTAATTGCCTATATTTCCGGTATGGATGTGCGTGAATTGGCAGCATTAAACCATATTCCCGAACCTTATAAATTAAGTGTCGGTCAGAAATTACGTATTAGTAACAATGCGGCGGAAAGTAATGAAACTATTGCGGCAACCACAACGACGACATCAACTACAACCGCCGCTGCCGCACCGGCGCAACCAGCCGTCACTTATACACCGGGTCCGAATGGTACCGCTTACGGCTCTGACGGCACGGTCATTGGTCCAATTAAATCTACTGCCGGCACAATGCCGACAACCAGCAACAATTCCGTCAATACCGTTCCGGTTGAACCGAAGCCAACGACCACCGTTAACCAGGCGCCACGTAATGTTGAGCCGGTTGCCGTTAATAACAGTAACATCACTTGGATTTGGCCGGCAAAAGGCAACATTATTCAAGGTTTCTCCAACAGCGATGGCGGCAATAAAGGGATCGACATCGGTGGTTCTCGCGGACAAGCCGTTTATGCAGCCGCACCTGGACGCGTTGTTTATGCCGGCAATGCATTGCGTGGCTACGGTAACTTAATCATCATTAAACACAATGATGATTACCTCAGTGCTTATGCGCATAATGAATCGATCTTAGTAAAAGATCAGCAACAGGTAACCGCCGGTCAACAGATCGCAAAAATGGGAAGTTCCGGAACCAACAGTGTTAAATTACACTTTGAGATTCGTTATAAAGGCAAATCGGTCAACCCAACCAATTACCTACCAAGAAATTAAAATGACAAACGGTATCGCCAAGATACCGTTTTTTATTGCAAAAAATAGCGACACTAATGCGCTAAGGAGTTTTTTAATGAAAAAAATCACAATTATCAGCGGCAGTACTTTAGGCGGTGCGGAGTATGTTGCCGAACATTTAGAAGACTGTTTACAGCAGCAAGGTTTCAAAACCAATTTATTTCACGGCCCTGATGAGTTAAATCAGGTGATCGAGGATAAAAACTGGCTGATAGTCACATCTACACACGGTGCCGGTGATTTGCCCGATAATTTACAACCGCTTTTTGAACAGATTAATGAAAAAAAGCCGGATCTTTCCGATCTGCGCTTTGCTGTGGTCGGTTTGGGTAACAGTGATTATGATACCTTCTGTTTTGCGGTAGATCGGGTTGAAACCGAACTTACGCAATGTCACGCCGTAAAGATCTGTCCTTCATTGCGAATTGATATGTCAGTTTGTACCGATCCGGAAACTGAAGCGGAACAGTGGCTGCCAAATTTGCTTAATAATTTTGCCTGATCTGCCGTGATCGCCTGTGGATAACCTGATGAATTTCCGTTATATAAACTGTTTTATTACTGAATATAACTTTTTGCTCAAGATCATCTGTGGAAAAAACCGCATTTTATCCACAGGAAAGATCACATTTTCACTGATGATCTTCACAAATTAAAAAAGATCCTAAGCTATTAAGATCACTGTAAAAACGGCACTTTCTCACAAGGATCTAAGGCACTAATAATAACAATAATAAAAAGATCTCTATATAAAGATCTATTTTATTATTAGCGATCCTGTTCGTGATCCTAAAAAATTAATTTTTAACAGATCCTCAAATTTCAGTTAAAATAGCCAAATTTTCTTATCACAATTCAATTTTCAAATTTTAGGTTTTTTATGCTTTATCCAAATCAATATGATGTCATTGTTGTCGGTGGCGGTCACGCCGGTACAGAAGCGGCTCTCGCCCCGGCAAGAATGGGTCTAAAAACATTATTAATCACACATAATATAGATACATTAGGTCAGATGTCTTGTAATCCGGCAATTGGCGGCATCGGTAAAGGACATCTCGTTAAAGAGATCGATGCTTTAGGCGGTTTAATGGCTCACGCAACCGACCAAGCCGGAATTCAGTTCAGAACATTAAACAGCAGCAAAGGGCCGGCAGTAAGAGCAACCAGAGCGCAAGCAGATCGTGTTTTATATCGTCAAGCAGTAAGAACTGCATTGGAAAAACAGCCTAATTTAGATCTTTTCCAACAAGAAGTAACCGATATTCTGATTGAAAATGGCCACGTTAGCGGCGTGAGTACCAAAATGGGCTTAACCTTTAAAGCTAAAGCAGTAGTATTAACGGCAGGCACGTTTTTGGCGGGTAAAATTCACATCGGTCTGGATCATTATGAAGGGGGACGTGCCGGCGATCCTGCATCGGTTCGTTTAGCGGAACGTCTTCGTGATCTTGATCTGCGCGTAGCCAGATTGAAAACCGGTACGCCACCGCGTCTTGATGCCAGAACTATCGATTTTTCCGTGCTGAAACAGCAACACGGTGATGAAATTCTGCCGGTATTTTCCTATATGGGAAGTGTTGATGAACATCCACAACAAGTGCCTTGCTACATCACACACACTAATCTTAAAACACACGATATTATTCGTGCCAATTTAGATCGCAGTCCAATGTATACAGGGATCATTGAAGGGGTTGGGCCACGTTATTGCCCTTCGATCGAAGATAAAGTAATGCGCTTCGGTGATCGCAACGGCCATCAGATCTTCTTAGAACCGGAAGGTTTAACCAGCAATGAGATCTATCCGAACGGCATTTCCACCAGCCTGCCGTTTGATGTGCAAATGGGCATCGTTAATTCAATGCAAGGTTTGGAAAATGCCCGAATTGTTAAACCGGGTTATGCGATCGAATATGATTTCTTTGATCCGAGAGATCTAAAACCCTCTTTAGAAACGAAAGCGATCAACGGTTTGTTCTTTGCCGGACAGATCAACGGTACCACCGGTTATGAGGAAGCGGCGGCGCAAGGTATTCTGGCAGGTTTAAATGCCGGTTTACACGTACAGGATAAAGAGGCGTGGTATCCACGTCGTGATCAAGCTTATATCGGTGTATTGGTTGATGATCTCTGCACCTTAGGCACAAAAGAGCCTTATCGTGTCTTTACTTCGCGTGCGGAATATCGCTTATTGTTACGTGAAGACAATGCCGATTTACGTTTAACCGCTATTGGTCGTGAGCTTGGTTTGGTTGATGATGCGCGCTGGGCAAGATTTAATCAAAAATTAGAAAATATCGAGTTAGAGCGTCAACGTTTAAGACAGATTTGGATTCATCCGCGCTCCGAATATTTGGATGAGGTCAATGCTGTATTGAACTCACCGTTGATGCGTGAAGCGAACGGTGAAGATCTGCTACGCCGTCCGGAAATGGATTATGAAAAATTATGTCAATTAACTCCTTTCCAACCGGCAATGCAAGATAAAGAAGCGGTGGAACAGGTTGAGATCTCAATTAAATATCAAGGTTATATTGAACATCAAAATGAAGAGATCGAACGCCATAAACGCCACGAAAACACCTTAATTCCGGCTGAATTTGATTATTCCGCCGTTGTCGGTTTATCTAATGAAGTGAGATCCAAATTGGAACAGCACCGACCGGTTTCCATCGGACAGGCTTCGCGTATTTCCGGCATTACTCCGGCAGCTATTTCAATTTTATTGGTCTATTTGAAAAAGCAAGGAATGCTGAAACGTGGTGAGTAAGATGTTATTGCAAAAACTGACGCAATTATTATCGATTGCCAACATTTCCTTGACCGATCAGAAAAAGTCTCAATTAGTGAAATTGGTTGAGCTTTTGCATAAGTGGAACAAGGCATATAACCTTACTTCAGTGCGTGATCCGCAAGAGATGCTGGTGAAGCATATTTTAGATAGTTTGGTGGTAAGCCGTTATTTGGTTGGCGAACGTTTTATTGATGTCGGTACCGGGCCGGGATTGCCTGGCTTGCCGTTGGCGATTGCTAATCCGGATAAAACATTCTATCTACTGGACAGTTTAGGTAAACGCATCAGTTTTATTCGTAATGCAGTCAGAGAATTGGGTTTAACAAATGTTGAACCTGTTTTAAGCCGTGTTGAGGAGTATCAACCGGAGCAAAAATTTGATGGAGTATTAAGTCGTGCTTTTGCTTCTTTATCTGATATGACGCAATGGTGCCGGCATTTACCGAATGAAAATGGCGTTTTTTATGCGTTAAAAGGGCAATATCAAACGGAAGAAGTCAAAATGCTAAGTAATGACTTTCAAGTGATTGATGTTGTTACGTTAGACGTGCCGGAATTAGAGGGTGAACGGCATTTGGTCAAAATAAAAGGTATTGCATAATTTTAACAAAAAGAGATTTTATGCAAAAAGGCAATCAAAAAGTTAAATTTTTTATCAAAAATGTTAACTGCGTAACACTTTTATAGTATTAAATCGATTGCATAAAATCATAGTCCTCGTATAATTGGGAAGTGCGTAAACGGGTGTAATCCCTTGTGTTTTATGGGCAAAATCTAAACGATGTCTTTTTGGATCAATCATACAAAAACGCTCTATAAAAAAGTATTTTTAACGATGGCAATCATTATTGCTGTCGTTTTTATTGGATTATATTTTTTAAAGCCGAATTACGCCTTTTCTTATTTAATTGGTGCTTTGATTGGTTGGATTCCACAGATTCTGTTTGTTGGGTTTCTGATTTTTAAAGGGTTAAAAACAGCGCAAATAAATAAGGTTAAAGTGTTATACCAGGCTGAAATTTTTAAAATTTGTATAACTATTTTGTTTTTCGTGATGTTGTTTGTCTTTGACAAAACAGTGTCGCCATTAGGATTATTCGGTGGTTACTTGGGCGTAATCTTCTTGAATAATCTCTTGTTATTTCGTTTAAGAAACAGTAACAAGGTAATAAACTAGCATCTTAACAATCAGTAGGAACAAATATGTCTGCAGAAGGTTCATCTCTTACTTCTATGGAATATATTAACCACCACTTAGGCAACCTTAAAGCCGGTGAGGGTTTTTGGTCATTCCATTTCGATACTCTTTTATTTTCTATTATTTGCGGTGTTGCTTTTTTGTATCTGTTCTATCGTGTAGCACAAAAAGTAACAACCGGTAAACCAACAAAACTACAAGCAGCGGTTGAGATTTTGGTTGAGTGGATCAACGGCGTTGTGACCGAAAACTTCCACGGCAGTCGTAATGTTGTTGCACCGTTAGCATTAAGTATTTTTGTTTGGGTATTTTTGATGAATACCATCGACCTTATTCCGGTCGATTATCTGCCGAAACTGGCTGCTATTTTGTCCGGCAATGATGAAATTCATTTACGTGCAGTGCCAACCACCGATATGAACCTCACTTTCTCATTGGCTTTGGGTGTGTTTGTACTGATTATTTTCTACACCGTGAAATCTAAAGGGGTAAGCGGATTTGTTAAAGAATATACAATGCATCCGTTTAATCATTGGGCATTGATTCCTGTTAACCTTATTCTTGAATCTGTAACCTTACTTTCTAAACCAGTATCTTTATCACTCCGTCTTTTCGGTAATATGTATGCGGGTGAATTGATCTTCATTTTGATTGCTGTGATGTATTCCGCCAATATGGTTGTTGCCACAATGGGTATTCCATTGCAGATTATTTGGGCAATCTTCCACATTTTGGTCGTTACATTACAAGCATTTATCTTTATGATGCTTACCGTGGTTTATTTAAGTATTGCTTACAATAAATCGGAACATTAATTGATTTTTTTAACCTCAGCATTTTGCTGTTATCTTTAACCAAACTGGAGAAAAATATGGAAACTGTAATTAGTGCAACAATTATCGCTGCATCTATCATGTTCGCTTTTGCTGCTTTAGGTACCGCTATTGGTTTCGGTATCTTAGGTGGTAAATACTTGGAATCAGCTGCTCGTCAACCAGAGTTAGCCAACTCTTTATTGACAAAAATGTTTATCGTTGCTGGTTTGCTTGATGCGATTGCGATGATTGCAGTAGGTATCGGTTTATACTTTGCGTTTGCAAACCCATTCGTTTCATTGTTAGGTTAATACATAACGGGTTACTCTTTAATAGAGTAAATCAACCAACTTCAATAGGAGGTCCGTTGTGAATATCAACGCAACATTAATTGGACAAACAATAGCTTTTATCATCTTTGTATGGTTTTGCGTGAAATATGTTTGGCCACCGATTATTAAAGCTATCGAAGAGCGTCAATCACAAATTGCAAATGCGTTGGCTGCGGCTGAAGTAGCGAAAAAAGAACAAGCGGATACACAGGCACTGATTGAAAAAGAAGTGAATGCGGCAAAGACACAGGCTCAATCTATTATTGATGCTGCGAATCGTCGCCGTAATGAAATTTTAGCTGAAGTTCAAAATGAAGCAGAAACTTTGAAAGCGAAAATCGTGGAACAAGGTTATGCTCAAATTGAAGCTGAACGTAAACGTGTTCAGGAAGAGTTACGAGCTAAAGTGGCTTCTTTAGCGGTAGCCGGTGCTGAAAAAATTGTTGCCCGCAATGTCGATGAAGCCGCTAATAACGACATTATCGATAAACTCGTGGCTGAGTTATAAGGAAGGTAAGCTATGTCAGAATTTACTACAGTAGCTCGTCCTTATGCGAAAGCGGCTTTTGATTTTGCGATTGAACACGATCAATTAGCTCAGTGGCAAACAATGTTAGGTTTTGCGGCAGCTGTAGTTACTGATGATAGAATGCAAAATTTATTAGTCAGCGATTTATCAGCAAACAAAATTGCCGATATAGTGATTAAAATTTGCGGTGATCAGTTGGATAAATACGGTGAAAACTTTATCCGTATTATGGCTGAAAATAAACGTCTACAAGTTTTGCCGGCCGTGTTGGTACAGTTTAAAGAGTATGTGGATGACTATAAGTCAATCACAGAAGTTTATGTTACCTCCGCTTTTCCATTAAGTGATAAGCAACAAAAGAATATTATTGCTGCGATGGAAAAAAGGCTTGCTCGTAAAGTTAAATTAAATTGCAATGTGGACAGTACTTTAATTGCGGGAGCAGTTATTCGTACCGATGAGTTTGTCATTGATGGAAGTAGTCGTGGTCAAATTGCTCGTTTAGCTAATGAGTTGCAATTGTAAGAGGAAAAAAAGATGCAACTAAATTCTACAGAAATTAGTGAACTGATTAAAAAACGTATTGCCCAGTTTGAAGTCGTTAGCGAAGCACGCAATACTGGTACAATCGTTTCCGTGAGTGATGGAATTATCCGCATTCATGGTTTAACAGAAGTAATGCAAGGGGAAATGATTGCATTACCTGATAATCGTTATGCTATTGCACTGAACTTGGAAAGAGATTCAGTTGGTGCGGTAGTAATGGGACCTTATGCCGACTTGGCTGAAGGTATGGAAGTACAATGTACCGGTCGTATTTTGGAAGTGCCGGTCGGTCGTGGTTTATTAGGCCGTGTGGTTAATACATTAGGTCAGCCGATCGATGGTAAAGGTGAGATTGAAAACGATGGTTTCTCTCCGGTTGAAGTGATTGCGCCGGGCGTTATTGATCGTCAATCTGTTGATCAGCCGGTGCAAACCGGTTATAAAGCGGTCGACTCAATGATTCCAATCGGTCGTGGTCAACGTGAGTTAATTATCGGTGACCGTCAAACCGGTAAAACCGCATTGGCGATTGATGCAATCATCAATCAACGTGATTCAGGCATCAAATGTGTTTATGTCGCTATCGGACAAAAAGCTTCAACAATTGCCAACGTCGTACGTAAATTAGAAGAATATGGTGCGTTGGATAACACTATTGTTGTGGTGGCTTCAGCGGCAGAATCTGCAGCTTTACAATATCTTGCACCATATGCTGGTTGTGCAATGGGTGAATATTTCCGTAACCGTGGTGAAGATGCGTTAATCGTTTATGATGATTTATCAAAACAAGCTGTAGCATATCGTCAAATTTCATTGTTATTACGTCGTCCACCTGGACGTGAAGCCTTCCCTGGTGACGTTTTCTATCTACACTCTCGTTTATTAGAGCGTGCGGCTCGTGTTAATGCCGAATTTGTAGAACGTTTCACTAATGGTGAAGTTAAAGGTAAAACAGGTTCATTAACTGCATTGCCTATTATCGAAACTCAAGCGGGTGACGTTTCAGCATTCGTTCCGACTAACGTAATTTCTATTACCGATGGTCAGATCTTCCTTGAAACCAACTTATTTAACTCTGGTATTCGTCCGGCGGTTAACCCGGGGATTTCTGTTTCTCGTGTTGGTGGTGCTGCTCAAACTAAAGCAATGAAGAAATTGTCAGGCGGTATTCGTACTGCATTGGCTCAATATCGTGAATTGGCAGCGTTTGCGCAATTTGCTTCCGACTTGGATGATGCAACCCGTAAACAACTTTCTCACGGACAGAAAGTTACCGAATTGTTGAAACAAAAACAATATTCACCGATGACTGTGGCACAACAATCTTTAGTCTTGTTTGCTGTTGAATTCGGCTATTTGGATGATGTTGAGTTAGACCGTATTGGTTCATTTGAGTCTGCATTATTGGAATATGCACAAAATAATTATGCAGAATTTATGCAAGAATTGACCAAAACCGGTAAATATGATGATGCAGTAAAAGATACCTTAAAGGCAATTTTAGACTCATTTAAACAAAACGGTGCTTGGTAATTACCATAGACGTAACGGAGAGATGAAATGGCAGGTGCGAAAGAGATAAGAACCAAAATCGCCAGTGTACAGAGTACACAGAAAATTACTAAGGCGATGGAAATGGTTGCTGCCTCCAAAATGCGTAAAACGCAAGAACGCATGTCTTCTTCACGTCCGTATTCTGACACAATACGTTACGTAATTAGCCATGTATCAAAAGGTAGCATTGGATATAAACACCCTTTCTTGGTTGAAAGAGAAATTAAGAATGTTGGTTACATTATCGTTTCAACGGATCGTGGATTATGTGGCGGTTTAAATATTAATTTGTTTAAACGTGCTATGAATGAAATGAAAGCGTTCAATGATAAGGGTGTCGGTGTTCAGCTAAGTTTGATCGGTGCTAAAGGAATTAACTTCTTCCAATCTTTGGGAATTGCGAAAGTGATTTCTCAAACTTCAGGAATTGGTGATACCCCTTCTGTGGAAGAGTTGATTGGTACTGTTAATACGATGGTGGATGCTTATAGAAACGGTGAGGTTGATGCGGTTTATCTCGTATTTAATAAATTTATTAATACAATGTCGCAAAAACCGACCCTTGAAAGATTATTGCCTTTACCTTCAATGGAAAACGATCGTTTACAAAAAGGTATTTGGGATTATATCTATGAGCCAGATCCGAAAGTATTGCTTGATAGTTTATTGATTCGTTATATCGAATCTCAAGTGTATCAGGCAGCAGTAGAAAACTTAGCATCTGAGCAAGCGGCGAGAATGGTTGCAATGAAAGCTGCAACAGACAATGCGGGTAATTTGATTAACGAATTACAACTTGTTTATAACAAAGCTCGTCAAGCAAGCATCACAAATGAATTAAATGAAATTGTCGCTGGTGCGGCTGCAATTTAAAGTAGATTAGAGGAATGATAATGGCAACTGGAAAAATTGTACAAATCATCGGTGCCGTCATTGACGTTGAGTTTCCACAAGATGCTGTGCCAAAAGTGTATGAAGCATTAAACGTTGAAACCGGTCTTGTGCTTGAAGTGCAACAACAATTAGGTGGTGGTGTTGTTCGTTGTATCGCAATGGGATCTTCAGACGGATTAAAACGTGGCTTGTCTGTAACTAATACAGGCAGCCCAATTTCTGTACCGGTCGGAACAGAAACATTAGGTCGTATTATGAATGTACTTGGTGAGCCAATTGATGAACGTGGTCCTATCGGCGAAAAAGCTCGTTGGTCAATTCACCGTGCTGCACCAAGTTATGAAGAACAAGCAAACAGTACAGAATTGTTGGAAACCGGTATCAAAGTTATTGACTTGGTTTGCCCGTTTGCGAAAGGGGGTAAAGTTGGTTTGTTCGGTGGTGCGGGTGTAGGTAAAACTGTTAATATGATGGAACTTATCCGTAATATTGCGATTGAACACTCAGGTTATTCTGTATTCGCCGGGGTAGGTGAGCGTACTCGTGAAGGTAATGACTTCTACCACGAAATGCAGGAATCCAACGTTTTGGATAAAGTATCACTTGTTTACGGACAAATGAATGAGCCACCGGGTAACCGTTTACGTGTTGCGTTAACCGGTTTGACTATGGCTGAAAAATTCCGTGATGAAGGTCGTGATGTGTTGTTCTTCGTCGATAATATTTATCGTTATACCCTTGCAGGTACAGAGGTATCAGCATTGTTAGGACGTATGCCGTCAGCGGTAGGTTATCAACCTACTCTTGCGGAAGAAATGGGGGTTTTACAAGAACGTATTACTTCAACTAAAACCGGATCAATCACTTCCGTACAAGCGGTTTACGTTCCGGCGGATGACTTGACTGACCCATCTCCGGCAACAACCTTTGCTCACTTGGATTCAACTGTTGTATTAAGCCGTCAAATCGCTTCACTCGGTATTTATCCTGCGGTGGATCCGCTTGATTCAACTTCACGTCAATTAGATCCGCAAGTTGTTGGACAGGAACATTATGATGTTGCTCGTGGCGTACAGGGTATCTTACAACGTTATAAAGAATTGAAAGATATTATCGCAATTCTTGGTATGGACGAATTGTCTGAAGAAGATAAATTAGTGGTGGCTCGTGCACGTAAAATTGAACGTTTCTTATCACAGCCGTTCTTCGTTGCTGAAGTATTTACCGGTTCACCGGGTAAATATGTGCCATTAAAAGAAACAATTCGCGGCTTTAAAGGTATTTTAAACGGAGAATATGACCATATTCCTGAACAAGCGTTCTATATGGTTGGTTCTATCGATGAAGTATTAGAAAAAGCGAAAAAAATGTAATTGCTCCTAAGGCAAACAATCGCTAAGGAGATAACTAATGGCAACGTTTAACTTAACAGTTGTAAGTGCGGAAGAAAAAATATTTTCAGGTGTTGTTGAAAGTATTCAGGTTACAGGGAGCGAAGGTGAGTTAGGTATTCTCGCCGGGCATACTCCATTATTAACTTCGATTAAACCTGGCATCGTAAAAGTGATGAAAGAAGGTAAAGAAGAAGTTATTTATGTATCCGGTGGCTTTCTTGAAGTGCAACCGGGAAATGTGATTGTATTGGCGGACACTGCGATTCGAGGAGAAGAGCTTGATAAAGAACGTATCCTTGCAGCGAAACGCCGTGCAGAAGAAAATATTCGCAGTGCGCATAAGGATGGTAATTATGAGCTTATGGCTTCTAAACTTTCCAGAGAACTTGCGAAATTGCGTGCTTATGAACTCACAGAAAAATTAGTCAAAAATAAACGCTAATTTTTAATATTGAAAAAACCGGTTATAGCGATATAGCCGGTTTTTTTATTTAAAATAATCATTTGTTTATTTTTTCTAGCATATGCCACACAGATCTTGCTATATGCCAAGCCATTACAGGAGGAACAGCATTACCTATAGCTTTATAAGCAGAAGAAGCACTAGCAGTAAAGATAAAATTATCAGGAAAGGATTGTAATCTACCACATTCTCGAACACTTAAACGTCTCCAACCATTTATATCATTCTCGTCTTCAAGAAGTGTACGATAATGTGCTTCTATATTTCCATGATGTTCGGCTCTTATTGTAGGTGAAGGTTTATCTGCTATAATTCTATTATTACCTTGCATTTTTTTTCCTAAATAGAATTTAGCTTTTGAAATATCTCTGATAGTATGATTAGGAATAGATGCATTTATTAGATCCCAAAGATCATCTATCCCTTGTTTAGCACTTATCCATTTAGGTAGATCTATTCCAGATTCACTAAATTGTGGCTGTGGATATACTATATCATTAATGTTCCCTAGATCATTTCTAATACCTATAATGATAACTCTTTTCCGAACTTGCGGAACTCCATAATCTGCAGCATTTAAAATATGATATTCGGTGTGATAACCGACATTTTGGAAATCTTTTAAAATAATATCTAAAGCAGATTCTATTTTTTGATTAGTATGGGTCTTATTAGCATTACGAATACCATCAACATTTTCTGCAACGAAAATTTTAGGCTTATAATGTTGAATAACTCTAATCATTTGTTTATATAATTGTCCTCTAGGATCGTTTAATCCTTTTCTTTTACCTGCATAACTGAAACTTTGACAAGGGAATCCTCCTAAAATAACATCGATTTTTTCTTTAGGTAAGTCTTTATCTAGATCTAAATCTAGAATACTTTTTTGATTAACCTTATGATGAAAATTACTTTCATAAATTTCAGCAGCTTGTTTAAAAATGTCATTAGCAAAAAGGATATCAAATGGATTTTTGCTATAATAATGTTCCAAGAATTGAAAATCACCTTTAAATCCAAGATCCATACCGCCTAGACCGGAGAAGAGACTTATAACATTATACCTAACTTTAGGTGTATTAAATGGAGTATTTAATGTATCGATTGTATTCATATATGAACCTCTATTAAGGATAAATTATGATTGAAGAATTGTTGTGTTTACTAAAACAAAGTATAGAAAATCGTCTAAATTTAGATAAAAAATTCACTGAAAGTAAAGGAGAGAAAAATGGATTTGAATTATTAGTTTGTGATGTATTAGATACATTAAAACATCATAATATAAAAAATATTCGGTTTGAATATGAATCCCATTTTTCACATCATTTTCCTGATCTATCTATTGAAATAGATAATAAAAAATATGGAATTGAATTAAAAAGTAGAAATTCGTTAACTTGGACAACTAATGGTAATTCTATATTTGAAAGTATTAGTGATATTGAATATGAAGAAATTTATTTATTTTTTGGAGCATTGGATACTTCAAAAAATTGTTTTCAAATAAAGTATGCACCATATTGGAAAACAATAAGTGATATAAAAGTAACACATAGTCCACGTTTTTTTATTAATATGAACTCATTAAATGAAAAAAATATTTTTACATCAAACGAAGAATATTTTGAACTTAGAAGTTTAACTAAAGAAGAAAAGAATCAATTTGTTTCAAACAAATTAAGAGAAAGAACATCAGAATCTCAATGGTATTTACCAGATAATGAAATTCAGCCTATATTATTTTCTTCTTTAAATGATAAAGAAAAAGGGAATATTATTTCTGAAATATTTATTTTATATAGTCACGAATTGTTAAAAACAGTAAATGGAAAAAACGATCAAGAAACTGTAAGAGCTGATTATAACAATGCAACATCATATATAATCTCTGAATATTACTACTATAGCCCTAACTTTAGAGATATATTCTCCGCTGGAGGAAAGTTCTTTTTTAAAGAGCAAGTTTATCCAAAAGTATTTAAAACTTTAGCAGATAATCTACCCAATATAGTTAGTATTCTTAAATCGTGTAACGATGAATTAAGAATAAAATATCAAAAAAATTGGTCTAAATATAATATTTGTTGTAAATCAAATGATAATTTAATTGAGGAATTTTTTCTTTATTTAGACCAAATAGGTAGACAATATTATTCCCACACATTAAATGGAAAAACTTTATCAAGTTTGATTCTGGAGATGAATACTACCAAATAAAACATATTGCGTCAATTACCGCGTATGTATAAAAAAACAGTATTTTTTAACGGCTATAGCGATATAGCCGGTTTTTTGTTGGCAATAATTCTCATTAATTATAATTAGTTGATATATATCATCTTTTTTCTCTTTTTTTATCTTGGTTCAGAAAACACTCCATATAATAGCTACCCCTCAAGGGTGACATAAAAATAAGTTTATTTTTTTAAACATATTTTGAAAATGGAGTGAATATGGATAAATCAATTATTAATCCTAAAGTAAATAGAAGGAATTTTCTTAAATCCTCCTCAAAGTTAGCGGCGATCTTAGCCTCTTCCGAATTAGCAATTCCTTTTAGAGCGATTGCAGCAGATGAGAAAAAAGCATTAACCGATACTGTAAATAATGATGAAAAGATTGTTTGGAGTGCTTGTACCGTCAACTGTGGTAGTCGTTGTGCATTAAGAATGCACGTGAAGGATAACAAAATTACCTATGTTGAAACCGACAATACCGGCACTGAAACTTATAATGTGGATCATCAAGTCAGGGCTTGTTTGCGTGGGCGCTCAATGCGTCGTCGTGTGTATAATCCGGATCGTTTGAAATATCCAATGAAACGTGTCGGTAAACGTGGTGAAGGAAAATTTAAACGTATCAGCTGGGATGAAGCCTTAACAGAAATTGCTCAGTCATTACAAAAAAATATTAAACAATATGGCAATGAGTCAATTTATTTGAATTATGGTACCGGAACTTTAGGGGGAACCATTACCAAATCTTGGCCACCGGGCTCAACCTTAATTGCACGTTTAATGAACTGTATTGGCGGTTATCTTAACCATTACGGTGATTACAGTACCGCACAAATTGCGGTTGGTTTGGATTACACTTACGGTGGCGGTTGGGCTTCCGGTAATGGTATGGCGGATATTGAAAACACCAAACTGATCGTTTTATTCGGAAATAATCCGGCTGAAACCCGTATGAGTGGTGGCGGATTAACCTATTGTATTGAACGTGCAAAAGCAAAATCCAATGCGAAATTGATTGTGATCGATCCACGTTATAACGATACCGCCGTAGGAAAAGAAGATGAATGGATTCCGATTCGTCCCGGTACTGATGCGGCATTAGTTTCTGCTTTAGCGTATGTAATGATTACCGAAGATTTGGTGGATCAACCGTTCCTTGATAAATATTGTGTTGGTTATGATGAAAAAACATTGCCGGCATCTGCACCGAAAAATGGGCATTATAAAGCCTATATTTTAGGACAAGGAAAAGACGGCATTGCCAAAACACCGGAATGGGCATCAAAAATTACAGGTATTCCGGCAGATAGAATTATTAAATTGGCAAGAGAAATTGCAGGTGCGAAACCGGCTTTCATCTCTCAAGGTTGGGGGCCGCAACGTCGTAGCAATGGTGAGCTTATTTCTCGTGCGATCGCAATGTTGCCGATTTTGACCGGAAATGTTGGGATTAATGGCGGTAATACCGGCGCGCGCGAGAGTTCTTATAGTATTCCTTTTGTCAGAATGCCGACTTTGACAAACCCGGTTCAAGCCAGTATTCCAATGTTCTTGTGGACTGATGCCATTGTGCGTGGCCCGGAAATGACAGCGACAACCGATGGTATTCGTGGTGTAGAAAAACTTTCCGCACCGATTAAATTTATTTGGAACTATGCAAGTAACTGTTTAATCAATCAGCACGCTCAAGTTAATCGTACCCACGATATTTTGCAGGATGAGTCAAAATGCGAAATGATTGTAACCATTGATAATCATATGACACCGACCGCAAAATATAGCGATATTCTTTTGCCGGACTGCACAACATCCGAACAGATGGATTTTTGTCTGGATGCGTTTGTATCTAATATGGCATACGTTATTTTCGCCGATCAGGCGGTTAAACCGGCGTTTGAATGCAAAAATATCTACGATATGATGACCGGCTTAGCAGAAAAGTTAGGTGTAAAAGAAAAATTCACGGAAGGCCGTACTCAAGAACAGTGGTTGCGTCATTTGTATGAACAATCCAGAGCGAATTTGCCTGAATTGCCGACCTTTGATCAGTTCAGAAGAGAAGGAATCTTCAAAAAAGTCGATCCGAACGGTTTCTTTGTTGCTTATAAAGATTTCCGTGAAGATCCAGAAAAAAATCCATTACAAACTCCATCAGGAAAAATCGAAATTTACTCCAGCCGTTTAGCGGAAATTGCAAAAACGTGGAAATTGGCGGAAGGGGATGTGATTGATCCGTTGCCGATTCACGTAGACAGTTTTGAACATTATGGTGATCCGCTAATGGAAAAATATCCGTTGCAATTAAGTGGTTTCCACTATAAAGCACGTACTCACTCAACTTACGGTAATGTTGATGTATTAAAAGCAGCCAATCCGCAAGAAATGTGGATTAATCCGATTGATGCACAGGCGCGCGGCATTAAAGACGGTGATCGTATCCGTATTTTTAATGATCGTGGTGAAGTTCAGATTAATGCAAAAGTTACTCCGAGAATTATTCCGGGAGTCGTTGCATTGGGAGAAGGTGCTTGGTATGCGCCGGATAATCACAGAGTGGATCATTCCGGTTGTATCAACGTACTGACTACACAACGCCCATCACCGTTAGCTAAGGGAAATCCTCAACATTCTAACTTAGTACAGGTTGAGAAAATTTAAGGAGTAAAGTATGGAACAATATGGATTCTATTTTGATTCAGAACGTTGCACAGGCTGCAAAACTTGTGAATTAGCCTGTAAAGATTATAAAGATTTGGGTACAGAGGTTAATTTCCGCCGTATTTATGAATATTGTGGCGGAAATTGGTTAGTCAAAGAAGACGGTACATTTGAACAGGATGTATTTGCTTATTACCTTTCTATTTCCTGTAACCATTGTGAAAATCCGGCTTGTACTAAAGTGTGCCCGACAGGTGCAATGCACAAAAATGAAGATGGTTTTGTGATTGTCAATGAGGAGGTGTGTATCGGCTGCCGTTATTGCCATATGGCGTGCCCTTATGATGCACCTCAATATGATGCGAAAAAGGGACATATGACCAAATGTGACGGTTGTTATTCCCGTATTAAAGCAGGTCAGAAACCGATTTGTGTGGAAGCCTGCCCATTAAGAGCGTTAGATTTTGCTCCAATTGAAGAACTTAGAGCAAAATACGGTAATCAGGCTTCGATCGCACCGTTACCGCCGGCAGAAGTAACCAAACCTAATTTGGTGGTCAAGCCGAATAAAAATGCACGCCCAAGTGGCGATACAAGCGGCTTTTTAGCAAATCCGAGGGAGGTGTAAGATGAATGCGGGATTACTTGAATTGCCTTTGGTCTTTTTTACTGTATTGGCACAGGCGGCAGTCGGAACATTATGGGTGTTTGCTTATGTCCTTTGGCAAAAAGAGGCGGAAACCGAAAAGAGCCGAATTTATAAATTAATGTTTTTACCATTGGTGTTATTAGGTATCGGTTTTATTGCATCAATACTGCATTTAGGAACACCGATAAGAGCGTTTAATTCACTTAATCGTGTCGGCGAATCAATGCTGAGTAATGAAATTGCCAGTGGTGCACTCTTTTTTGCTATTGCCGGTTTTTATTGGTTAATCGCGATTATAGGAAAAATGCCTAGTGGCTTATCACGCATATGGTTAGTTGTAATGGTGATCAGCGGCGCGGTATTTATGTATATGATGAACAATGTTTATCATATTGATACTGTTCCAACTTGGAACAATGCCATCACCTCTTGGCAATTTTATTTAACCGTTGTGCTAATGGGAACTGCTTTGGGATATACTTTATTACATCCTATTCGTCCATTATGCCTATTGCCGTGGTTATTCGGTTTGGCAATGGTGGCATCAGTTGCGGTCGTGATCTACCAAAGTTTTACCTTAGCTTCCATTCACAGCGCCGTTCAACAGGCGATTAATTTAGTTCCGGAATATGTCTGGTTAAATATTATTCGTTTATTGTGCTTAGTGTTGGCAAATTTATTACTTTGTAAAAGTAATCATAGAGCTGGATTACTATTCGCGGTATTATTGGTGTTCGGTGGAGAAGTGTTAGGTCGCATCATTTTTTATGGACTGCATATGACAGTAGGTATGGCAGTTTGATGTTAATGATGACTACGCCTAAGGATTTAGGCGTAGTTCCTTTCTGTGGGAGACACAATGATGGAACGAGAAAAGTTTGTAGAATGGGTAAAAACAAGCGGTTATTGGATGGGAATGTTATTATATTTCGAGCCAAGACACACTGTTTTAAAGCCTATTCTAGATGCATTGGATAATATGGATTGGCAAGAAGGTTGGCTTCCGGCACTCAAAAATGAGGATGAAATTGTAGCGTTGTTACGCCAACGTGATAATTTGCCGGAACAATTCCAAGCGCAATTTATAGGGCCTAATGCTTTGCCGGCACCGCCTTGGAGCACTGTTTATTTGGATGAAGAGGCTGTCATCTTCGGCAAACCCTTGATAGATTTACGCAAATTTATGCTGAGAAATGACATCTGCTGTAATGTCGGCACTGAAGAACCGGAAGATCAGGTCGGCTTGATGTTAATGATGGCAGGTTATATTGCCAATAGTAATCCGAAAATTCTGGATGAATATTTAGCGAAGTATCTGTTTACTTGGGTGTGGCGTTATTTAAGTTTACTCACCAAACAAACGGAATCGCCTTTTTATCAAGGAATCGGCTTAATTGCGGAACAGACTTTATCGTTGTGGCAGATGAATATTAAATGTGCCGTTCCAAAATTGCCGCTCTATTTTTAGACAATGATGACAAAAGACGAACGTTATTATTCGGCATATTTGTCGCATCATAATATCTCAAGACGGGGGCTTTTCCGTCTTTTCAAACAATCACCGCAACAACAATCGTTGCGGCGATTACAAAATCGCCCACCTTTTGCTGCAAAAGAGGAGCTGTTTACCGCTTTTTGTGATGGCTGTGGTAAATGTGCGCAAGTTTGCCCATATGGGTTAATCCAAATTGAACAACAAAAAGCGACTTTAGCGATAACTTATGCCGCCTGTGATTTTTGTGGACTCTGTGCACAGGCTTGTCCAACAAAAGCATTGCATCCGGCATTTAAAGCAGACACTGAGTTAAGACCGCGCTTCTTAGCGGAATGTTTACAACAACAGGGACAAGCGTGCGACAGTTGTATACAAAGCTGTCCGACAAAAGCGATCCGACTTGATAGCAATAAACAACTTATGGTTGATTTATCGCACTGCAATGGCTGTGGTGAATGTAAAGTCAGCTGTTTTATGAGTGCGATAGAGTTGACGTTAATGAAATGAAAAATGCAGTGTCGGAACACTGCACTTTTCTCACAACCACCCTTTCCGTTTGAAATAAAGGAATGGGAATAAGGCGGCGAGCGCCATTAAAACTAAGGCGAATGGGTAGCCGAATTTCCAAGTTAATTCCGGCATATTGGCAAAGTTCATACCGTAAGTGGAAGAAACCAATGTTGGCGGTAGGAAAATCAAGGATGCCACAGAGAAGATCTTCATAATTCTGTTCTGTTCGATATTCATAAAACCCATTGCCGCCTGCATTAAGAAGTTCACTTTTTGGAACAAAGATTCGTTATGAGGTTGTAGTGATTCAATATCTCGTAACACTTCGCGCGCTTGCTCCAACTGGCTGGCTGGCAAACGTGTTTTACGTACCAAAAAACTCAATGCACGTTGCGTATCCATCAAACATAAACGCACTTTTGAACTCACATCTTCCTGTTCAGTCAATGTGGCTAATGCCTGATCAAACGCTTCACCTTGTTTTCCCTCCAGAATGATACGGCTTAATTTTTCCAAATCGGCATAAACTGTTTCAATCACATCCGCTAATTGCTCGATTTTAGTTTCAAACAGATCCAATAATAATTCGTAGGCATTACATTCAAGTAAGCGTTGGGTACGGGAGCGCATACGATAAAGGCGGAAAGCCGGCAATTCACGATCTCTGAGAGAGAATAAACGACCGTCACGCAAGGTAAAAGCAACGGTGGCGATATCGGCATAATCATCTTCATCTTCGCAATAAAAGAAAGAGTGTAAATGTAAGCCGTCTTCATCTTCAAAGAAACGTGCGGATGCCTCAATATCTTCCAGCTCGAGATAAGAGGCTAAACTTTGACCTAGTCCTTGTTGTAACATCTCACGCTCTTCAGCGGTCGGCTCTAATAGGTCAATCCAAATTGCATCATTTAATGCATCGCTGTTTTCGTCAATTCGCACTAAACGTGCGTCATCTAAGGCAAATGCTCCAATCATCTGTTCTTACTCCCTCAGTTGGGTTTTGAACAACGCAATGAACAAAATAAAAAAGATTCCAGTTTATTTTATGGGAAGTTTGATACTTACCGACTTTTCGCCGATAAGCAAAAGAGGCTATGAGGCGAAAAGATTAGTTGTAATAGTAAAACCAGTATCGACTGTGACTGTCCAAAGTGTTTGTCCTCATAGAAAAAATATCGGGCGGAATGTTACTCTTGTCAAATCAGATAGTCAAGTTTCACGATGGATGAAACTTGACTTTAGAGATTAATTTTTCTTTTCAAAATCATTGATATGCTTGTTTGCGGAGATCCACGCTGCGGCATAACCGATAGCGGCGCAAATAATGATCATAAAGAGAATTTCTGAGAGAGCTAAACCGTTTAATGCTATTTTGATCGCAAAAATATCGGCAACATAGCTTACCGCTGTTGAGAAATAAGCGATGAGCAGAAAACTGAAAATGGTGGCGAGCATACTGCCGAGCACGCCGTAAATGATACCGGTGCAGAGGAACGGGCGAAGAATAAAATGGTTAGTGGCTCCAAGCAGTTTCATTACTTCAATGCTTGAGCGGCTGCTGTAAACATCGGAGCGTACGCTGTTTCCAATCACTAAGAACACCGCTAAACTCATTAAAACACAGCAAATAACGGCAATTTTGGCAACTAAATAGGAGATCGCACCCAATTTTTCTATCCAGCCGTCATCTAAGCGCACTTCCTGCACGCCTTTCACTTTCATCAGTTCAGTGCGTAATTCCATCACTTTATCGCTGCTTTTGAACTCTTCGGTAGGTTTGATCATCACCACTGCCGGCAATGGATTGTCATCCAAAAGCGATAATTCCTCATTAAAGCCCGACCACTGGCGGAAATCTTCGAGGCTTTTCTGACGAGAGATATAATTTAGGGCATCAACACCTTGCTGTGCTCTGAGTGATTCAACGACACGTTCGGCATCCTGTTCACTTAAATTTTTATTCAGATAGACCGCCAATTCAGATTCCGGATAGAAGTTATCGATAGTATATTCCACGTTTTTCCATAATAAATAAGTCGTTACCGGAATAGTTAATGAAACGGCGATCACAATAACGGTTAATAATGTACCGAGTTTTCTTTTTAATAGTTCACGAAATACCATTTGGAAGACAATTTTTAATTGCAAGAATATGGAAGCGTTGAGATGACGTTGGTTCATAATAATCCCATTAACAAATAAACTGTTTTAAATGCCCTTGTTCTAAAACGATGGTCGGTTTTGGATTCTGTGCGATGATATTGACATCGTGCGTGGCAATAATCACCGTTACCCCCATACTGTTCAATTGCTCGAAAAGATGAAAAATATCCAATGAAAGCTCTTTATCCAGATTGCCGGTTGGCTCGTCCGCCAACAGAAGTTGTGGGCGATTCACAATGGCACGAGCAATATCGACACGTTGCTGCTCACCGCCTGAAAGTTGCTGCGGATAGTAGTCGGCACGATGGAATAAACCAACACGATCCAATGCTGCCGAAGCACGTCTTTTGACTTCATTAGGGTGCATTCCGTTAATGACTAACGGCAAACCGACATTATCCAACACAGTGTAGTTAGTGAGCAGACGATAATCCTGATGCACCATTCCGATTTGGCGGCGTAAATAAGGCATTTCAGATGCGGGTAAACGAGTAATATCGTGATTATTGAACCAAATATTACCGCCATTGGCACGTTCAATACCGAGGATCAGTTTTAACAGCGTGCTTTTACCGGCACCGGAATGACCGGTGATATAGGTCATACTGCCGACAGGTAAATGAAAACTGATTCCTTGCAGGGCGGGTTTGTTTCCGCCACTATAAACTTTACTCACATCTGAAAACCGAATCATAACTGTTCCTTAAACCTCTTTATCCGATGTAAACAGTGCTTCAATAAACTCTTCGCTATTAAATGGGCGTAAATCATCAATTTTTTCACCCACGCCGATATAACGAATAGGCACATTAAATTGATCTGCCAGTGCAAAAATGACACCGCCTTTTGCTGTGCCGTCCAATTTGGTTAATGTAATTCCTGTAATGCCGACCGCTTCATTAAATAATTTCATCTGGCTAATTGCGTTTTGACCGGTGCCGGCATCTAATGTCAGCATAATTTCGTGTGGTGCATTTTCATCATATTTTTTCATCACTCGCACAATTTTTCTTAGTTCATCCATTAGATTATTTTTATTTTGCAAACGACCGGCGGTGTCGGCAATCAGAATATCCACGCCTTTCGCGGTTGCAGATTGCATTGCATCAAATAATACCGAAGCGGAATCTGCGCCGGTTGCTTGAGCAATAACCGGAATATGATTGCGTTCACCCCAAACTTGTAACTGTTCTACCGCCGCTGCACGGAAGGTATCACCGGCAGCTAACATAACGGATTTACCTTGCTGTTGGAACTGTTTTGCTAATTTACCAATGGTGGTGGTTTTACCGACGCCGTTTACGCCAACCATCAAAATAACAAAAGGTTTTTTATCGGTTAGCACTAAAGGTTGTTCATTCGGTTTTAAAATAGTTGCTAATTCAACTTTTAATTGTTGATAGAGTAATTCCGCCTCTTTTAACTGCTTACGGCTGGCGTGTTCTGTTAAATTTTTAATAATTTTATTTGTGGTCGGCACACCGATATCCGCAATTAACAGCTGTTCTTCTAACTCTTCAAACAGATCATCATCGATTTTTTTACCTGAAAAAAGAGAACGAAAACCGGCACCGATATTTTGTTTGGTTTTCACCAGTCCTTGTACTAAACGGCTGAAAAAACCTTGTTTAGTAGGTTTTTCCTGTGTTTCAATTTTTGTAGGCTCAGGCTCAGGCTCAGGCTCAGGCTCAGGCTCAGGCTCAGGCTCAGGCTCAGGCTCAGGCTCAGGCTCAGGCTCAATTTGTTGTGGTGGAAGTGAAGAAGTTTGTTGTTCTTGCTGTTCTGTGGTTGTTATTTCTGTGTCGGTAAGTTGTGATTCAGCAATCGGTGTTTCAGTTTTCGGTGCTTCAGTTTGTGGATGCTGATCTGAAATAACATTATCTGCATCTGTATCAGGTTTGGTTTCCTGTTGTGTATTTTGTTGCGGTTGTTGAGATTTATTACGACCGAATAACGATGCCCAAAAGCCTTTTTTCTGTTTGTTTTCCGACATATTTATTTCCAAATTAGTATAAAAAGATAATCTGCATAAGGTTATGCACAAAGTGAAAAGAATAGACTAAAATACCAGCTAGTTTATCATTTTAATGTTATTGATGTTTAGCATTTCTTTTATTTATGGCAAAAAACCTTTCAAAAATAGCACAATTGAGTAACAACAAGGGCGAAGTGAGAATTATCGGTGGATTATGGCGAGGGCGTAAATTGCCGGTATTGTTGTCCCAAGGGTTGCGTCCAACTTCAGATCGCGTGCGTGAAACATTGTTTAATTGGCTAATGCACGATATTGTCGGAGCAGATTGTTTAGATTGTTTTTCGGGTAGCGGTGCTTTGGGGCTTGAGGCGTTATCTCGTCAGGCAAATTCGGTAGTAATGTTGGAAAAATCGCCACAAGTGGCAAAACAGTTAAAGCAAAATTTACAACAGCTTAAAACAGAGCAGGGCGAAGTGATTTGTGCGGATACCTTGTCGTTTTTAGCAACGGCTGAAGCGAAAGGTTTTAATATCGTTTTTATTGATCCGCCGTTTCATCAGAATCTGCTTTCAGAAACACTGTTATTATTAAATAATCACGGTTGGTTGGCGGAGGAAGCGTTGATTTACATTGAAACGGAAAAAAACTTAACACCGACCGTGCCGGAAAACTGGCAGTTGTTAAAAGAGAAATTTACACAGCAAGTTGCATATCGTTTATATCAGAAACAGGGGTGAATTATGAAAGCATTGGTATTACGTCAATCGGAAAATCAACCTTTTCAGGCAAAAATTGAAAATATCGATTCACAATTTTTCTCTGAAGCACAACGACAAGGCATTAAAGTTAAAGTGCATTATTCAGCGTTGAATTATAAAGATGCGTTGGCATTATGCGGAACCGGTCGGATTATTAAACAGTACCCTTTCATTCCCGGCATTGATTTGGTCGGCAGTGTTGCCGAAAGCAATGATCCAGCGTTTAAGGTGGGGGATTTAGTGTTGGTTACCGGCTTTGGTTATGGAGAATTGCAGTTCGGTGCGATGGCGGAATATACCTATGTACAACCGCAACATTTGTTGAAATTGCCGATAACGCTGACAGAATATAAAGCGATAGCATTAGGAACGGCAGGTTTTACTGCAATGTTGTGCGTGAATGCGTTGCAACAGGCAGAAATTACGCCTGACAAAGGGCAAATTATTGTGACCGGTGCAAGCGGCGGTGTTGGCTCACTTGCGGTCTATTTATTGCATAAATTAGGCTATTCAGTGATTGCCGTTTCAGGAAATACGGATCGTTATCAACAACTTTTGGATTTCGGTGCAGAGAAAATTTATGATCGATCCCATTTTGCACAGCCAAGCCGTCCATTAGAAAAACAACAGTTTGCCGGCGTGATTGATACTGTCGGTGGCGATATTTTGGCAAATTTAATAAGTCGTGTGCAGTATCACGGTTGTGTTGCTTGCTGCGGTTTAGCACAAAGTTATCAACTACAAACCACAGTAATGCTGTTTATATTGCGTAATGTGCGATTGCAAGGCGTAGAGTCAGTTTATTTTCCGCTCGAAAAACGCACCTCCGTTTGGCAGCAACTGGCACAACTGATCGGTGATGATTATTTACAAGCGTTCACGCGTGAAATCCCATTAGCAGAAGCTGCCGAATATGCTAAAAAGATGCTCGATCACCAGTTATACGGCAGAACAATTGTGAGGGTGGGTTAGGTACTGTCTCGGATGATGAGCCGGCTACGAACAAGAATACTATCCGGTTTATAAGCTATTTGTTGATTGAATAAGCGTCTTACAGTTCGCCCAGCTAGAATTCCCATTTCTTTATAAGGAATGGCTACAGTTGTTAATTTGGGATAACACACTTCGCTAACTTCTAAACCGCCTATGCTGCTTATTGTTGTTTCATAAGGAATATTAATATGACGACGATGAGCCTCAAATAGCGCACCGCAAGCCATTTCATCAGATAGGCAGATAAAAGCGTCAATTCGTCCCCAAAGTAAAAACGCCTCGTTGAACAGTTGCGCTCCAGTTTTGAAAGAGGCGTGATTAGCACCGTGTAGGACAAGGTGAGGGTTAATGGCGTATTGCAAACAAGCGCTATGCCAACTTTTCATATATTGTTGGAAAATAGAAAGTTGCTGACTGGCGCAAAGTAAACCTATTTCTTGTTTTCCTTTTTGTAATAAATGCGAAACCAACAGATGAATGACTTGTGATATATCAACGCCTATGTTGATACCTAAACTATCAGTTTTGTGTGCGCCAATGGATATGAGAGGCAAATTAAGACTTTTTAGTCGTTGTGCTTGATTGGCATCATATTCCATATTTAATAAAACAATAATTTCAGGGGAATATTGAATTGCTTCGTTGATCCAATCTTTGTCTTTTTCAGTAAGAAGAAACAGAAGTTGTACATTAGCGGTTTGTAATTCCTTCTGTAGCCCTTCTAGAATAAGTGTATTCTCAGTGGCAATTAATGATGTTGTAACAATCACGATATTATTGGAGTTGACACTTGCCAGATTTCTTGCTGCTACATTCGGAATGTAACCCATTTCCTGAATAGTCTGTTGAATTTTATTCCTTAACTCTTCAGAAACCAAATCTGGTTTATGAATAGCTCGGGAAACCGTCATTGCACCAACCCCCACTTTCTTGGCGATATCAGCTAAAGTTACTTTCCCTGTACTACGGCGAGGTTTATTACTTTTTTGTTCAGTCATAATGAGTGAAATAGAGTCAAAATAATAGGGTTAAGTATACCATTCTCTTCCTTCGAAAAAATAAAATGTTAGCGCTATCACAAAATTGAAATTTGGTGATTGATAGAAAATTAAAGCTCCTCTAGACTGCAATTATGAACAAGATTTAAGGAGGCACTATGTTAGAACAATTTTTACCAAAAAAGCATTTGCAACGCATAGAAAAGGTGACTTCGTGGCAAGAAGCAGTGAAATTGTGTGCTACACCATTGCTTAGCGAGAAGATTATTGAGCCACGTTATCTCGATAATATTTTCCGTTTATATGAGGAACTCGGTGCTTATTTTGTGATTGCTCCGCAGATTGCCATGCCTCACGCCAGACCAGAAGATGGGGCAATAGAAACAGGATTATCGTTATTAGTCGTTTCTTCCGGCGTGAATTTCGGTTCGGATGAAAATGATCCAGTACATTTAATTGTGATGTTGGCAGCAAAAGATAGTACAGCTCATCTTTCTGTACTTTCAGAATTAGCAGAATTATTAGGCGACGATGATAAGGTAAAACAAATTATCAATGCCAAAACAATAGATGAAATTTTTTCTCTTATTCAATAGTAACAGTTCGGAGGTTTATGATGAAAATTATGGCAGTTTGTGGTTCTGGATTAGGCAGCAGCTTTATGATGGAAATGAACATCAAGAAAGTGTTGAAAAAAATGGGAATTGAGGCGGAAGTTGAACATACCGATCTCGCTTCTGTCAGTCCGAATGATGCAGATGTTTTTGTAATGGCAAAAGACATTGCGGCAAGTAGCGGTATTGCAGAAGATAAATTAATTGTCGTGACCAATATTGTAAGTTTGGCGGAGTATGAACAAAAACTTACAGCCTATTTTCAAAAAAATTAATGTTAGAAGGAGTTTATTATGAACGCTTTCCTTTTCTTTATTTTAGATATTTTAAAAGTACCGGCAGTGTTAGTTGGACTTATTGCATTGGTCGGTTTAGTTGCGCAAAAGAAAGCATTACCGGACATTATTAAAGGCACGATTAAAACTATTTTAGGTTTTATTGTGCTAGGTGGTGGTGCCGGTGTTTTATTAGGATCACTGACTCCGCTTGGTGATATGTTCCAACACGCTTTTAATGTGCAAGGTATTATTCCGAATAATGAAGCAATTGTTTCATTAGCATTACAAAAATATGGCACAGCAACTGCATTAATTATGGCATTTGGTATGGTTGCCAATATTATTATTGCTCGTTTTACTCGTTTGAAATTTATCTTTTTAACGGGTCACCATACTTTCTATATGGCTTGTATGATTGGAATTATCTTAACTGTTGCTGGATTTGAAGGTGTTCAACTTATTTTTGTCGGTGCTTTGTCTTTAGGGTTGGTAATGGCATTTTTTCCATATATTGCACACCGTTATATGAAACATATTACCGGTAGCGATGACGTGGGTTTTGGGCATTTCGGTACAGTAGGATACGTGTTAGCAGGGGCAATTGGAGAATGGACAGGTAAAGGTTCAAAATCTACTGAAGAGATGAATTTACCGAAAAATTTAAGTTTCTTACGTGATAGTTCCATCTCCATTTCTCTTACAATGATGGTGATATATTTCATCTTAGCGATTGCTAGTGGCCCAGAGTTTATTGAAACAAAATTCAGTGCAGGACAAAATTATTTAGTTTATGCGCTTATTCAAGCGGTAACTTTTGCAGCAGGTGTATTCATCATTTTGCAAGGTGTTCGTTTAATTCTGGCAGAAATTGTGCCGGCATTTACCGGCTTCTCTGAAAAATTAGTGCCGAATGCAAAACCCGCTTTAGATTGTCCGATTGTTTTCCCATATGCACCAAATGCGGTATTGATTGGCTTTTTATCTAGTTTTGTTGGTGGTTTAGTTGGGTTGTTTATTTTAGGTCAGCTTAGCTGGGTTCTTATTTTACCTGGTGTGGTTCCTCACTTCTTCTGTGGTGCGACAGCTGGTGTATTCGGTAATGCAATGGGTGGAAGAAGAGGTGCAATTCTAGGTGCATTTGCACACGGTATATTAATTACATTCTTACCTGTATTCCTATTACCAGTATTAGGAAGTTTAGGTTTCTCAAATACGACTTTCTCAGATGCGGACTTTGGTGTCATTGGGATTATCTTAGGAAATATGGCTAATTATTGGGATAAAAACATTATCACTGTAGTGATTGTCGGATTATTTGCTGTATTAGTGGCATATAACTATCTAAAAAAAGAGAAAATTAATCATTAAGGAGACGAGAATGGAAACTGATATAACCCGATTTGCGAATCAGATCCGAATCGAAACCTTAAAAATGTTGGTTCATTTAGGATTTGGTCATTTTGGAGGCAGTCTTTCTGTAGTGGAAACCTTAGCTGCCTTATATGGAAAAGTAATGAAAATTGATCCTAAAAAGCCGGATTGGAGTGAACGAGATTATTTTGTGTTATCAAAAGGTCACGCAGGGCCGGCTTTATATAGTACATTGGCGTTAAAAGGATATTTCCCACTGGAACAATTAAAAACACTTAACCAAAACGGCACATTATTACCAAGCCATCCGGATCGTTTGAAAACACTTGGTGTTGATGCAACAACCGGTTCTTTAGGACAAGGTTTGTCAATTGCAAGTGGTATTGCTTTTTCTCACCAATTAAGGAATTTACCGAACAGAACATTTTGTATAGTGGGTGATGGTGAATTAAATGAAGGGCAATGTTGGGAAGCGTTTCAATTTATTGCTCATCATCGTTTAACTAATCTCACTGTGATGGTGGATTACAACAAAATGCAGTTGGATGGTGCTTTAACAGAGATCATAGATCCTTTTAATTTGCAGGAGAAATTTACAGCGTTTGGTTTTAATTGCCTTGCTGTTGATGGTGCTGATGTACAAATGTTGGCTCGAATTTTATCTGAACCAGCACAAGACAAACCGAGAGTTATCATTCTAAACACGAAGAAAGGTCAAGGCGTGCCTTATTTGGAAGATTTGAAAAATAGTCATCATTTAAGACTAAATGATGAAATGAAGGCACAGATTGAAAAGGCCATTGCAGATTTGGAGGTTAAGAATGCGTAATTTAGAGAAAGATACTCTGGAAATGAGAGCAGTTTATGCCTCTACTATGGCTGAATTGATCCAAGAAAATCCTTTAATCATTGATTTAGAAGCAGATTTAATGAGCTCTATGTCTATGGATAAAGTACAGAAGTTGTATCCGAAACATGTGATTAATTGTGGCATTATGGAAGCGCATAGTATCGGTTTAGCAGCAGGAATGTCGATAGCCGGACATATCCCGTTTTTTCATACTTTTACCGCTTTTGCTAGCCGTAGATGTTTGGATCAACTGTTTATGTCAGTGGATTACCAACAAAATAATGTAAAAGTGATTGCTTCCGATGCTGGTATTACTTCAGCACATAATGGCGGTACGCATATGTCATTCGAAGATATGGGTATTGTTAGGGGATTAGCTTCTACTGTTGTAATGGAAATGACGGATGCAGCAATGATGGAAAGTATTGTGCGTCAATTGGCTTCGTTAAAAGGATTTTATTGGGTAAGAACCATTCGTAAGCAGGCAACTAAAATTTATTCTGACAACGAGGAATTTGTTATTGGTAAAGCGAAAGTGTTGCAACAAGGCAAGGATGTAACATTAATTGCTAATGGTATTATGGTTGCAGAAGCGTTACGTGCGGCGGATATTTTAGCTGAACAGTATCGAATTTCCGCAGCTGTAATTGATATGTTTACCTTAAAACCGATAGATACAGAAACGATAGTGAAATTTGCCCAACAAACAGGAAAAGTGGTGACCTGTGAAAATCATAGTATTGAAAACGGTTTAGGCTCGGCAGTTGCCGAAGTACTAGTTGAACATTGTCCTGTGCCAATGAGGAGAGTAGGGATAAAACAGCGTTATGGGCAAGTGGGAACGGTCGATTTTTTGCAAAAAGAGTACCAACTCACTGCGGAGGATATTGTTAAACAAGCATTATCAATGTTTTAATTAAAAAGAAAGCGTTTATAAGTGGCTTAACTGTTTGTTCTGTAAGAAAAATTAAGCCACTTTACTATTCCTAAATTAAATCCTCTTCAGTTAACACACCTAAAGCCAATAAACCTTTGAGAACTCCATCGTGTTCAATATCTTCGGTGACATAATCGGCAATTTTTTTCAGTTCGGGGTGGGCATTGCCCATCGCGACACCTGTGCCAACGTGGGTTATCATTTCAATGTCATTTAAGCCATCACCGAACGCCATAACATTATCAATCGTAAGGCCGAAATGGTTGACGACGGCATCGATACCGCTCGCTTTGGAACCGCTTGCAACAAGGCAATCTACAGAATAATCGTGCCAGCGGACAGTTTTAAATTGCTCACCCAAAATGCCGGAATTGGCGATAAATTGGTCTTGTGATTCAGGATAGAACAGCAAAAGTTGATAAATATCGTGCGTTTTATAATAGTCTTGGCCGATAAAATATCGGGTGGTGATCGGATCAAGTGCCTTTTTTAATTGCGGCGTGATATTGGAAACTGCAATGGCTTCATTGCCGACAAAAGCATAATCTATTTGGTGTATTTGTAAAAAATGGATGATTCGTTCAATCTCTGTTGTCGCAATAGGATGTTTGCTAATAACTTGATTTTTATAACTATTATATTGGCCGTTAATGGTTACAAATAATTCGATACCTTCTTGCTTAATTAATTGATCAATTTTTTCCGGAAATGCACATCTTGCTCGTCCGGTGGCGATAGCCGGGATAATGCCTTTATGTTTTAAACTGCGGATAACGCTTGGTACGCTGGTAGGCAGAATAGCTTTATTTTTTACGTAAAGTGTTTCGTCAATATCGAAAAAGATAATTTTAATGTCTGGTTTTGTCATAACTTGCCTTGGAATAATGAAAAGAGTGTTAATTTTAGCAGTTTTTCTTTATTTCTCGATCCTCTTCACAAAAATTATCACTATCTCATTAATAGTTAAGGATTTTGATTAAGATAATGGAATGAAGCGGAATAATATTTTTGATTTTTGTTGCATTCAGTGTGGAAGACGCTTGCAGATTGCGGCGCACGGACTTTGTTCGTTTTGCTATAAACAGATTAAGGCATTTCACTATTGTGGTTGTTGCGGTACAAAATTGCCGGAGGATCGACAACGTTGCGGTATTTGTTTGTTAACTCCGCCGTTATGGCAAAAAATAGTCTTTGTTTCCGCATTTGAAGATCCGTTGCAATCGCTTATTTATCGTTTCAAATTTCAGCAAGATTATTGGTTGGATCGCAGTTTAGCCAGATTATTGTTATTGGCGGTGAAAGAAGCAAGGAGGACACATCAGTTAAATCTGCCGGAATTGTTAATTCCGGTGCCGTTGCATCATCGGCGGCAATGGCAACGTGGTTATAATCAATCTTCGTTGTTGGCTCGATATTTAAGTCGGTGGTTGAATATTCCCTGTTTAGAGAATGTTGTTATTCGTCAACGTGCCACCTCGACACAGCGAGGCAAAAATAGCCGGCAAAGAGAGCAAAATATGCAGCAGGCATTTGCCTTAAAACAGCGTCTTCCGGCGCAAATAAAGCGAATTGCGTTAATTGATGATGTTATCACTACCGGAGCGACAATGGAGGCAATTTGTCGTTGCCTGATGCAACAGGAGTTGGCAGAAATTCAGGTATGGGCATTGTGTAGAACGCAAAAATGATTTTTCCTTTCGGTTTAATTGAGTGAGGGAGTAGAAAAAATTTTAGATTAGGCGTATTATTCCCGACCATATCAGTCAAGTATTAACAAAAAGGATAGATAAATTATGCAGCAAATTGTGATTTCCAGTGCGGCACAGGCACATTTCCGTAAACTGCTTGATCAACAGGAAGAGGGAACAAATATCCGTATTTTTGTCGTTAATCCGGGTACACCGAATGCGGAATGCGGGGTGTCTTATTGTCCGAAATCAGCAGTTGAAGCAACAGACCATGAAATGAAATATGAAACATTTTCAGCGTTTGTTGATGAGTTAAGTTTGCCGTTTTTGGAGGATGCGGAAATTGATTTTGTGACTGATGAAATGGGGTCACAATTAACTTTAAAAGCACCGAATGCCAAAATGCGTAAAGTAGCGGATGATGCACCATTAATTGAACGTGTTGAATATGTTATTCAAACACAGATTAATCCGCAGTTGGCAAACCACGGCGGACGCATAACTTTGATTGAAATTACGGATAAAGGGGAAGCAATCCTTCAGTTCGGCGGCGGTTGTAATGGCTGTTCAATGGTTGATGTCACCTTGAAAGACGGTGTAGAAAAACAGCTATTGGCACAGTTTGAAGGTGAGTTAACCGGCGTGAAAGATGTTACTGAACATCAACGCGGCGAACACTCTTATTATTAATAAAATATTCAATGGCAGGATAATTTCCTGCCATATTGATATTGTCGACAAATCCCTTTCTTGTAGCAGTTTTTGCTAGTTTCTTGTAAAATCTTGCGGTTTATTTGATTAACCAACCATTTTATTAAAATTATCCATTTATGAAGAATATCCGTAATTTCTCAATTATTGCTCACATCGATCACGGTAAGTCCACACTTTCGGATCGTCTTATTCAAATTTGTGGCGGTTTAAGTGACCGTGAAATGGAAGCGCAAGTATTGGATTCGATGGACTTGGAGCGTGAACGTGGGATTACTATTAAAGCGCAAAGCGTAACCTTAAACTACACGGCGAAAAATGGTGAAACTTATCAGTTAAATTTTATTGATACGCCGGGGCACGTCGATTTTTCTTATGAGGTTTCTCGTTCATTGGCGGCTTGTGAGGGGGCATTATTGGTGGTTGATGCCGGGCAAGGTGTGGAAGCACAGACGTTAGCGAACTGTTACACTGCAATTGAGATGGATCTTGAGGTTGTGCCGATCTTGAATAAGATTGATTTGCCAGCAGCCGATCCGGAAAGAGTGGCGGAAGAGATTGAGGATATTGTCGGGATTGATGCGATTGATGCGGTTCGTTGTTCGGCGAAAACCGGCGTTGGGGTTGAGGATGTGTTGGAAGAGATTGTTAAACGTATTCCGGCACCACAAGGTGATCCTGAAGCGCCGCTACAAGCGTTAATCATTGATTCGTGGTTTGATAATTATTTAGGGGTTGTTTCCCTCGTTCGTATTAAAAATGGCACCTTAAAGAAAGGTGATAAGATTAAAGTAATGAGCACCGGGCAAAGTTATGGTGTTGATAGACTTGGTATTTTTACGCCTAAACAGGTTGATACGAATGAATTATCGTGTGGAGAAGTCGGCTGGGTTGTTTGTGGTATTAAAGATATTCTTGGCGCACCGGTAGGAGATACTTTGACATTACAATTTAATCCTGCATTAAAACCATTACCGGGGTTTAAAAAAGTAAAACCGCAAGTATATGCCGGTTTATTCCCTGTGAGTTCTGATGACTATGAAGCATTCCGAGATGCATTAGGAAAATTAAGTTTAAATGATGCATCGCTATTTTATGAACCGGAAAATTCTAGTGCGCTTGGTTTTGGTTTCCGTTGCGGTTTCTTGGGTTTGCTTCATATGGAAATTATCCAAGAACGTTTGGAACGTGAATATGATCTGGATTTAATTACCACTGCGCCGACAGTAATTTATGAAGTGGCAATGACTAATGGCGAGGTCATTTATGTCGATAGTCCGGCAAAATTGCCGCCGATAAATAATATTGCTGAAATCAGAGAGCCGATTGCTGAGTGTAATATGTTATTGCCGCAGGAGTATCTTGGTAACGTGATTACGTTGTGTGTTGAGAAACGTGGCGTGCAGACGCATATGGTGTATCACGGCAATCAGGTGGCATTGACGTATGAAATGCCAATGGGCGAAGTGGTGTTGGATTTCTTCGATCGTTTGAAATCAACTTCACGCGGTTATGCTTCATTGGATTATTCATTTAAACGTTTCCAAGCGGCGGATATGGTGCGGGTGGATATTATGATTAATGGCGAACGTGTAGACGCTTTAGCCTTGATTGTTCATAAAGATAATGCGCCTTATCGTGGTCGAGAGTTGGTGGAAAAAATGAAAGAGCTTATTCCTCGCCAACAATTTGATATTGCAATTCAGGCAGCCATTGGCAACCATATTATTGCACGCTCAACGGTTAAACAGTTACGGAAAAACGTGTTGGCAAAATGTTATGGTGGGGATGTCAGCCGTAAGAAGAAACTGTTACAGAAACAAAAAGAGGGTAAAAAACGGATGAAATCACTTGGTAATGTTGAAGTCCCTCAAGAGGCGTTTTTGGCGATTCTACACGTTGGAAAAGATAAATAAGGAGCAAGTATGTCAAACTTTTTCTTGCCTATTTTGTTAGTCGTTGGATTTATCCTGTGGAAAGTATTGGATTATTTTCAACTGCCGAACACATTTACCATTTTGTTGATTGTGTTCTCGGTGTTATCAGGTATTTTCTGGTGTCATCAACGTTTTGTGTTGAAGCCGAAACGTCAACGTCAAATTGCCAGAGCGGAACAGCGTAGCGGTAAACAGCTAACTGATGAAGAAAAAGCGAGAATTGAGCCAATTTCAGAAGGTGCGGAATTTATTGCTTCATTATTTCCGGTGTTGGCAGTAGTATTAATTGTGCGTTCTTTTTTATATGAACCGTTCCAAATTCCTTCGGGCTCAATGGAGCCGACTTTAAGAGTCGGGGATTTTTTATTGGTCAATAAATATGAGTACGGCATTAAAGATCCGGTTTTTCAAGAGAAATGGGTTGCGCTAGGTGAGCCGAAACGTGGAGACGTTATTGTTTTTAAAGCACCAATGCAGCCGAATGTGGATTATATTAAACGTGTTATCGGATTACCGGGCGATCATATTAAATACGATCAGCAGAATGGTGTTTTAACGGTAACACCGGCTTGTGGGCAGGATCTTTGCGAAAGCCAAACTTATCAGTATGAAGGGGTTGAGCCTAATCCGGAATTCGTATATCACGGTAATGCTCAAATTGAACGAACTGAAATAGGTGCGGTAACGCATCAAATTTTACTGAATCCGGATCGTTTTAATTATGATCCTTACTATTTCAAACAGGATGGAAATGCTGTCGGTGAATGGACGGTGCCGGAAGGTGAGTATTTTGTGATGGGTGATAACCGCGATAACAGTAATGACAGTCGTTTTTGGGGATTTGTGCCGGAAAGGAATATTGTTGGTAAAGCGACGGTGATTTGGTTAAGTTTAGATAAAAAAGAAGGTGAGTGGCCGAGTGGTATTCGGACTGATCGTTTCTTTAAACAAATTAAATAGTTATGAATAATCAACATCTAGATAGATTACAAAATAAATTGAGTTATCAATTTAAAAAAATGGCGTTATTGCAACAAGCATTAACACATCGCAGTGCGGCAAGCGAACATAATGAACGTTTAGAGTTTTTAGGCGATTCAATTTTGAATTTTACGATTGGTGAGGCGTTATATCATCAATTTCCTAAATCCGCTGAAGGAGATTTAAGCCGAATGCGTGCAACATTAGTCAGGGAGCAGACTTTAGCGCAGATCGCAATAGAATTCGATTTGGGTGAATATTTGAAATTGGGGCCGGGTGAATTAAAAAGCGGTGGTTATCGTAGAAGCTCAATTCTTTCCGATTGTGTGGAGGCGATTATTGGCGCGATTTATTTGGACAGCAATTTTGAGAAAGTGAAGGAAACCATTTTAAAATGGTATCAGCAACGCTTAGCAGATATTAAGCCGGGCGATAATCAAAAAGATCCGAAAACACGTTTACAGGAATATCTACAAGGTATCCGTCAACCGTTGCCGACTTATAATGTGGTGGAAATTAAGGGTGAAGCGCATAATCAGACCTTTAAAGTGACTTGTAAAATTTCACAATCGGATACTTTATTTGAAGGTATCGGCAGTAGTCGTCGTAAAGCCGAGCAAGCTGCGGCAGAGAAAATTTTGTCAGCATTAAAAATAAAATAAATGAGAGCAGAATGACAGTAGATCATCAAACAGACAATCAACAAGAAACCTATTGTGGTTTTATCGCTATTGTTGGGCGGCCGAATGTCGGTAAATCAACATTATTAAATAAAATTTTAGGGCAAAAAATATCCATTACCTCAAGAAAAGCACAAACTACACGCCATCGTATCGTTGGAATTGATACGGATGGTGCATATCAGGCGGTATATGTTGATACGCCGGGGCTTCATATTGAAGAGAAACGTGCGATTAATCGCTTGATGAATCGTGCGGCGAGCAGTGCAATCGGCGATGTGGATTTAATCATTTTTGTGGTTGACGGCACCCATTGGACTGATGATGATGAAATGGTGTTAACAAAATTACGCAGTGCAAAAGCGCCAGTAGTGTTGGCCATCAATAAAATTGATAATGTGAAAAATAAAGATGAACTATTGCCTTTCATCCAGCAGTTGACTGAAAAATTTTCATTTAAAGAGGTTGTGCCTATCTCGGCACAGCGAGGCAATAATGTGCATCAATTAAAAGCGATTGTGCGCCAATCTTTACGTAAAGGTGTTCACCATTTCCCGGAAGAGTATGTCACCGACCGTTCTCAACGTTTTATGGCATCAGAAATTATTCGCGAGAAGTTAATGCGTTTTATGGGTGAAGAGTTGCCTTATTCTGTCACAGTAGAAATTGAGCGGTTTAAAATTAATGAACGCGGTACTTATGAAATTAATGGCTTAATTTTAGTTGAACGTGATGGACAGAAAAAAATGGTGATTGGCCATCAAGGTCAGAAATTAAAAACGATTGGAACAGAAGCACGACAGGATATGCAGCGATTATTCGATGCGAAAGTGCATTTGGAACTTTGGGTTAAAGTGAAAAGTGGTTGGGCTGATGATGAGCGGGCGTTAAGAAGTCTAGGCTATATGGATGACTAAAAAAGAAAACCTCAAAAAGCAAGCAGATTTTTGAGGTTTTTTATTCATTAAGCACTCACTTTTTGAATTAATGCAGAAATGTCGTCAGGGAAGTTTTCGGCTTGGGCAAATTGCGCAATCTGTTGATGATGATATTGTCTTCCATCATACACGACCACGATACTGGTATCTCCAACTTGTAAATAATGGGTTTCACCGAATTCGGTATATCTGGTTGCACCAATACTGATAATTGCTTGAGAGGGATAATTTGCCTGTTTCAATAATTCGGGAATGTCATTCATCGGGCCTTGATCAGGCTGATTATTCATTCTGTCAATGAGCCAATCTACTAATTTTTGATTGAAATAATTATAGCCGGATATAGGGCTATCTATGCCGTATGCAGTTAAAACATCATTTCTTTTGTGAAAGCAGGCAATGCGATAATGATCGAGTTTTTTGCCTTTATCCAAAGAATCAACATCTAAAAAGCGGCTAGAAATACCTTTTGAAGCACTTCCCCAATTCTTTTTCTCACAAATTTTCTTGGCATTAGGTTTGCGGATAGAGCAATCATTATAAGCTGCAAACGCAAAAGGCGATAAAGCGATGACTTTTTTGTTACTGTTATAACTAATATTAAATAGCACGGCAACTTCCGGCTCTATTTGTAAATTATCTGCTCCAACAGGGGCTTGAATGGTTGAGGATGAAAGCGGAAAAGTTGCTAAAAAATTATCAGCATTAGGCACATAAAAAGGGAAAATAGCTTTTGGTTGAGAAGCTTCTTTTGTTACGACCTGTTCAAAATCTTTTGCCTCACCGGCTTGTTCTAAATGTCCAGCAAAGTTACCGGCTACACCAAAACCGATAAATTGAGTTAAGTCCATAGTGATCTCCATAGTGGTAAAAAATACAGATTAAAAAGAAAATTGATGTAAAACAATACATTTTGCAGAAATTCTAGGCAGTTAAATAAAAAAGTGTGATATTCGTCATAAAAACAGTTGCAAGGCATAAAAAAATCCCTATAATGCCGCCTCACGCAACGAGAGAGGAGCAACGCCGGTTAAGCAATATCGGTGAATATCCAAGAGAGAGAAAAACTTGAAAAAATCTTGTTGACAATAAAGGTCGAGATAAGTAGTATAGGCGACCTTGTCGCGAAAGTGCGACATTGTTCTTTAAAAAACTATCAGACAATCTGTGTGGGCATTCGTAGATAACAAATTGAGTGACTCAATAGAATTCAGGGCTTGGTTAAGCAATAAAACGTAAAGTT